>MKRZ01000010.1:2330-7660 GCA_001897075.1 Mesorhizobium sp. 61-13 | reverse complement strand
GCCGAGCCGACCGACACGTAGAGCGTCTTGCCGTCAGGCGAGAATGCAAGGTCGCGGGTCCAGTGCCCGCCGCCCGGCAGCCGGTTCACCACCACCTCCGCGTCGCCGGAAGCTTCGAGATCGCCGGCCTTGTAGGCAAAGCGCACCACATTGCTCGAATTGGCGACGTAGACCCATTCCGGCTTGTCGGAAGGATAGAATGCGATACCGTAGGGCTGTCGCAGTCCCTTGGCGAACACCGCCTGTTCCACAGGCTTCGCGCTGCCCTCACCGAGGCGATAGACCCTGATCTGGTTGGCGCGTGAATCGGCGACGAATATGTCGCCGTTGGGAGCAATCCGCACCGTGCGCGGATTGCGGATGCCCGAGGCAATCATTTCAGCGGAAAAACCCGCAGGCAGCTTCGGCCCGGCATCTGGCGGCATTGCTGCCCGGTCGGCGCCGTTGGATGCCGAGTCCGTGGCGTATGGAGCTTGCAGGTCGTCGGGAACGATGAGCCGCCGCACGCCGGGCTTGTCGGCTCGCCAGTCGCCGAATGCGGCTTCGCCCTTCAATAGGGTTGTGTTATGCGCAAAAGCGCTCGTCGCTGCCAGCAAGAGGGGAAGGGTAAGTAGCGCAATCTGCTTCAATCCGTTGCTCCGTGGCTTAACCATGAGTGCAACGTAGGGGGAGCATGGTCGTTCCGCATCACACGTCGATGTGAACGGAGTTGAACGTGGCTATGCGTTGTCGCCGCTGAATTCCTCATCGAGACGCTTTTCCAGTTCAACGAGATCGTCGGGCAAGGGCAGGCCCATAGCGCGCAGTTCCCTCAGCTTTTCCCGCAACTGCTCCTGCGTCTCGTAATTGTCCTCGGGCTGGTTGACCATCTGCTCGAGCAGCAGGCTGATCCTGGCCTTGATTTCTTCCAGTGCCATTGATGCCTCCTTGGTGGCCCGCGGGATTGCACTCAGCGCAGCAAGCGCGTGATAAGCTGGGCCGTATAGTCAACCATCGGCACGATGCGGGCGTAGTTGAGACGCGTCGGACCGATGACGCCCAGTGCGCCCACCACGCGTGCATCCTTGTCGCGATAAGGCGCCACCACCAGCGACGATCCCGATAGCGAAAACAGCTTGTTTTCCGAACCTATGAAGATGCGCACGCCCGGCCCCTGTTCGGCCATGTCGAGCAACTGGATCAGCCCGTCCTGGGTTTCGAGATCGTCGAACAGGTGCCGAAGCAGGTCGAGATCGGCTTGCGCCGTCACATTCTCCAGAAGATTGGCCCTGCCGCGCACGATCAGGCGCGCCGGCAGCCCGGTTTCGGAGCCGGCCCAGAGCGCGAGGCCCTTTTCAACAAGGTCCTGCGACAGCGTGTCGAGCGCCGCCCGCGTTTCCTCCTTGATCCGCGCGATCTCGGTGCGCACTTCGGCCAGGGTTCGGCCGCGGATGTGGGCGTTGAGAAAGTTGGAGGCCTCATGCAATTGCGAGACGGTGACGCCGGCAGGCAGGTCGATGACCCGGTTTTCGACGTCGCCGTTTTGCGAGACAAGGACGGTCAGCGCCTTGGTCGGCTCAAGCTGGATGAATTCGATGTGTTTCAGCGCGGCTTCGTTCTTGGCCGCCAGCACCAGCCCCGCGCCGCGCGAAACCCCCGACAGCATCTGGCTGGCTTCCGTCAGCATGTGTTCCAGCGAGGATTCGGTGCCGGAAGCCTTGATCTGCGCCTCGATGCTGCGGCGCTCGTCGTCGGAAAGGTCGCCAAGTTCCATGAAGGCATCGACGAAGAAGCGCAGGCCAGCTTGCGTCGGCAGGCGGCCGGCCGAGATATGCGGCGCGTAGACAAGGCCGAGATGCTCGAGGTCGCTCATCACGTTGCGGATCGTCGCCGGCGACAGCGACGACGGCAGGATGCGCGACAGGCTGCGCGAACCGACCGGTTCGCCGTCCCTCAGATAGGATTCGACGATGCGCCGGAATATGTCGCGCGAGCGCATGTCCAGCGATTGGACTGCGGGCGAATGCAGGTTCGGATCGGCAATCGGTTTCGTCATCTGCGGTTTTCTGGCCGTGGCTTCCAAGTCAAGGATATAGACTTGGGTCGGCCAAGCGCAAGCCGGGGCGTTTTCCTTTGCGCCCCGCTTTGCATACGGCTACAAGCCCGCCAGGAATCCAGACAATTGCCAGAAAGAGGCCCGAATGCGCCCCTCCAAACGCCAACCCGACGAAATGCGGGCCATCTCCTTCGAACGGGGCGTCTCCAAGCACGCCGAGGGCTCTTGCCTGGTCAAGTTCGGCGACACGCACGTGCTTTGCACCGCAAGCCTTGAAGAGAGGGTGCCCGGCTGGATGCGCAACACCGGCAAGGGCTGGGTGACGGCTGAATACGGCATGCTGCCGCGTTCCACCGGCGACCGCATGCGCCGCGAAGCCTCCGCCGGCAAGCAGGGTGGCCGCACGCTGGAAATCCAGCGCCTTATCGGCCGTTCGCTGCGTGCCGTCGTTGACATGCAGGCGCTTGGCGAACAGCAGATCACCGTCGATTGCGACGTGTTGCAGGCCGATGGCGGCACCCGCACCGCCTCGATCACCGGCGGCTGGGTGGCCCTCTATGATTGCCTGCGCTGGATGGAAGCACGCCAGATGGCGAGCGTCCAGCGCGTGCTGAAGGATCATGTCGCCGCCATTTCCTGCGGCATCCATGACGGCCAGCCGGTCATCGACCTCGATTATATCGAGGATTCGTCCGCCGGCACCGACGCCAATTTCGTCATGACCGGCAAGGGCGGCATCGTCGAGATACAGGGCACGGCGGAAGGTGAGCCATTCTCGGAAGCGCAGTTCACCGAGCTTATGGTGCTTGCCAAGAAGGGCATTGCGCGTCTCGTCAGCCTGCAGCAGATGGCGGTGGCCTAGGCGGCTTGCGATGACCCCGTCCGCCATCCTCGAATCCGCACTCTACGTCACCGATCTCGACGCGGCGGAAGCTTTTTATGGCGGTATCCTTGGTCTGGAACGCATTGCCAAGGTTGGCGGCAGGCACGTCTTCTTTCGCTGCGGCTCCGGTGTGATTTTGCTGTTCAATGCAGAGGCGACGAAAATTCCGCCGCCGCCCGATGCGCGCCTGCCGGTGCCGCCGCATGGTACAGTCGGGCAGGGGCATCTGTGCTTTGCCGCAAGCGCCGACGAGATCGAAAGCTGGCGTACGCGTCTGGTCGAACTGGGGGTGGAAATCGAGGCCGATTTCCACTGGCCGGCCGGTGGACGTTCAATCTATTTCCGCGACCCTTCCGGCAATTCGCTGGAATTCGCCGAACCGAAGATCTGGAATCTGTGATGCACAAACTGGATGGCCGCAGGATCGTCATCGCCAGCCACAACGCGGGCAAGCTGCGCGAATTCGCCGACCTCATGGGTCCGTTCGGCTTCGAAGCGAAATCCGCCAAGGAATACGGCCTGCCCGAGCCGGACGAAACCGGCACCACCTTCGAGGAAAACGCCTACATCAAGGCTTTCGCGGCGGCCAAGGCCACCAATCTGCCGGCTCTTTCCGATGATTCCGGCCTGTGCGTAGATGCGCTCGATGGCGCGCCGGGCGTCTACACCGCCAATTGGGCCGAATTGCCGGATGGCAGCCGCGACTTCGCCATGGCCATGCAGCGCACGGAAGTGGCGATGCAGGAGGTTGGTGCAAAGGAAGCGGCACAGCGCACCGGGCGTTTCGTTGCCGTCATTTGCCTCGCCTTTCCCGACGGGCAGGCCGAATATTACCGTGGCGAGGTCGAAGGCACTCTGGTGTGGCCGCCGCGCGGAGAACTCGGATTCGGCTACGATCCGGTGTTCCTGCCGAACAGCTTCGACAAGACCTTCGGCGAGATGAAGGCCGAGGAAAAGCACGGTTGGAAGCCGGGGCAGGCGACCGCCTTGTCGCACCGCGCCCGCGCCTTCCAGAAATTCGCGCAAGCGAGGTTGGACGTCGCCTGATCATGCAGTTCGACCGCTCACCCGGATTTGGCGTCTACATCCATTGGCCGTTCTGCGCAGCCAAATGCCCTTATTGCGATTTCAACAGCCATGTCCGCCACCAGCCGGTGGATCAGGAGCGATTTGCCAACGCCTTCGCTACCGAGCTTGCCACGATGCGCGCACGCACAGGTCCACGCGAGGTCACGTCCATCTTCATCGGCGGCGGTACGCCTTCGCTGATGAAGCCGGAAACCGTTGGCGCTGTTCTGGATGCGGTGGCGAAAAACTGGACGGTGCCCGCCGGCATCGAAGTGACGCTGGAAGCCAACCCGTCATCGGTCGAGGCCGAGCGCTTCCGCGGCTACCGTGCCGCAGGCGTCAACCGCGTTTCCCTTGGCGTGCAGGCGCTGAACGATGCCGATTTGCGTTTTCTCGGCCGGCTGCACAATGTCGAGGAAGCCTTGCATGCCATCGGCCTCGCCCGCGAAATCTTCCCGCGCCTGTCGTTCGACCTGATCTACGCTCGGCCCAACCAGACCCCGGAGGCGTGGGCGGCAGAACTTGAGCAGGCGATTGGCCATGCCGCCGACCACCTGTCACTCTACCAGCTTACCATCGAGGACGGCACGCCTTTCTCGAAGTTGCATGCGGCGCACAAGTTCGAGATCCCCGACCCCGACCATGCCGCCGACCTCTATGCCGTCACACAGGAAATCACTACCGCGCGCGGCCTGCCGGCCTACGAGATTTCCAACCATGCCCGTCCGGGAGCGGAAAGCCGCCACAACCTGACCTACTGGCGCTACGGCGAATATGTCGGCGTCGGTCCGGGCGCACATGGGCGCTTTGTTGAAAACGGCACGCGCATCGTCACCATCGCCGAAAAGATGCCGGAAGGCTGGGTCGATCTGGTCGAGCGCCAGGGCCATGGCATCGTCGATGGCGAGGTGCTGAGCCGTTCTGAAGAGGCCGACGAGTTCTTGCTCATGGGGCTTCGCCTCGTCGAAGGCATCGATCTGGCGCGCTACGAACGCCTGTCGGGTAGGGGCCTTTCCTCGTCGCGGCTATCGATCCTGCAGGATGAGGGACTGGTCGCCTCCATCGGCAACTCCCGCTTGCGCGCCACGCCATCCGGCATGATCGTGCTTGATGCACTGGTTGCCGATCTGGCGCGGTAACGCTCAGGCATTGTGCTTGTTGCGGTGTTTGGCGTTGTGTTTCTCGGAGAACGCTTCAGCGGCACGAACTGGCTTGGCGTCGGCCTTATCGCTGTTGGCGCCATACTTGTTGCCTACCGGGTGTAGCGGCGGGGCGTCGCTTCGGGCGCTCTTGGTTTCGATCCGCGACATGAAAACGTCGAAGCGGTTGGGCATCGGTCGATCA
>MKRZ01000010.1:0-2305 GCA_001897075.1 Mesorhizobium sp. 61-13 | reverse complement strand
CCGGCGCGTTTCGCCTCTAGCCGCTGCTTGTATGCCGCCCGTAACTGCTTGAGATTGTTGAGTCCAGTGGCGCCGGACAACTTGCGGTCCGTGGCAAAGCGCTTGCGCCCGGCATAGTAGGGCTCGAAAGCATCCTGGATTTTCAGACTGTCCATCGTGTCCTCCTCGAGAATCGATGTCTAAATCCATGGTCGCCGGTTTCGTTCCGCACTGTGGCAAAGACATGGCGGTGAGGATGGAAAGCTGTGGGTTTTGCAACGCGGGCCAAGCCGTGCCAAACAGGGGCCGGCGAGGGTATGAAATGGCCGGCGAAACAAAAAAACACAGCTATCTGATCGGCTCGACCGAAGTCACGGCCCGCCCGCTGCAGTCGGCGCTCTACCTCGTCGCGACGCCCATCGGCAACCTGGCCGACATCACCTTGCGCGCCCTGGAAACGCTCGCCGCCGCCGACATCGTCGCGTGTGAAGACACCCGCGTTTCCCGCGTCCTGCTCGAGCGCTACGGCATCCGGCGGCGCACCACCGCCTATCACGAACACAATGCCGCCGAGGCTGGTCCACGGATGATCGAGGCGCTGGAGGCCGGCCAAAGCGTGGCGCTGATCTCCGATGCCGGCACGCCGCTTGTCTCCGATCCCGGTTACCGGCTGGTTGGCGAGGCGCTGGAGCGCGGCTTGCGCGTCGTGCCAATTCCGGGGCCTTCGGCGGCGCTGGCAGCCCTCACGGCTTCGGGCTTGCCGTCCGATGCCTTCCTGTTCGCAGGCTTCCTGCCGGTAAAGGCCGGCCAGAAACGGACGCGCCTTGAGGAGTTGCGGGCTGTGCCCGCGACCCTGATCTTCTTCGAATCGCCGCGCCGACTGGCCGATACGCTTGCCGCGATGGTGGAAACGCTGGGCGACACGCGCAAGGCCGCCATCGGCCGCGAGCTCACCAAGGCTTTCGAGGAAATGCGGCTTGGTTCGCTTCGCGAGCTTGCCGATCACTACCGCCAGGCCGATACCCCCAAGGGCGAAATCGTCATCTGCGTCGGTCCGCCGGATACTGAGGCCCAAGCGCCTGCCGACATTGACAGCCTGCTTCTGTCGCTTGCCGCCGAACTGCCGGCCTCCAAAGCCGCAGCCGAGGCGGCGAAGATGACGGGAACCAGCAAGCAGGACCTCTATCGCCGCCTGCTGGAACTGAAAGCGAATGCCTGACACCGGAACTGCGGGCCGCCGCAAGGCCTATCGGCGCGGCCATCACGGCGAATGGCTGGCGGCGCTTGCGCTGATGCTGAAGGGCTATCGCATCCTTGCCCGCCGCTACCGCACGAAACTGGGCGAGATCGACCTGATTGCCCGTCGCGGCGACCTGATCCTCATCGTCGAGGTCAAGGCGCGGCGCTCGCTGGTCGAAGCCATGGAGGCGATCGCGCGTGAATCCGAACGCCGCATCGAAGGGGCGGCCGACCTGTGGCTTGCGCGCCAGCCCGACTATGGCCGCCTGTCCGTGCGCTTCGACATGGTGGCGGTGCTGCCCCGGCGTTGGCCCGTGCATGTGGAAAACATTTTCCAGGGCAGGAATTGACCCGGACGTAGCCGAATGGCGAGAGGAAGCCCTTAGCGAATTGGGTCAGGCTGCGCGTGTCATCGCCGGGTCACCCGCATCGGCAGGCCGCCTTGCGGCTGCGTGGTCAATTTCTGCACCGGCCACGGGTTGGTCTCGGACACAGTCTCGAACCGGAAACGTGACAGAAGGATGGCGAGCGCGATGATCGCCTCCTGCATGGCAAAACTCGCGCCTATGCATACGCGCGGGCCTGCGCCAAACGGCAGATACTGGTAACGGTCGATCTTGTCGCGATTGCCGGGATGGAAGCGCTCGGGCAGGAAGGCATCCGGCTGGTCCCACAGCTTGCGGTGGCGATGCACCACCCAAGGCATCACCAGCACGGCGGCCTTGGGAGGAATGTGGAGCCCCTTGTATGTCTCCGGCTCGATCGGTTCGCGGTTGATGGAAGGGGCGGGAGGATAAAGCCTCAGCGCCTCGTCAAACGCCGCGCGCGTCAGCGGCATCGCCTCAAGCCATTTCACCGGGTCGGGTTCGCGAGCGAGAACCGCATCGATCTCCCGTTCGATCCGCTCGCGCTCCCACGGCGCTTCGGCAAGGCAGTAAAGCGTCCAGCCCAGCGCCCGTGCCGTCGTTTCGTGGCCTGCACCGATGAAGGTGATGATGTTGTCTTCGATCTCCGCACGCGTCAGCCCGTCAGGTCCTTCGGCGCGCAAAAGCAGCGTCAGGAAATCCTTCGGTGCACCGGCTGGATC
>MKRZ01000009.1:6025-8083 GCA_001897075.1 Mesorhizobium sp. 61-13 | reverse complement strand
ACTCGGCGCTCCGATGGATTATCCCGAGCACGAGAAGACCTACAACTTCTTCCTCAATGCGGCCAAGTACGGCACGCTGTTCTGCGTTGCGCTCCTGATCGCCATGGCCGCAGGCTTCTTCACCAGCGCCGGTTTCTTCAGCGGCGTCCTGCTGTTCATCATCCTCAACGTCGTCGGCTACTTCCTGCTGCGTTGATCTGAAAAGCCGCATTCGCGGTTTGCCGCGGCGTCATCCGGCGCCGTGATCCAACACGGCCAGTCTCGGGGGGAGGACCACGGTTTGAGTCAGTGTGTTTTTGTCGCGCGGGAAAGCGACCCGGCCGAAGGCCGCGTTGCCGGATCCGTTGATACCGTCAAGAAAATGAAGGCCCTCGGGCTCGACGTCTTGGTCGAGGCCGGCGCGGGCCTTGCCTCGCGCATCCTCGATGCGGACTATGAGGCCGCCGGTGCCCGCATCGCCGGAAAGGAAGAGGCGAAGACGGCCGATGTCGTGCTCAAGGTGCGCCGGCCGACCGCTTCGGAGATCGCCGGCTACAAGCCCGGCGCGATCGTCATCGCCACCATGGATCCCTACGGCAACGAGGCCGCCATCGCCGAAATGGCGCGGGCCGGGCTCACCGCCTTCGCCATGGAGTTGATGCCGCGCATCACGCGCGCCCAGTCGATGGACATCCTCTCCTCGCAGGCCAACCTTGCCGGCTACCAGGCCGTCATCGACGCCGCCCATGAATTCGACCGCGCCATGCCGATGATGATGACCGCCGCCGGCACCGTTCCGGCCGCCAAGGTCTTCGTCATGGGCGCGGGCGTCGCGGGCCTGCAGGCCATCGCCACGGCCCGCCGCCTCGGCGCCGCCGTCTCCGCGACGGACGTGCGCCCGGCCGCCAAGGAGCAGGTCGCCTCGCTCGGCGCCAAGTTCATCGCCGTCGAGGACGACGAGTTCAAGGCCGCCGAGACCGCCGGCGGCTATGCCAAGGAAATGTCGAAGGAATACCAGGCCAAGCAGGCGGCGCTCGTCGCCGACCACATCGCCAAGCAGGACATCGTCATCACGACGGCGCTGATCCCCGGCCGGCCGGCGCCGCGCCTCGTGACGCGCCAGATGCTGGCCGCCATGAAGACCGGCTCCGTCGCCGTCGACCTCGCGGTCGAGCGCGGCGGCAATATCGAGGGGTCGGAACCGGGCAAGGTCGTGGAAGTCGAGGGCGTCAGGGTTATCGGCTATCTCAACGTGCCGGGCCGCATTCCGGCCTCCGCCTCGGCGCTCTATGCCAGGAACCTCCTCACCTTCCTGGAGACCATGGTCGACAAGGAAACGAAGACGGTCTCGGTCAATGCCGAGGACGAACTCGTCAAGGCGACGATGCTGACCCATGGCGGGGCCGTGGTGCATCCGAATTTCGGCGGCGCCGTTCATGAAGGGGAGGGCAAGTGATGGCGAATGAACTTCTCGACAAGGCGCTGACCGATCTCGAACGCGCCGTGGAGGCCGTCCGAACCGCCTCCGAATATGTGCCGGACGCGGCCGCCGCGGCGGCGCATGGCGTTTCCGGCGGGGCGATCGATCCCTTCGTCTTCCGCCTGGCGATCTTCGTGCTGTCGATCTTCGTCGGCTACTATGTCGTCTGGTCGGTGACGCCGGCGCTGCACACGCCGCTGATGGCCGTCACCAATGCGATCTCCTCGGTCATCGTGGTCGGCGCGCTGCTCGCCGTCGGCATCTCGCTCTCGGGCGTTGCGACCGGCTTCGGCTTCGTCGCTCTGATCCTCGCCTCCGTCAACATCTTCGGCGGCTTCCTCGTCACCCAGCGCATGCTGGCGATGTACAAGAAAAAAGAGAAGTGAGGGCGGCCCGATGAACGCAAACTTCGCAGCCTTCCTCTATCTCGTCTCCGGCGTGCTCTTCATCATGGCGCTGCGCGGCCTGCCGCATCCGACGACCAGCCGGCGCGGCAACATGCTCGGCATGGTCGGCATGGGCATCGCCATCGGCTCGACGCTGCTGCTCGCGACGCCCTCCTTCGGCGGTCTCGTGCTCATCGTGCTCGGCCTTGCCAT
>MKRZ01000009.1:5711-5954 GCA_001897075.1 Mesorhizobium sp. 61-13 | reverse complement strand
TCATGCTGCCTTACCGCCATGTCATCAACATCGTGCTGCTTGCGGCGATCGTCGTCTTCATCGTCGGCCTGACGCTGTCGGAAAGCCATTTCGACTTCTGGCTGATCGTCATCCTGGCGCTGGCGCTCGGCGTGCTGCTGATCGTGCCGATCGGCGGGGCGGACATGCCCGTCGTCGTGTCCATGCTCAATTCCTATTCGGGCTGGGCGGCGGCCGGCATCGGCTTCACGCTCGGCAACCTCG
>MKRZ01000009.1:2971-5587 GCA_001897075.1 Mesorhizobium sp. 61-13 | reverse complement strand
GCGCGCTGGTCGGCTCCTCGGGCGCGATCCTGTCCTACATCATGTGCAAGGGCATGAACCGCTCGTTCATCTCCGTCATCCTCGGCGGCTTCGGCGGCGAGACGGCGGCAGCGGCGGACGACGGCGTCCAGCGCACGGTCAAGCAGGGCTCGGCGGACGATGCGGCCTTCCTGATGGCGAACGCCTCCAAGGTCATCATCGTGCCGGGCTACGGCATGGCGGTGGCGCAGGCCCAGCATGCGCTGCGCGAGCTTGCCGACAAGCTCAAGGAGCAGGGCGTCGAGGTGAAATACGCGATTCACCCGGTCGCCGGCCGCATGCCCGGCCACATGAACGTGCTGCTGGCCGAGGCGAACGTGCCCTATGACGAGGTGTTCGAGCTGGAGGACATCAACTCGGAATTCGCCCAGGCCGACGTCGCCTATGTCATCGGCGCGAACGACGTGACGAACCCGGCGGCGCGCGACGACAAGTCCTCGCCGATCTACGGCATGCCGATCCTCGACGTCGACAAGGCCAAGACCTGCCTCTTCGTCAAGCGCTCCCTCGGCTCCGGCTATGCCGGCATCGACAACACGCTGTTCTACAAGGACGGCACGATGATGCTGCTGGGCGACGCCAAGAAGATGACCGAGGACATCGTCAAGGCGATGAACCACTGAGGGCAGGACCCCTCCCCAACCCCTCCCCACAAGGGGGAGGGGCTTGCCGTGCTATTCCATTTTGAACGATGAGCACGCCTCCCGCTTTCTCCCCCCTTGTGGGAGAGATGCCGGCAGGCAGAGGGGGCGGCCCCGCGAAGCCGGGCGTTACGGGAAGACCCCTCCCTAAATCCCTCCCCACAAGGGGGAGGACTTGAACTGTCGCTCCGTCTACTTTCCATTTTGAATGATGAGCAAGCCTCCTGCTTTCTCCCCCTTTGCGGGGGAAATGCCGGCAGGCGGAGGATCTTCACTTCACCGGCAGGCTTCTCCCCGCCGCAATGCGCGGGTCATCGTCCAGGGGGCGACGCCGAAGGTGCGGGCGAGGGCGGTGATGGTTTCGCCGTGGCTGAGTCGTTCGCGGGCGAGGCGGAGCTGCCGGTCGTCGAGCTTGGGCGGGCGGCCGAGGCGCGAGCCGCGCTTGCGGGCGGCAAGAAGCCCCTCGCGGGTGCGCTGCGACAGGGTCAGCCGCTCGAATTCCGCCAGCCCGCCCATGACCGTGTAGAGGAAACGGCCGGTCGGCGTCGTCGTGTCGATGCTGAGCTTGGCGATATGGAAGTGGATGCCGCGCTGCTGGAGGGCGTCCAGCTCGGCCAGCGCGTCCCTTGCCGAGCGGTAGGCGCGGTCGAGGTCCCAGATGACGAGGAGGTCGCCGGCCTGAAGGCCCGCGGTGACCGCCTCGTAGACCGGCCGGCGGCGGCTCACCGCCGAGAGCGTCTCGACGTGAAGCTCGTCGCAAAGGTCCTTGAGCCCTTCGATCTGCCGGTCGGGATTCTGGTCGACCGTGCTCACCCGCAGATAACCGATCTTCTTCGCCATGCGCTGCCTTCCGTTCCATGTTGCTTTTTCCAACATAAACGAACGTTTTCGAGCGGGGATATTTGAAGGGATATATTTGCGAAATTGGACGGCTGATTGCGTGGGTAACAAGTAGAATTCGAGCTTGCGCCATCGAAAAGGAACAATCAACAAAAACGTTCCTTATCGTGGCCCGCAATGAAAATCGCCGAACTGAAAGCGGAGCTGCTGCTCCTCCTCCTCGCCGTCCTGCCGATCGTGTCCTTCGTCCTGCGCTATACGGCCGAGCCGGATGTCGTGCAGGTCGTCGAGGCCGCCTTCGTGGACGGCTACCGTGTGGATGCGCTGCTGAAGGCCGAGAGCCGCAGCGGGATCGTGGACGTGTGGATAGAGCAGGGCGGCGTGAAGATGTGCGGCACGGTCGCCCATCTTCCGCGCGGCGAGACGCGGAAGGTGTCGGTGCTCTGCCCCGACCTGACGCCGGAGCCCTTCAAGGTGGGCGTGCGGGCGCAGTAGCGCCCGCTTGCGATCACGCGGGTGACGCTCAGGCGGGCTTTGCGGTATTGGCCGCGCCGCGGGTGCGGGCGAGGCCGTCCTTGGCCGGCTTGTAGTTCGGGTCGAGGCGAAGCGCCTGCGAATAGGAGCGGGCGGCCTTGGCCATGTCGCCGCGGCGCTCGTAGATGAGCGCCTGGTTGGCCCAGGATTCGGCCAGCTTGCCGTCGAGGTTGATGGCGGTGTTGAAATCCGAAAACGCGTTGTCGTCGTCGCCGAGCGCGGCGTAGGAGATGCCGCGGCCGTTATAGGGCTCGGCCGAGTTCGGCGAGAGCGAGATGGCCTTCGAGAAGTCCTCGATGGCCTTGTCGTGCTGGCGGCGCGACTGGTAGATCAGGCCGCGGTTGTGATAGGCGCGCGGATCGGTCGTGTCGAGCTGGATGGCGCGGTTGAAGTCGCGGAAGGCGTCGTCGAGACGGCCGGCCTGGCGATAGAGATTGCCGCGGCCGATATAGGCGACATCATAGTTCGCGTTGAGCTGGAGCGCAGTGTTGTAGTCGGACGCCGCTTCCGCCTGCCGGCCCATGCTGCGCTGGACGAGCGCGCGGTTGGCGTAGGCCTGGTA
>MKRZ01000009.1:0-2881 GCA_001897075.1 Mesorhizobium sp. 61-13 | reverse complement strand
GTAGCCTTCCGGATCCTGCGGGTTTGCGGCGATGACCGCCGAAAGCGATGCGATGTTCTCCTGCGAACCCTGCGCGCGCTCGACCTTCAGCACGTCCGTCGATGTCGCGGTCGACTGGCAGCCGGCAAGCACGAGGGCGAGCGAGGCGGCCGCGACGGCGACCGACAGGGAGCGGCGAATGCGCACGGACGAGGAAGAGAGACGATCGGTCGGGAACCCGGTAGATGCTGCAGCCATGTCCAAGTGCGAATCCTCAAAATGGGCTTCATCGCGCATCATGCGCGAAGAATACGCTACGGCCTTGAAAGGCAATTCCGGAAAGGGTGCGTAGCGGGTGCGCCCGGAATTGCACGGGAAGCGTTTCACAAGGGTGAAATTCTTCAGGTCATGTCAAAAAAGGCGGCGGCGAATTCATCGCCCCCGCCCGGTCTTGCATCCGAAAACGTCGAAAAGACGACCGATCAGCGGGCGCCAGGACGGCCGCCGATGAGGCCTTCGCGCTGGGCGCGCTTGCGGGCCAGCTTGCGAACGCGACGAACGGCTTCGGCCTTTTCACGCGCACGCTTCTGCGACGGCTTCTCGTAATAGTCGCGCATCTTCATTTCACGGAAAATACCTTCGCGCTGCATCTTCTTCTTGAGAGCGCGGAGAGCCTGATCAACGTTGTTGTCGCGGACAAGTACCTGCACGAGAATCCCGTTCCTTTGGTTAGTTGCAAGCCCGGCGATTCCTTGAGGTCGTCAGGCAAATAAGTGACGTTCGCGCAGCCCGGAAGGCTGACGATTGGGGGGTCGGATACCAGAATGCCTGGCAGAAGTCCAGTCTTCCCAGCCGCGATTATCGGGGATTTTACGGGGATGACCGGTAAAACCTTTGCGAAGCCCCCGGCGGGGCATGTCGCATGTGGTACAAGGTGCGCCTGAACGCGTCGCAAAGGATACGGCGTCCGGCGTCAGGATTTGCTTTGTAGTGCAACAGGAAACAGCCGGCGAGGCCGGCGAGACATCGAGGACCTGGGTAATGCGCAAATATTCGGTTTTCGCCGTCGCCCGCGAGGCGATGCGCGGCCACAAGGGATGGGAGGCGCAGTGGACCTCGCCCGAGCCGCGCAAGGAATACGACGTGATCATCGTCGGCGGCGGCGGCCACGGCCTGGGCGCTGCCTACTATCTCGCCAAGGAGCACGGCATCACCAATGTGGCGGTGATCGAGAAGGGCTGGCTCGGCGGCGGCAATACCGGCCGCAACACGACCATCATCCGCTCGAACTATCTCTATGACGAGAGCATGGACATCTACGAGCACTCGCTGAAGCTCTGGGAAGGCCTCAGCCAGGACCTCAACTACAACGTCATGTATTCGCCGCGCGGCGTCATGATGCTGTCGCACAATGTGCACGACAAGCAGTCCTTCCAGCGGCACGTCCACGCCAACCGTCTCTACGGCATCGACAACGAATGGCTGACGCCGCAGCAGGCGAAGGACTTCGTGCCGGTCCTCGACATCTCCGCCACGGCCCGCTACCCGATCAACGGCGCGGCCCTCCAGCGCCGCGGCGGCACGGCCCGCCACGATGCCGTCGCCTGGGGCTATGCCCGCGCGGCGTCGGATCGCGGCGTGCACATCATCCAGAACTGTGAGGTCAAGGGCATCCGCCGCGGGCCTGACGGCGCGGTGACGGGCGTGGAGACCTCCAAGGGCTTCATCGGCGCCAGGAAGATCGCGGTTTCGGCCTCCGGCCACAACTCGGTCATCCTGTCGATGGCCGACGTGAAGCTGCCGCTGCATTCCGTGCCGCTGCAGGCGCTGGTTTCCGAGCCGATGAAGCCGATCTTCCCGTGCGTGGTCATGTCCAATTCGGTGCATGCCTATATCTCGCAGTCGGACAAGGGCGAGCTCGTCATCGGCGCCGGCACGGACCAGTACAACTCCTATTCCCAGACCGGGGGCCTGCAGATCATCACGCATACGCTCGATGCCATCTGCGAGCTCTTCCCGATGTTCCGCCGCGTCAAGATGATGCGCCAGTGGGGCGGCATCACCGACAACACGCCGGACCGCTCGGCGATCCAGGGCGTGACGCCGGTTCCGAACCTCTTCGTCAACTGCGGCTGGGGCACCGGCGGCTTCAAGGCGACGCCGGGCTCGGCCCATCTCTTCGCGCATCTCATCGCGAAGGGCGAGCCGCACAAGCTGGCGGCCGGCCTGACGCTCGACCGCTTCCGCACCGGCCGCCTCATCGACGAGGCGGCGGCGGCGGCCGTCGCCCACTGATGAACGGCGCGCTGCTCGCTGGACTTCTGATGACGGCTGGCGCCGTTCACGCCGGAGACATTATTCCCGAAGCGGGGGATTTCCGGTTCCAGAAGATCCAGAGGGCGGCGGGCGAAGCGGAATGGCCCTTCGTCGCCAGGGGCGGGATGCTGGGGTGCACGAAAGTGCTGGGCAATCGGGCGGTCTATTTCATTCCCGATGAAACGGACATGAACCGTGCCTTCAACCTCGACATGAACGTCTTTGCGATGAGCATCGTCAATTTGGGAATGAACGACATTCTGGCCCCTTACGACAATGTCGAGCAGCTCGTGCACCGGATTGCTCCCTTCGTCACCATGGGCCAGCGACTTTGCGACCAGGCTCCCGGCACGTTCGTGTCGGGACCAGAGCTTTAAACAGGTAGGATAAAATGCTGCTGATCTACTGCCCCTACTGCGAGGAAGAGCGCTCGGAGCTCGAATTCCGCCACGGTGGCGATGCGCACATCGCCCGGCCGACCGACATCGCCGACATCACCGACGAGGCGTTCGAGGATTATTTCTTCCTGCGCGACAACCCGAAGGGCCTGATCTTCGAGCGCTGGCGCCATATCCATGGCTGCGGC
>MKRZ01000008.1:7711-34565 GCA_001897075.1 Mesorhizobium sp. 61-13 | reverse complement strand
ACTAACCCAAGGTGACATCGCTATTAGAAAGACCAGAGGCGATGTCACTGGCCGGTTCATTTGCAGCAAGGCAATTCGCTAGAGTATCCAGGATATGATTTGCCGCTTCATGGCCCTTTTTCACCTCAGAAAGAGAAATATTGGATCCTCTCCTGTGACCAATCTCATGTCTTGCTGAAATTACATTGCTATAAAAAGTCACTTTATGCTCTTCAACACTCCCATTGAATCTCGTCTTAAATGCCTCACCAAAACGCTCTGCAAGTTTAGCAATATCCGATTTAGGAACACGCCTTATAAGATCTCCCATCGAAGATGTTACAAAATTTGCCACTGCTTCGTGAGTGAAGCATTCAAGGTGGCCTTTTACTATCTCAGCTACGCGCTCTTCCATTTCCGAATACAGAACGACGGCAAGATATTGAGCTAAAAAACTCTGAGTCGGCCCCGGCAATTGTCCAGAATTGGCGGCAGTTTCTACAATATCAAGAATGGCAGCCGTACGATCCAAATGCGACATTTTCTACACCAAGTATCGCGCGGCTGTTTCAAATCGGCGTTTTAATACACTCTCGTCACTCGTATTAAAGGAAACATCGTCCTGAAAACTCGAATCTCCTATCAGATTCTCAAACTTTTCTTTTAGGTTCTCGATAGAATTTGCCCGCATCAGGGTAACCGTTACAGCATCAAGAGCACTAAAATTCAAACGACCCTTTAGATGAAAAGGCTTATCACCAATTTGGGAAATAATATCAGAACAAGATTTCAGGAATTTTTCACATATTTCATTCAGCTTATTGTCCAATTGATCTTCATTATTAAATCCATTTTTAAAATACACAGCACAATCATTTAAAAACCCTTTCATAGGCTTTTCATATTTTTCAACATTTAAATACAAAGAAATAATTCTTAATACAAGTTCTCTATCTTTTAGTCTTTTGTCTGGTATCGATACGCCTATTATATTTCGCCAATTTTTATCATCATTTAAATCCTTTACAACTTGCAAAAATTTGCTCGTATAAACACATTGCCGAACTTCCATAGAATTTAGACGAACACCGCCTGTATTAAGTCTTTCAAATATTTGATAAATACTTGTGTGATCCGCAGGATGCGTTTGTTGAATGACAATCGCTCGCAAAACCGTCGTTTCTAGACTGAACCGTTCTTCTTCTGACAAATCTTCGAACGTCCTACCATTCCAGCGAGGATCGACTCCTTTTAATCGGAATTTCGCTTCTCCAAAAACGCCTTTTTGAAAATCGACCACACTACGTATACGTTGCTGACCATCAATAATCCAAAAGGATTTTGATGCAGCGGGCTTGTAAAGAAATGTCGGAGGCACCGGTAACCCAAGTAGAAATGACTCAATTAATTTACTTGCTCTAGTTTGATCCCAGACATAACCTCTCTGAAATTCAGGAATAAATAGCTGCCCATTATTCCACTGCTCCAAATATCCTTTTAAAGTCGTATCTGAAGGATATGAAAATATTTCATATTTTAAAGAAGGAAGAGGTTCATCCTCCGGTGTTTCTTCAGTTTGCTCTAAATCAAGATCCTTTTCAGCCATTTCTTCTTCCATTTTTTCCTCACTAAACCACTGTTTTAATTATTATATTTGCCAATGAAGATAAACATACTTCTTTTGAAAATAATTTCAACCTATAAGAATTTGCCATTCGGAGCCGCGTCACGCTATAGTTTCAACGAAACTTCTCATGATTTACACGAGTTCAAGCGAAAGGGAGACTTCGAAGTTGATTATCGTGTCAATGTGCCATTGATCAAGCACCGATCTAGCCTGGGCGAAACCCTCGGTTGCCGATTCTGAAAAATTTACCGCCCTTTTATCCACACCCTCTGCACCTCCCCCATAATCCCCCCATCGCCCTTGCGGGAGACCTGGTGCGCACCGGGGATCAGGGAAGGGCGACGGTGCCGGGCTGGTCGTCTGCGGTAGGCGGCTGGGTGATGAACCCCTAAGTCCGGCCCTCGAACCGGGCGCAGTGTTGCCCGCAGTTGTCGGCCATCGAGGCTGGGGCTGCGGCATGGCCGGTGCACTGGTTGAGGGAAGCCACCGGACGGGCGGCCGCAAGGCCGCACTAAACTACTAAACGAGCGACCGAACGGCCGCCCGTCCTCCCGACCTCTCAGACGAGGTCAGTTCTTTGACAATGGCCAGACGGCTTTAGCCGGGCGTGGCGATGAATAAGCACACCCCTCACCCGGCCCAGTCGGCATAGCCCTTAATCAACCCGCCGATGTCCTCCATGGTGGGGAACGTCTCGAAACTCTTCACCGCGCCTGTCTCGGCAAAGGGCAGCTTGGTGCTGGCATAGGTTTCCATGTAGGGTCGGAACCAGCTCGAATCGTCGAACATGGTCGGCCGCACATTGACGAAGTCGAAGCCCACCGGCCGCGTGAACATCCATGTCATGCAGTGCGGGCAGAAATAATGGTTGAGGTCGGCGCCGTGCAGGCCGCCGATCACCGGCTCGCCCTTCACCACCTCGAACCCGTTCGCCGGCACCATCGCCGTCAGCGAAAAGGCCGACGACGCCATCTTCTGGCAGCCGTGGCAGTGGCAGGCGGCGGTGCAGATCGGCGCCTTGGTGATGCGGATTTCGACCCGCCCGCAGCGGCACGAACCGACAAGGGGAAGCGCAATGGGTGGCATGACGGCCTCGCTTGCTGTTTTCCCCGCTATAGCAAAAATCCGCCCGATTTGTCCCCTTTCCACCGGCTTGCCCTATAGTAATGACAGGCACCGGCGCACAAGCGCGGGGTGCGCGAAACGCTTGGCCGTGCCTGTGGAGGTGCAATGGACGATCCCGACGAGATTTCGCTTGTTCCGCCGCAGGTCGTGGCCGACAACGCCACCAAGGGACTGGCGATGCGCGCCAAGTTCAAGCGCGGCGGCACCGAGATCGGCGTGGCGCGCGCCACTGAACTCAAGGCGCGCAAGCCGCTCGCCCCCTCCACCATCCGCCGCATGGTGAGCTACTTCGCCCGCCACGAAGTGGACAAGCGCGGCAAGAACTACGGCAACGAGGCAAATCCCTCCGCCGGCTACATCGCCTGGCATCTGTGGGGCGGCGACGAAGGCCGCGCCTGGGCGCTTGAGCTGAAGCAGCGCATCGGCAACGCGCCCGACATATGAAAAGGATCAGGAATCGGTCAGCGCAACCGGCAGGTCAACCACGGGCGGCGTTTCCACAGGCAGTGCCGGCGCGATAAGCAACGGCTCGCGGCGGCGCTTGCGGTCTTTGCCGAGGCCGGTGATGCCCAGCATGCCGCGGCGCTTGGCGTCGTAATAGTAGCCGGTCTGGTAGAGCCGGTCGGCGCGGTTCTCGTCGCCATCGGCCACCAGCCACGCGCCGCGCAGGTATTTCACCGCGTATTTCAGATTCGTCTCGGCATCGAGCAGCCCGTTGGCCGGTCCCTCATAGCCCATGCCGCGCGCCGTCGCGTGCTTGATCTGCATCAGCCCCCAGTGGCCCTTGTTGTAGGCCATCGGATTGAAGGTGCTTTCGCGATTGACCACCCGCCGCACGAAATTTTCCGGCACTTCGTAGAGCGCAGCATATTTGGCGATCAGCATGTCTACATGGCCGCGCGGCGCTGCCGGTTGCGGCATTACCGGCTGGGCAGGCGCGACGAACGAGGCCGGCTGGATTTCAGGCGCCGCCGAGGCAAGCAGCGCCGGTTGCGACTGCACGCCGGGCATCGCTGCGGGCTGTTGCGTAGCATCGGCCACCGTCGCATCGCCCGGTTGCGCCGAAGCAGGCATCCCGGCCATGTCGGCATTCACCGTCGCCTGCGCATAGGCGCTTTCAGGCAGAACTGCGACCGTTTCGGGCAGCGGAATGGTGAAGCCGGCGTCGGTCTCGTCGACACTTGTGGACTGCGCCAATTGCGGCGATTGCGAGGTCGTGGTGCAGCCGGCAAGGCCGAACGCGGCCAGCATCACACCAAGGGCAGCAATGGGCAGCTTCGTTGGCAAACCGGGGGTTCGAAGTCCGTTGGTCGGAAAAACGTAATTTCCGTCCTTACATCAGCCGAGTCTGGCCCGCAACCTGTCCTCCGGTAACTTGTTGTTTGCGCGTATTTCGGGTGGCGATCCCGCCCGGCCGGTGCGATAATGTTCCCGCTTCGTACCAATTCGCCTCGAATTTGGGGCCATGTGCGAAAGGACAATTCGATGAACGACACCACTGTTCCTGAAACCATCGGCCATTCCGTCTTCGAAACGGCGCTCGGCTTCATGGGCATCGCCTGGAGCGAGCGCGGCCTCACCCGCGTCCATCTCGCGCAGAAAAGCCGCGAAAGCGTCGAGCGCAACCTGCTGCGCAAGATCGGCACCGGCGCGCCCGCAAGCCGCGACATGCCGGCATGGGTCGCCGATCTGGTCGAGCGCATCAAGGCCTATGCGGCGGGCGAGGAAGTCGATTTCGCGAACGTCCCGGTCGATCTCACCGGCGTCGACGAGTTCCAGCTGGCCATCTACGACGCCACGCGCAAGCTCCGCTTTGGCGAAACCACGACCTATGGCGAGCTTGCCAAGCGCGCCGGCAAGGCCGGACTGCCGCGCGAAACCGGAGCAGCCCTCGGCGCCAATCCGGTGCCGCTGGTCATTCCTTGCCATCGCATCCTTGCTGCCGGCGGCAAGATCGGCGGCTTCTCCGCTCCCGGCGGTTCAGCGTCCAAGGAAAAAATGCTGGCGCTGGAAGGCGTCCACATAGGCCCGCCGCCATCGGCGCAATCCGCATTCACCTTTTGATGGCGTGATTCTAGTCAGGCCATATCCGCCGCCATCTTTCCTCGTATTCCGGTCGCTCGCATTTGTAGACTTGGCAGGAATTCCGGTCCGCGCTCGGCACGAAAGCGCGACTGCGAACTTCGCCCATGTCGCAGAATCGGTCGTCGCGCACATAGCGGTCATAGAGCGTGATGTTCGGATTGCGCGGCGAGCGGTAGCGCAAGAGTGCGGCTCCGTCGCGGGCAACGCGCGCCTGCACCTCGCCGCAGCTCATCCGGGTGGGATCATAGCGTGAGATTGCATGCGCCTCCGCCGCGATCAGGCAAAGGCTCGCCGCAACAAGGATTGCTTTCATGGGTGCCTCCCGATCTAGCTCGCACGGTAATACACGGTAATAATTGCTTTCGCCGTAACGCCAGCAGAACCTTGAAGTTCCGCCGCAAATGCGGCGTCCGTTTGGCGTCCTGCCGCAAGCTGCTTCCTGTAACCTCTTGTTTTTGCCTCAAACAAGGGTTATATGCACCCCGTTGATATTTCGGCCGATCGATCCGGGCCTCGCGATCCTCGCGTTTGCTGACGTCTTTCTCCAAAATCTCGATGCCACCGGCCGGGCTTTGGTCCGGTCACCGAAAACATGAGCAAACTCGAAGGAATACTACTATGGCAACAGGGACCGTTAAGTGGTTCAACGCCACCAAGGGCTACGGCTTCATCCAGCCTGACAATGGCGGCGCGGACGTATTCGTCCACATCTCCGCTGTTGAACGCGCTGGCATGTCGACCCTCAACGAAGGCCAGAAGGTCAATTTCGAGATCGAGCAGGACCGCCGCACCGGCAAGTCGTCCGCTGGATCTCTGAGCAAGGCAGCCTGATTTTGCACAAGGCGCGCGCCGGGCGATAGTTCGGGGCGCGCAGCAAGTCACGGATGTACTGGCGGCTGCGCGAGAAGCGCGCCGGAGCATGATGACCCCGACCAGCCGAAGCAGCAGATTGCTGCCGGCCCGGACACCAGGCTCCCGATCAGGCTTCCAAGCAATCGAAAGGCGGGATTTATCCCGCCTTTTTGTTTTCCTGCCCCTATTCCATACGTTGCCTTACGGCAGCCAGTCGCTCGGCACGTGGCCCGGATCGGCTTCCACCCGCTTCAGCCACGCGGCAACCGCCGGATAGGCATCGAGCTGAAAGCCCCCCTGCTCCGCAGAGTGCGTGTAGGCATAGAGCGCAATATCGGCAACGCTGAGCGCGCCTCCGGCAAAATAGGCGTTGTCCGCCAGATGCCTGTTCATGACGCCAAGCGCCTTGTTGCCGCGCTCCAGCGTCTGCGCCAGCCGTTCCGGCGTCGCGTCCTTCGCGCGTTCGGGGAAAGTCAAAAGCGCCTTGCGCACGGCGATATAGGGCTCATGGCTGTATTGCTCGAAGAACAGCCATTGATAGGCCATGGCCCTTTGATAGCGGTCACTGGGTAGAAACCGCGTTCCTTCCGCAAGATAGAGCAGGATGGCGTTCGATTCGGCGATCCGCCGTCCGTCGTCGAGTTCCAGCAGCGGCACCATCGCGTTCGGGTTCTTGGCCACGAACTCGGGGGTGCGTGTCTGCCCGGTATGCGAGCTCACCTCGACATTGGTGAACGGCAGGCCCAGTTTCGCCATAAGCAGCCGCGGCTTGTAGCAATTGCCGCTGTCGATCATTCCATAAAGCACGGTCATTCAGTCAGTCTCCCTCTGCTGAATTATTGCGCCCGCCAAAACCGCGCTTCCAGTGATTTATATTGGTGCAATAATCGATTTCGTTGATCGGTCAGCCGATCAAAGGCGAAGCCATGCCGGTCCGGCCAAGTAAGCGCGCAGCGTCGAGCGGTTCCTCGTTGAAAATCGTTCCGGCCAGTGCCGGGCGGCCGAGCAGAAACCCTTGCAGAAGATCGGCGCCGCCTTCCATAGCCACCCGTAGCTGGTCGGGTTGTTCGATGCCCTCAACCAGTATTTTGACGCCGCGATCGTGCAACAGGCTGACCAGCGACTTGAACAGGCGTTCGGCCGCAGGGTAGCGGCACAAAAGCGCGAACCATGGCCCATCGATCTTGACGATATCCGGCTCGATCAGCTTGAGCCTTTCTTCGGTCGAATGGCCGGCGCCAAAATCGTCGACCGCTATGCGAAGGCCGTTGCGGCGCATTTCGCGAGCGATTGCCACCAGCACCTTGTCATTTGGCGCGGCATGTTCGGTTATCTCGCACACAAGCATGCCGGGATGCAGTTCGACATCCTCCAGCCCGCCCATCATCAGCCGCAGTTCGGCAAGAACACGCCCCGGATGATCGTTGACGCCGGGATGGAAATTGAAGAACAGGTCGAGGTCACTAACCCCGATATGCCGGAAGTTATGCAGGTGCAAAGTGCGGCACATCGTTTCCACGAACAGCCGATCCTTGGCCGCAATGCCATCAAAGAAGATACTGGGAGAAACAGGCTGGCCGGCCACATGAGGTTCTATGAGTGCCTCGACAGCTACAGGCTTCAATCCACCGTCGCGGGGCGCAAAGATCGGCTGATAGGCGCTGCGCAGCCGGAAATCGCCATAGACCCCGTATTCGATGCCGATTTCATCGGCAAAGATCGCTCCGCGGACATCGCGGCGCCGGTCAGGCTTGCGTGTCATCTGAGGGATCTTCGGCCAAACACCCTGGCCGTCCGCCCGGTAGCGCGCGACGGCCGTGCCGCATCGGCATCCTCAGCTTGCTCGAGCGTCGCCTGCATCTCGCTGATGCCACCCATGTTGCGCAAGGACAGCGAGGCGATTTCCGGGCGCGCCAGCACAAAACCCTGCACCATCGAGGCGCCGGACTTTTCCGCAAGCTCGAGTTGCCAGTTCTCCTCGATGCCCTCGAACACGGTATGAATGCCCTGCTCCTCGAAGGACTTCACCATTGCCGTCAGCAAGGCAAAGCCCGCACCAGACTCCATTAGCTGGCCGATCCATACCGCATCGAACTTAACGATGTCTGGCTTGAGTTCCTGGATGCGGGTTATGTCGGATTCGTCGGCGCCGTAGTCGTCTACCGCAATACGGAAGCCGCTGGCGCGCAATGCGCCCACAAAGTCGTAGAGCGCTTCCTGGGATATCGTCTTTTGCTCGGTCACTTCGCAAACCACGCGGCGCGGATCGATTTTCGCCTCATGCAGCACCAGCCGCATGTCGCGCATGGCAGCGTCCGAGATGCTCCTGTCCGTAAAGACTGAAGGGTCGAAGTTGATGAACACCGACATTTGCTCGGGAAGGCAAACCCCAGCGTTCAAAAGGTGCATGGTTCGGGTCAGCCCCTCGATGTGCAGGCGGTCTACGGGAGGGCATCCTGAAAAGAACACCGCCGGCGTTTCCGGCTCTCCATTGCGGAACGGGCGGATCAGCCCCTCGAATGCAACGATCGAAAGCTTGCCTTCATTGAATGCGAAAATCGGCTGGAATGCGCTCTTCAGCGTATAGACGCCCCACACGCCGGTCGCAGTGCCGTCCTCGTGACGAATGACATGGGCAAGCCCGATGCTCCGAGCCAAATCGGCGCTCCGCATACCAGTTGCAAATCAGACCATTCTACCGGCTCAATATTTTACCGCCAGTTAATGTAGCAGAGATTGGAATTCGCCGGTTCCCGTTTCGCGAAGCTTGCACTTCGCCGGCCGATGCGACAATAGAAGCACGCAGTCGAACGACTGGTTTCAGCCACACTCTGGAGACATTTCCTCATGGCCTTTCTCGCCGACGCCCTTTCCCGCGTAAAGCCTTCCGCGACCATCGCGGTGACGCAGAAAGCGCGCGAGCTGAAAAGCGCCGGGCGCGATGTCATCGGCCTCGGTGCAGGCGAGCCGGATTTCGACACGCCCGACAACATCAAGAACGCTGCCATCGAGGCAATCCGCCGCGGCGAAACCAAGTATCCGCCCGTCTCCGGCATCGTGCCGCTGCGCGAGGCAATCGCCAAGAAGTTCAAGCGCGAGAACAATCTCGACTACACGCCAGCGCAGACCATCGTCGGCACCGGCGGCAAGCAGATCCTGTTCAATGCCTTCATGGCTACGCTGAACCCCGGCGACGAAGTCATCATCCCGCGCCCTTACTGGGTCAGCTATCCTGAGATGGTGGCGATCTGCGGCGGCACGTCCGCTTTTGCCGATACCTCGATCGACAACGGCTTCAAGCTGGCCCCTGAGGTGCTGGAAAAGGCGATCACGCCGAAGACCAAATGGTTGTTGATGAATTCGCCGTCCAACCCTTCCGGTGCCGCCTACACCGAGGCCGAACTGAGGGCGCTCGCCGACGTTCTCCTGAAGCACCCACATGTCTGGGTGCTGACCGACGATATGTACGAGCACCTCACCTATGGCGACTTCGTATTCAAGACCATCGCCGAGGTCGAGCCGAACCTCTACGAACGCACGCTGACGATGAACGGCGTCTCGAAAGCCTATGCCATGACCGGCTGGCGCATCGGCTATGCAGCCGGCCCGCTCCAGCTCATCAAGGCAATGGACATGATCCAGGGTCAGCAGACCTCCGGCGCCTGCACCATCGCCCAGTGGGCGTCCGTCGAAGCGCTCAATGGCCCGCAGGACTTCATCAAGAAGAACAAGGCGATCTTCCAGGGCCGGCGCGACCTCGTCGTGTCGATGCTCAACCAGGCGCGCGGCATTACCTGCCCATCGCCTGAAGGCGCGTTCTATGTCTACCCGTCCTGCGCCAACCTGATCGGCAAGAAGGCCCCCAGCGGCAAGGTCATCGACACTGACGAGACCTTCTGCAGCGAATTGCTAGAGGCCGAAGGCGTCGCGGTGGTGTTCGGCTCGGCCTTTGGCCTTGGCCCGAATTTCCGCATCTCCTATGCCACGTCGGAAAAGCTTCTCGAGGAAGCCTGCACGCGCATCCAGCGTTTCACAGCAAGCTTGAGCTGACCTGCTCAACCACCTGAAATGACTCCAAAGCCCGGCACACTGCCGGGCTTTGTGTTTTCGTCAACCGCCCGACTTCCGCGCTGAACGCAACGTCACTTGCAACACTTGGAAAGTGTGGTCGCTGAGCGTTTGCGAAACATTGAACCGCATGTAGTTCGTGGCAGATTGCGACAGGCTGAACGCATTGCCGGGTGCCAGCACCACACCCCTTTCGAGGGCCGCCCGCGCGACATCCGCGGCGTCCAGACCGTCTGGCAGGCGACACCACAGGAACATGCCGGCTTGCGGCTCAAGCCAGGGCACGATGCCAATGGCCTTCAGCCTCGCTGCGACATCGGACATTGCGCGAGCAAGACGGCTTCTCAGTCCGTCCATGTGCTTGCGGTAGCCGCCGTCGCTCAGGACGGAAAGAACCAGTTCAGCGGTTAGCCTTCCGCCGCCGAATGAGGTCGCGATCTTGAGATCGATCAGGCTTTCGATCAATTCAGGGCGCGCCGCCACGAAGCCGCAACGGGCAGAAGCGGAAAGCGTCTTCGAAAAACTGCCGATGTGGATCACGCGGTCCAGCCCGTCGAACGCAGCCAGACGTGGAGCCGGACTGCGTTCGAAGTCGGCGAAAATATCGTCCTCGATGATTGTCAGCCCGAACTGGTCGGCGAGTTTAAGAACCCTGTGGGCAACAACAGGCGACAGGATCGCGCCGGTCGGATTGTGGATCGCCGAATTGGTCAGGTAGAGCCGCGGCCTGTGTTCGGCCAACACTACCGCGAGGCGCTCTGTATCTGGGCCGGACGCCGTGTAAGGCACGCTGATCATCCTGGCGCGATGGGCGCGCAACAGCGCCTGGAAATTGAAATAGCAAGGGTCATCGACCAGCACTGTATCGCCGGGTTCCAGAAGCATGCGGCAAAGCAGGTCCATTGCCTGCGTTCCGGATTCTGTCAGCATGACCTGGTCCGGCGAACATTCTATGCCCCGTTCCGCCATCCGCCGGACGATAAGTTGGCGCAGCGGCGGCAATCCAAGCGGAGAACCATAGTCGCCAAGCACAGTCCCCTCGGCACGCGAAAGCGAACGTAGCGCTTTCCGGATACCGCTCTCCGGCATCCACGATGCCGGCAACCATCCACAGCCCGGCTTCATGCTGTCGTCGCCGGTCGCCAGCGATTGCCGCGAAACCCAGAACGGATCAACCTCCCGGTCTAGCTTCGGGCCGATCTCGGACAGCGATAGCGGCGCCATCTGGTTGGCGACATAGAAGCCGGAGCCGGGCCGAGAGTGGATAACCCCTTCCGCGACAAGCCGCTCGTAGGCTTCCACCACGGTCGAGGCGGAAACCTTGAGCGTGGCGGCGAACCCACGGATCGACGGCAGTTTGGCCCCTGATGTGAGGCTGCGCCCTGCAATCCGCTGGCGCACAGTTGCCATCACTGTCTCGACGCGGGAACCTGTTGCGGAATTTCCATCCATCTGTATTGCCCATCGTATCATAACAGTTCAGTTCAATTGTACTGAACTGTCACTAGCTGCGCCAGCCATCGAAGCCCATAGAAAGCTGCAATCGATGGAGTGGGATATGGACCGGACAACCACCGGATGGGTCAGCGGCTTGATTGGCGTGGTCATATTCAGCGGCTCGCTGCCCGCCACCCGCGTTGCCGTATTGCAGTTCGATCCTGTGTTCCTGACCGCGGCACGGGCGGCAATCGCCGGCGCACTAGCGCTTTGCCTCCTCGTCGCGTTCAAGCAGAAGCGCCCTACCCGCGCCGACATCGCCTCGCTTGTCGTGGTCTCCCTAGGCGTTGTCGTCGGATTTCCGCTGCTGACAGCGTTTGCCCTTCAGCACGTCACGTCCGCGCATTCGATCGTTTTCATTGGGCTGCTGCCTCTGGCAACGGCCATATTCGGCGTCATCCGCGGCGGCGAACGGCCCAAGCCTGCATTCTGGGCCTTCTCGGTGCTTGGCAGCGCGCTTGTAGCGGGCTTTGCGCTATCGCAAGGCCTCACCGCCTCGCCGATTGGCGACACTCTGATGCTCGCGGCGGTGATTGTGTGCGGATTGGGCTATGCCGAAGGCGCCAAGCTGTCTCGCGTCTTCGGCGGCTGGCAGGTCATCTCCTGGGCGCTCGTACTGTCGCTACCCGTCATGGCGGCTTTGATGATCAGCCGGATGCCGCCGACATTCGCGGACATAAATCCACCTGCCTGGATCGGCCTTGTCTATGTCTCTCTGTTCAGCATGTTGATCGGCTTTGTGTTCTGGTACCGCGGCCTCGCGCAAGGCGGCATCGCAGCGGTCGGCCAGTTGCAACTCCTGCAGCCGTTCTTCGGTTTGGCGCTGGCGGCGACCCTCCTGCACGAGCCCGTAACGCTGGGCATGCTGGCGGTCACTGTTGCGGTCATCCTGTGCGTGGCCGGCGCACGCAAGTTCGCCGGCTAGGGTCAGCGCTTCGCCCGCCACTACGCCCCGTACTGGTCGTCACTCACCGGCTCCAGCCAGTCGACGGCCCTGCCATCTTGCGCTTCCTGCATGGCGATATGGGTCATGGCCGTGAGCGGTGCCGCACCGTGCCAATGCTTCTCTCCAGGTGCAAACCACACCGTATCGCCTGCCCTGATCTCCTGAACAGGACCACCCCAGCTTTGCACGCGTCCCGCTCCTGCCGTCACGTGCAATGTCTGGCCAAGCGGGTGCGTGTGCCAGTGCGTGCGCGCGCCCGGATCGAACCGCACCGAAATGGCGCGCAGATGAGCCGGAGCTTCCGTCTCGATGATCGGGTCCTGCGTCACCCTGCCCGTAAAATACTGGTCCGAAGCAAGCCGTGTCGGCACGCTTCCGCATGGTGTGATCTTCATGGTGAAACCTCGTTTCCCGATAAATTCCAAGCTGATGCAACTGACTATAAAGCCACCTTGCAATCAGCGCCATTTTTCATGATGCATTAGCCATCGCGTAAAAATTGCATAGAACTTTAGGGTCTCGAAACTCCCATCGGTAACACTGTCGGCAGATAAAAGCCGGATGCAACAAGCAACACGTTCGGCGTAACAGGGAACCCGCCAACGGCGGGATGGTCGAGATGACATCCAAAACCGGGGCCCAGCCCAGGAAAGTCACCAATACCCAACCCGATCCGGACACGGATACGGACGCCTCGTCGGCGAACCGCTTCGTCTATAGCCAGGCAACGCCATCAACGGACGCCAAAGGCGCTGGAGCCTTGCAGACCATGCTTGCCAAGGAATTTGGCAACGAGGAGACCCAGGAAGCGCCAGCTCCGCAGCCCGCTCCCTCACGTCTTAGCCAGCCGCTGTCGCCGCTGTGGTCGCGTATGCTCAAGACAGTTGCAGGTCTTGCCATACTCCTGACGGTCGGCTGGATGCCGATGCAGCGCCTTTTCCAGGTTTCGAGCGTGGAAGCGGTGGTCAACGCCCAGATCGTAACCATCCGCGCCCCGATTGGCGGCGTCATTGCCGAAGGTCTTGAAGGGCTTCGTGTCGGAAGCACGATCCCGGCCGGTTGGGATTTGGCAACCGTCGCCAACGCCCGCGCCGATCACAACGCCATTGAGCGCGCCAGCGAAGAACTGGGAGCCGCCCGCGAAGAACAGAATGCGCTTGCCGCACGTATCGCCCGCCTGGCCGAGTTGCGCACCGGCATAGGCAAGCGGGTGGACACGTTTCGCATCGATCGCAAGAACCGCGTCGCGGCGCAGATTGCCGAGGTCGACGCCCAGTTGACCGGGGCCGAAGCGGTGCTGGCGCGCGCTGAGGCCGAGTTCGAGCGGCAGTCGTCGCTGACAGCCAAGGGCACGGCGGCAAAGGCTGCCCGGGAAAACGCCAAGCGCGACCTTGATGTCGCCGCCGCTGAACTGGATCAGGCCAAGGCGCGCAAGGCCGCACTTGGCGTCGAAGCGGAAGCGTTGGCGCAAAGCCGCTTCTTCGGCGACGGTTATGACGACGAGCCCCGCTCCGCCCAGCGTCTCGACGACATCGCCGAGACCATGGCTTCCCTTGAAGCCGACAAGGCGAGGCAGGATGCCCGCGTGGCCAGGCTGGAAGAAGGCGTGGCGCGGGAACAGGCCCTGTTCGAGCTGGCAAGCAAGGCAACGCTGACTGCGCCGACCGCTGGCCAGGTATGGGAACTGTTCACCGCACCAGGCGAACAGGTCACTGCCGGGCAGCCACTGATCAGCGTGCTGGACTGCTCGAAGCTCCTTGTCACGGCAGCGGTCACCGAGGCCGTCTACAACACGCTTTCGGTCGGCATGCCGGCGAGCTTCACCTTCCGGGAAGGCTCCAACGCCTTGCCGGGCAAGGTCGTGCAACTCAGCGGCGTGTCGTCTGCTGCCTCCAACTTCGCAATCCTGCCGTCAGCCCTGACGAAGGAAGCCTACCGGGCCTTGGTCGCGGTCGAAGGCATGCAGCACGAAGGTTCTTGCCCAGTTGGCCGCACAGGCCGCGTGGTTTTCGGCAAGACGTCTTCCTGAGAGCGTCCCGGCCATGAACCCGATCCTGTCGGTTCTATCGGAAGGTGCCGTGCCCGGCCTTATCATTGCCGGCCTGCTGCTGGCCGTGATGCCTTGGATCAATCGCCATTGCCGCTTCCGAATTCTGCCGATCATTCTGGTTCTGGCCCTGACGGCCAAATATCTGTTCTGGCGCATCACCGCCACCATCCCCTCCCTCGCCAATCCCGTCGATTTTGTCGTCGGCTGGCTGTTCTTCCTGATCGAGGTCGGAGCGGTTACGGGATCGGTCATCTCCTACATAACTCTGACCCGCACCAAGGAACGCTCGAGCGAGGTCGAGAAGAATACGCCGTGGCTCAATGCCCTGCCGCATATGCCGTTGGTCGATGTCTTCATCTGCACGTACAACGAGGAGCGCGAAATCCTCGAGCGCACCATCGTCGGCGCAACCGGCATGACCTATGCCAACTTCCGCGTCTGGGTGCTGGATGACGGAAAGCGGCAATGGCTGGCTGAACTGGCGGACGAACTCGGCGCGAACTACCTGACCCGGCCGGACAACGCCCACGCCAAGGCCGGCAACATTAACCACGCACTGCGCCACGTCGCGGGCCTGGATGAACCGCCGGATTTCATCTCCATTCTCGACGCCGACTTTGTGCCGACGCCGATGTTTCTGTCGCGCGCCCTGACCCTGTTCAAGGAGCCGGACGTCGGCATCGTGCAGACGCCGCAGCACTTCATCAATCCGGACCCGATCCAGGCCAACCTGCAGGCTTCCGACGCCTGGCCGGACGAGCAGCGCTATTTCTTCGACGTGCTCATGCCTGCAAAGGATGCTTGGGGCACGGCCTTTTGCTGCGGCACCTCCTCCGTCATCCGCATGAATGCGCTCCAGCGCGCCGGCGGCTTCCCAACTGAATCCGTGACGGAAGACTATCTCCTCACGTTAAGGCTGAAGCGCAACGGTTTCCGCACCGTCTATCTCAATGAGCGCCTGTCGCTTGGCCTCGCACCCGAAGGCCTGCAGGAATACATCACCCAGCGCTCGCGCTGGTGCCTCGGCTTCATCCAGATCATCCGCGGCAAGGATGGTCCGTTCAAACTCGGCAATGGCCTTCAATTCATCGACCGTGTCAGCCTGGTCGAGAGCTTGCTTTACTGGAGCATGGCCTACCTGTTTCGCGTGGCCGGCATCCTCGTCCCGATCTTCTACCTCCTGCTGGGCATCAACGCCGTCAATGTCGGCACAGCCGACGGCATCGCCAACTTCTTGCCCTACTATCTCTCCCAGATCGCGGTCATGGCATGGCTCTCCGGTCAGCGTGTCTTGCCGGTGATGACTGATATCTCGCAGCTTCTCGCAGCGCGCGAAATCCTGACCGCTGTCGCCATCGGGCTGTTCAAGCCCAAGGGTCAGAAATTCAAGGTCACCGCCAAGGGTGGCGATCGCTCAAAGACCGTCATCCAGTGGCGCATGATGAGCCTGTTCAGCTTCCTGCTCGGCTTGACCCTTCTCGGGGTGCTTATCTCCTTTGGCGGCAGAGATCCGCTGCAGGATTCCAGCGTGGTGGCGCTCTACTGGTCCTGGTACAACATAATCATTCTCGTTTCCGCGATCGCGGTCTGCGTCGAAAAACCCCGCATGCGTCGCCATGAGCGCCTTCAAGGCAAGGAAACGGTGATCGTGTCGTTCGACAACGAACACCACATCTTCGTCACGGCGGATGTTTCGGTCGGCGGCATGCGCCTGCTGGGCAATGTGCATGCGCCGCTGGGAACGCGGGTATCCGTTCAACTCGGTCACGCTCATTTCGAAGGCACCATTGTCCGGCGATCCGAATCTGAGTTTGCCGTGTCGCTGGATGAAAACGTGTCCAACCGCACCGCCATGGTGCGCAAGGTTTACTCCGGCGAATACAAGGGCCAGATCAGCAGCGTCAAACCCGGCACCGTAGCCCGCAAGGTGATCGGGCGCTTGATGAAATAGCGCGCCGATTCGTGCGCACGGGTAGCATCGGTCACGAACAGAACGTGGCCTAACTCTGGCAAGAATGTGTCAAAGTCGCCACACCATTTCGGCATTCCTCCGCGTTAACCTTGAATCCTGCAACGCAATGCTTCCGCTCCGATCCGAGTCTCGCCATGGTGCCGCAAGTTGATTTGAGTATTTTTTGGATGGGGGCCATGCGAGCATATCTTCTGACTACGACTGCGATTTTCTTGTCCTTGGGCGTCGCTTCCAATGCGGCCGATTTCCAGGAAAAGTTCGAGGGCAAGCCAGCCGTTTCCGGCATCAATGGCAAGCTCGATATCGGCTACTCCCAGACGAACATATCTGACGTCTCCGATGAACCAAGTGCAGTCTACGGCATTGGCTCCATCTCGTTCCCGGTCGCACAGCAGTTCGGCGTCCAGATCGACGCGGGCGCTGCGCGCTTCGACACCGACCCCCATATCACTGCAGCCGGTATCGGCGCACACGGCTTCTGGCGCGATCCCGACCAGGGCTTGCTTGGCGTCTATGGCCACTATGTACGCCTCTCGGGCGGCGGCGCTGGCGGGTCGATCTGGCGCCTCGGTGCTGAAGGCGAAGCCTATTTCGACCGCGTCAGCGTCGAAGCCTTCGTCGGCGCGGATTTCGTCGACGGCGATGGTGTTGACGACACGTTCTTCAGCGGCGACCTCGTTGCGGCCTTCTATGCAACTGACAACTTCCGCATCCACGCTGGCATCGGACATCAGTTCGATGAAACCTTCGCCAAGGTCGGCGGTGAAGCAATGCTGCCCTTCGCCAGCAACAACGTTGCCCTGTTCGCTGATGCCGGCATCGGCGACGACACCCAGACCTACAATGTCGGCCTGCGCATCTACTTCGGTGAAGCCGGTAAGTCGCTCAAGGATCGTCACCGTCAGGACGACCCGCGCAGCCGCCTGCTCGATTTCTTCGGCGCAGCCTTCAACGCTCCCGACGACACCACGACGGGCCCTGCGCCTTGCACCAGCGAATGCGGCTAAGTACGCAAATCAGGATATCTTGATATCTGGACCGGCAGCCCCAGGCGCCGGTCCATTTTCTTTTACGAACTGGTCGATCTTGCCGCCGGGCCCAACCTGCATGTCGTGATAGCGTTTGTAGCTGACGCTGACCGGCCGCCGAAAATAGTCGCGCAGTCCCTGTGTTACGGCCTCATAGTTCAGCGCATCGTCGTCAGCCCGGCTCGAGAACCGCAGTTCGAGGGCCTCCGGGCCGATCTGTGCAAGTTGCCACTGGACAACCGGAAAGGCAGCAGCGAACCACTCCATGCCGAAAATGGGCGCGATCTCTGTCCCGTCGGAAAACTTGAACAGCCTTCGAAGGCGGCCAACGGTCAAGGTGAGCTTGGGCAAGGTCAGGCCGCAGTCACATCGTCCGCCGAGATAGCCGATATCGCCGATGTCGTAGCGAATCAGCGGCATCGCGGAATTGAGCAGCGTAGTCAGCACGATGCGCCCTTCCTCACCGTCATCGCAGGGCGATCCATCCGGCCTTAGAACTTCAACCAGAATGCACTCGGCATTCACGTGAAGCGAACCGCAAGCGCACTGCGAAGCCATCGTCCCCACTTCATTGGCGCTGTAGGTGTCGAATATCTCGCAACCCAGCACGCGTCTTGCATCGGTACGGAGCTGCTGGGGAACGAATTCGCCAAGCGTGATTATTCCCTTCACCTCGAGGCCGGTCACCTCGTTTTGCTCGGCAGTGGCGACCAGCCCTATCGCGTTGCTGGGCTGGGTGTTGAGATAAACCGGCCCTTGGCGCTGGATATAGGCAAGCTGCTCGGAAAGCGTTGTCGGATAGGCGAGCCGGGAATAGGTGCCGAAATCCTCGGGCGCCATCCAGGCCGGAACCCAAGGCTCTTCTTCCTGCACCTGGTAGCGAAGCTTTGGATGAGCCGCGGCCCTTATCATCGCCAGCCTATACCTGGGATTCACGCCAACCCATCGGTAGAACCGCCCCATGATGGCCTGCTCCATCTTTCCTGCAAACGCAGTCTTGAGCACGGTAACGGGAATCCCGGATGAACCAGAGGTCGTGCCAGGTCTGGTCTCACCATGGGCCACCGGAATGGCATTGCTTTTCAACGCTTCGAAATCGTCGGCGAGGTCGCGCCGCGTCAGCACCGGCAAGTCAAGCCATGCGTCGTGGTCGACCGTTCCATCCGGGCGAAAAATACCGGCGAGCCTGTCCCGATAAAACGGCACGGTATCCAACGCGTGCCTTGCTATCGGCGTCAGCAGACGCCGCGTATAGGCCTCCAATTCGTCCGCCGGCAACCGCTCCGACACACATAGGCTGTCATACATCTGTTCGGCGGCAGATTTGGAAATGGCGGCGTCCTCCCGCGCACCTTCTCCCACACACTTGCCCAAAAGCCAAACCCGTGGGACGATGCTTTCAGGCAGGCAGTTTCCTCACAATGCTGCCGCCGCGCGACGGTCATCAGGCCGGCCGCCGCTCCTGAAAAAACGCCTGAGCGGAGGTCAGTCATGGGTAATCGCGCCGGAGGACGACGCACGGGACCGAAATGCATCGCCATAGTCGGTCCCTTCTCAAGCGGTAAGACGACACTTCTCGAAGCCATCCTTGCCCGCACCGGCGCAATCCCGCGCCAGAACCCGGTCTCATCCGGCAACACCGTTTCCGATCATTCCGCCGAAGCGCGCGCCCATGCCATGAGCGTGGAGGCAACCGTCGCCACCACGGAATTCATGGGCGACACCCTCACCTTCGTCGATTGCCCCGGCTCGATCGAATTCGCCTTCGAGGCCGAGCCCGTGCTCGCCGCTTGCGACGTGGCTGTCGTGGTGGCCGAGGCCGACGAAAAGAAGATTCCTGCCCTGCAACTCATCATGCGCCGCCTCGATGAACTTCGCGTGCCGCGCATCCTGTTCCTCAACAAGATCGACAAGTCGATCGCAGGCGTACGTGAAACGCTGAAGATGCTGCAACCTGCCAGCACCTTGCCGCTGCTTTTGCGGCAGATTCCCTTGCGCAAGGATGGCGTCGTCATCGGCTCCATCGACCTCGCGCTGGAGCGCGCCTACATCTACCGCGAATACGCCGAAAGCGAAGTCGCTGAGATCCCGGGCGACGACAAGGCCCGCGAGTTGGAGGCGCGCTTCTCGATGCTCGAAACGCTCGCCGATCACGATGACCACCTGATGGAGCAATTGCTCGAGGAGATCGAGCCGCCGAAGGACGCCATCTTCGACGACCTCGCCGCCGATCTTCGCGACGGTGCCGTCACGCCTGTCCTCATCGGCACCGCCGAAAAGGGCAACGGCGTTCTGCGCCTGTTGAAGGCGATTCGCCACGACGCGCCCGACATCGAGGCGACCCGCAAGCGGCTCGGCGCGCCGGAAGGCAACGCCACGGTGGTTCAGGTCATGAAGACCATCCACACTGCGCATGGCGGCAAGCTTTCCGTCTCGCGCATCCTGTCCGGCCAAGTCGCCGACGGTGGTGAGCTTTACCTTCCCAATGGCGAGATCAACAAGGTGTCCGGCATCTACCGCATGCTGGGCAAGGACCAGGCGAAGCTGCCATCGGCATCGATCGGCGACACCGTGGCCCTCGGCAAGCTGGACGATGTGCGCACCGGCCAGACCTTGACCTCGGCCAAGGGCGGCGTTGCCCCCCTCCTTGAGCTGTCGCCGCCACAGCCCGTCTATGCCTTCGCGCTACGTCCAAAGGAACGCAAGGACGACGTGAAAATGTCGGCAGCCATCCAGCGGCTGGCCGAGGAAGACCCCTCGCTCAACCTTCATCACAATCAGGATTCGGCGGAAACCATCCTGTCCGGGCATGGCGAGATGCACTTGCGTGTGGTCCGCGAGCGGCTGGAGGGCAAGAACCAGATTCCGGTCGAGGGTCACGCCCCTGCTGTGCCCTACCGTGAAACGATCCGCAAACCGGTCGAACAGCGCGGACGGCACAAGAAGCAGTCCGGCGGCCACGGTCAATTCGGGGATGTGGTGTTGCAGATCAAGCCGCTGGCCCGCGGCAGCGGTTTCCAATTCACCGACACGATCACCGGCGGTGTCGTGCCCAAGACCTATATCCAGTCGGTCGAGACAGGCATCCGCGACTATCTGAAATCGGGCCCAATGGGCTTTCCCGTCGTCGATGTCGCCGTCAACCTCTCCGACGGCTCCTATCACGCGGTAGATTCCTCGGACATGGCGTTCCAGATGGCGGCCAAGCTCGCCATGAAGGAGGGCATGGCCGCCTGTTCGCCGGTACTGCTCGAGCCGGTGATGAAAGTGGTGATCCTCACCCCATCCGACGCCACCGCAAAGATCATCGCACTCATCCCGCAACGGCGCGGCCAGATCCTGGGCTACGACGCGCGTGAAGGCTGGCCGGGCTGGGATGTCGTTGAGGCAACCATGCCGCAAGCCGAGATCGGCGATCTCATCATCGAACTTCGTTCGGCAACGGCAGGCGTCGCCACCTACAGCGCCAGTTTCAGCCACATGTCGGAACTCACCGGGCGACTGGCAGACGACGCAATGAATGCAAGCGGCAAGGCAGCGTGAGGTCAAAACCACAAACGGCGTCCGGATAAACCGGGCGCCGTTTGTTGCGGACCGTTTCCGGGGAGGTAACGGCAGGTCCGCCGCATATTTGCAAACCGCTGGAAAACCCACGCCGGCTTTCCGCTGAAACCAGAACCACGACAACAAATGAGGCGGTCCCCTGGCCGGATTCCACCGGCTGGAAAAGCTGGACGCGGCGGCTACCTGAGCCCGCGATGCGAGCGATGCCCCCATCGCCCGAACCACCACGCCGCGTCCTGCCTAATCCTTAGTCAAGATCGAAAGCCCGCGTCATGTTACAGGGGTTACATGACTGTTACGCGCCAAAGGCGCACGCTCCGCAACGCAGCTCGCAAACCGGCATCGCCGATGAAACACCTTCATGCGAGGCTTGATTCAGGCAACAAAAAAGCCGGATCCAAGAAGATCCGGCTGAGTTGATTGGAAGTGCCCACAAGGGCTAAACCTCCAGAGGGGAACACTCGTGAGCGCTAATGGGAGGAGAACGCGCTCAGGAGATGCACAATATATGGGACCCTCCTGCCTCAGAAACAAGCATCTATTTTGCAACGCACACATGCAAAAAGACATAGGCTGTGGTCCAAGACCAATTTCGCGGCAATAAGGCCAGAGACCGGGCTTTTTTGAATGAAACCAGCCGATTTTGAGGGCACAGACGCCTTGCCCCGGCATCTGGAGAGCGTTTTGGCGGATTTGTTGTGAGGCACCGCCTGTATGCTAGGCAGCCCGAAACCCGGTCAGTACGACCAGTTGCGCGCCTTGGCGAACATGAAGTCGCGGAACGCTTTCAGCTTGGCCTGGTTCTTCATTGCCTCCGGATAAACGAAGAACGTATCGAAGGAAGGCCCTTCAAGTTCTTCGAGAACCGGCACCAGCCCGGAATCCTTGCCCGCCATGTAGTCAGGCAGCATCGCGATGCCGACACCTCGCTTCACCGCGCGGCGGATCGACATCAAGTCGTTGATCTGCAGAACTGTCGGGCGTTTGTCGCCGTCAGTGCGCCCGACTGTTTCCAGAGCATTGAGGCCGGCGAGATAAGGCGGCACCGGCTCCCCGAAAGTCACGATCCGGTGGTGGTCGAGATCGGCGGCCGACTTCGGCACGCCGTGCTTGTCGAGATAAGCCTGCGAAGCAAACACATGCAGGTGCACGGTAAACAGCCTGCGCTGGATCAGGTCCGGCTGTTGCGGCTGGCGCAGCCTCACCGCGCAATCGGCCTGCCGCATCGTCAGGTCCAACTCCTCGTTGGTCAGCACCAGTTGCAGGTTGATCTCCGGGAACAGGTCGAGAAATTCCTTTGCCCGTTCGGTCAGCCAGCCGGTGCCGAGTCCAACCGTAGTCGTCACCCGCAATATGCCGGTCGGAAGGTCCTTGGTTTCCGACAGCCGCGACTTGATCGTCTCAAGCTTCATCAGCACATCGTGTGCGGTGCGGAAAAGCATTTCGCCCTGTTCGGTCAGCACAAGGCCGCGCGCATGGCGGTTGAACAGCGGCACGCCGACGTCATGTTCGAGCGCACTCACTTGCCGGGAGATCGCCGATTGCGAAAGGTGCAGCGTCTCGGCAGCGTGGGTGAAGGAACCAGCCTCCGCCGCTGCGTGAAACACGCGTAGCTTATCCCAATCTAACGCCATGATGCCCCTCGTTCTGTGCGGCGTTTGATGAAGAACCAGGCCGAAACCTGGAGTGAGCGGCTTATTCCGCCGCTTCCCGGTGTACCTCTATTCCGGCCAGATACTTTTCCGCCTCGAGCGCAGCCATGCAGCCCATGCCCGCCGCCGTCACCGCCTGGCGATAAATGTCATCGGTCACGTCGCCAGCCGCAAACACGCCGGGCACATCCGTGCGCGTCGAATCCGCCGCCGTCCACAGATAGCCGTTCGGCTTCTGCTTCAGCTTGCCGACGAACAGCTCGACCGAGGGCGCGTGCCCGATCGCAACGAACACGCCGTCCACCTTGAGCTGGCTTTCCTGTCCGGTCACCACATTCTTCAGCTTGAGGCCCTCGACGGAAGGCGGCAGCGGTGTTTTACCCGGGCGGCCGGTGATTTCGTCAACCACCGTGTCCCAGATCACCTTGACGTTTTCCTTCGCCATCAGGCGCTCGCGCAGGATGCGCTCGGAACGGAACTCGCTGCGCCGATGGATGACGGTTACGCTCTTAGCCAGGTTGGAGAGATAGAGCGCTTCCTCCACCGCCGAGTTGCCGCCGCCCACAACCGCCACATCCTTGCCGCGATAGAAGAAGCCGTCGCAGGTGGCGCAGGCTGAAACGCCGAAGCCCATGAAGGTCTGTTCGCTGGGAATCCCCAGCCATTTCGCCTGTGCGCCCGTGGCAATGATCAGCGCATCAGCCGTGTAGGTCGTGCCGGAATCACCCTTGGCGACGAACGGACGCTGGTCGATACTCACCTCGACGATGATGTCGTTGATGATTTCGGTGCCGACATGCTCGGCCTGCTTGAGCATCTCGCTCATCAGCCACGGCCCCTGGATCGGCTCGGCAAAGCCCGGATAGTTCTCGACATCCGTGGTGATCATCAACTGCCCGCCTTGTTGCAGTCCTGCGACCAGGACCGGCTTAAGCATGGCGCGCGCGGCATAGATCGCGGCGGTATAGCCGGCCGGACCTGAGCCAATGATGAGAACGGGGGCGTGCTTGACGGTCATGGAGCGGCTTTCGCGACAGCGAACCGTCTTGCGGCCCGCAACTGGCTTAAATCTTCGAATGCGCAATGTAAGTGTTGGCCGCCGAGCCAGCAAGGAGGCGCGCAAAGTGTCCCCGGAAAGCTTATTGCCCCAAATGGCCGCTCGAAGCGTTGGAAACCCGCGAAATCCCGCGTGAAAACGCTGGTATGCGGCAAAAAGTCGTTTAATTACCGATGAACGACAGATTCTTGCGCAGTGGACTTTCCCAAATGCCGATCAAGGCTGACCTCGACGCCATCGACTGGAAGATACTGCGCGAACTGCAAAATGACGGCCGCATGACCAATGTCGAGTTGTCGCAAAGGGTCGGTATTTCTGCCCCTCCCTGCCTGCGGCGCGTGCGCCGGCTGGAGGAAAAGGGCATCATCCGCGGTTTCCGCGCCCTGCTCGACGCCCCTTCGCTCGGCATGGAAGTGGTCGCCTTCTGCCTGATCGGATTGCACCACCAGGCCGATTCCGAGCTGAAGGCATTTGCCGAACGCACGCGAAGCTGGCCGATCGTGCGCGAGGCCTGGATGGTGTCGGGCGAATCCGACTTCCTGTTGCATTGCGTCACCAGCGACATCGGCACCTTCCAGACCTTCGTCATCGAGGAACTTACCTCAACGCCGAATGTCGGAACGGTGCGCACGGCGCTGACCATCCGCAAGGTCAAGGACGAGGTTCCAGTCGAGATCTAGCCGGGGTAATCCGGGGCGGGTCTCGACATGCAGTCTCATTCTGGCTTAATGCCCAAGATAACGGTCTTCTAAGCTTAGCTTTCCGAACGGAACACGCATGGCCAATACGCTAAAGCAATTGTCACGTGACTTTCGGCTGGGTCTTTACAAGCTCAAGCACGGGGAAAAGTTCGACTATCACTCCATCAAAGTCGCGATCCCCGATCATATTCCGTTCACGTTCAAACGACAGGTAATGCAAGGCAAGTATGAGGAAGCTGAGCGCCGCCTCGTGGACGCTTACCTGGATGCCCATCTTCCTGTTATCGAAGCCGGAGGATCGCTTGGGATTCTCAGCGCCTACATCTCAAGCAAGCTTGCTCCCGAGACGCCCTATTGGGTGATCGAAGCCAATCCAGACATTGTGGACATCTGTGCAGAAAATGTGAAATCCCGGCCGCGAAACATTCCCGTTCAAGTGCACAACTATGCCATCGCGTATGGGGCGGAAACCATCAGTTTCGCCAAAAGCGAGAACGTCCATATCAGCCGCCTCAGCTCTTCCGCCTTGCCGGGCAACATTGAAGTCGCCGCGCGCACACTTGGACAGATCGTTTCAGCCATGGGAGTGGAGCAAGGCTACAGCTTGGTGATGGATATCGAAGGTGCGGAGTTCGATGTCTTCGAGAGGGACGCCGCTGCTCTTGCCTCATGCCGACTCGCGATTGTTGAAATCCACCCGCACATTTTCGAGCAGCAAGGACGCAATCTTTCCCGCTTCATAGAACTGGTAAATGGCACCGGTATGAAGGTTGCAAATCGCCATGAGAATACTCTGGCCCTCACTAGAGGCTAAAAATGTTCTCGATCGTGCTTGTAACATATAACAGCAGCGAAGTTGTAGCCGATGCTCTTCGTTCAATTCCTCCTGGGCATCAGGTTATTGTCGTCGACAACGCCAGCACGGACAACTCGGTAGAGGTTTGCCGTTCGTTGGGAGCGACAGTGCTTGAAATGCGGAGCAACCTTGGCTTTGGCACAGCCTGCAACCGCGGCGCCGACGTGGCTACGGCCGAAAGCATCCTGTTTCTCAATCCAGATGCCCGCCTGCAAGCCGGCGCACTGAGCGCGATGCAACAAGCCATGCTCCAATACCCGGATTCAGCCGCATTCAACCCACGGGTACTGAATGAAGATGGAAGCCAATTTCTACGCCGCCGCACAATACTACTTCCACGGCCGTACTGGGTTAGGCCACCGGCCCCATCAGGTGACGAAGAAATAATCACAGCTACAGGCGCCGCCTTGATAGTAAGAACGAGTGTATTTAAAGAAATAAATGGCTTTGATGAAAATATATTTTTATATTATGAAGACGATGACATTTCGACCAGAATAATAAAAAAAGGATACAAAATTCGATATATACATAATTCTATTGTTATTCACAAAATTGGAAAATCCACCTCGGGTCACGAGAACGATAGAAGTGCATATTTCCGAGAGTACGAGGCAACCAAATCAAGACTATATGTCTCAAGGAAGCACGGCATTCGCTCGCACACAAAATGGCAGATTTTTAAGAGCGCTCTGAAACTAAAAAATGCGCAGATGTGTGGCAAAACCAAATTGTCCAGTGCCCTGAAGGCAAAAATTCAAGCGTTGCACGATTTCGGATAAAATCCGAAATATGCAAGCAACCGAAACCTGTCGGGACCGTGGGATGCCAACCACCAGCACATTGCCCATATCTGCCTTCATCATCAGCAAGAATGAAATGGACATGATCGGACCGTGCATCGAAAGCCTCAATGCATGCAAAGAGATCATAATTGTCGATTCCGGTTCGACGGATGGCACGATTGAGCGGATCCGAGAATACAAGGACAAAGGCTATCCTATCCGACTGCTCCAGCGCGAATGGCCCGGATACGCAGCACAGAAACAATTCGCGCTGGATCAATGCTCCGAAATTTGGTGCTTGAACCTCGACTGCGATGAACGTCTCGACCCCTTGTTGCAGCAAGAACTAGCCACGCTAACATCACGATCGCAAAACTGTGCAGCGTGGCGACTGGGTTTCAGCCTGTTCCTCTACGGCTATGGTTATACACCTGACCGGGTGCGCTTCGGCACGGCTATTCGTTTGATGCGACGGGACCGGACCCGCTACGGACTTGGCGAACTCGTGCACGAAGGTGTTGAGGTGGACGGCGAGATCGGCACCGTTAATAAAGGAAAAATACTTCATGCCAGAGTGGTTAGCTTGGGAGAACAAATATTAAAAGAAAATCACTATTCCACCTTAAAGGCAGAGCAATTATTCAAGTTAGGGAAAAGGCCACGTTTACTGCGATTAATTTTCAACCCTATCATATATTTTCAAAGACTATATATTTTTCGCCGTTTCTTTTTATGTGGCTGGGCTGGATTCATCTACGCTTGGACAGGCGCGATATATTCATTTATGACCGAAGCGAAACTGTATCAATTACACGCAAGGATGCGACGTGACCCTTCACAATCCTGAAGCGCGTTTGTTCATTCTAAGCAGTGTTCGATACCAAGCCCGCTTCACCTCACGTTCTGCAATCTCCCTCAGTGGTTTGGATTTTTTCTGGATAGTCGACCCACCAACCTCACGACTGATCTCCCTCACGCAAACAGGGTAAGACGTAAGAATCTGCACCTTC
>MKRZ01000008.1:0-7639 GCA_001897075.1 Mesorhizobium sp. 61-13 | reverse complement strand
GCAGCATCACGGCCAACTAGCTGCATAACCATTCCTAGACCAACTTGGCGAGGCTCAATAATCGTTGCCCGATCACCCAAGGCGACAACGAGGCCATGTTCATTCAACTTTTGTGGGAATCGTAGATAGGCAGCTTTGTCGAAGTGGCCGCGAACCACTTCTAACAGGCGGTCGAGAACGGCCATATTCACCTCCACGTCATCTTCGATGATGAGTCCTGCATCAACGCCGCGTTCGACGATTTCACGCCACGCTTTGCGATGGGAAAGAAAGCATCCAATCTCTCCTCTCCTCAGTTCAAACGGATAGCGTGGACGGTGAATATGACGCTTGTAGACGGCAGCAATCTCGCCTTCACACAACGCTTGACCATCAACCGCATCGACAACGTGAGACGCCATGGGCAAAGCCGCGCGCAGATGCTCGACCTGGGGACGCCGCTGCGTAGCGCGGGCGAGATGGATAATGAACGCCTCAATCTGCATCAGGATTCTATAGCCTTTTCATCAGTAACTGCGGAAGAGGTCAGCCAGCCCCGGCCTGCAATCGCCTGTAGATCCCTATCAGCGTTGCGGCTTCCCGCTGCAACGGAAACAGCTCGTGCGCACGTCGCAACGAAGCTGCGGCAGCCCCTTCACGCGCATTGTCGTCGCCCATCAGTCGGCCCGCCGCGTCCACCATGGCGCCAAGATCGTCGCGCGCAATCAATGTGCCGGTCACGCCGTCCTCGATCAGTTCGGAGAAAGCCCCAACATCGCTCGCCACCACCGGCACGCCGCTGGCCATAGCTTCCAGCGGCGTCAGCCCGAACCCCTCCCAGCGCTGCGGCGCGATGTAAAGCGAAAGCGCCCGATACCAGCGTTCGATGTCGCGATGTTCGCCCACGAACAGGATGCGGCCCGCCAGACCGGCCTTTTCCACCTTTGCGCGCAGTCCGGCCTCAAAATCCTTGTGTTCCGCCGTCGCACGGCCCGCCACCACCGCCGACCATCGCGGATAGTGCGGCAAAAGCTCGATCATGCTGTCCACGAACAGGTCCGTGCCCTTCTGGTGCCTGACACGACCGAAACAGCCAGCATAAAGCTGCGCCGGATCAAGCCCAACAGCCCGCACCGCCTCGGCCTTGTCGGCCGGCTTGTGGAAGCGTTCGATGTCGATACCATGCATCACCACCGTATTCGGCACTTCCAGATAGGCGGCTGTCTTGCGGCTGGTGGCGATCACCGCATCCATGCGACGGATCAGAAAGCGCGTCCAGCCTGTGTGCTTGCGCTGCGACGCCGACGTGAACAGCAGCTTCAAGGGCGCCCGCAGCACATATTTGAGGACGACACCGGCCAGCATTTCCGGGTTGCGGCGCGCATGCCACACGCGCACCGTCCCTTTGTCGGGCCGCAGCAGCAGCCCCGGCACCTGCCACCAGCGCATTTTCGGCAGGCTATCTGGTAAGCCGGGTCCCAGCGTCGCGATACCGATTTCCGCCGCCTGCAGCGGCACAAGCTGGATGATGGTGCTGGTGACGCCGGAAAGCCGCTGCTTGAAGTTGGGCACGACAACCTCGACCCGCGACAGGTCAATGCGGGTCGCGGGCACCGGGATTGTCATTGCTTAGAGCCAGCGCAGGTCGACGATCTCGTAGCCGCGCGCGCCGCCCGGGGCATTGACCTCGATGGCGTCGCCCACTTCCTTGCCGATCAGCGCCCGTGCAATGGGCGAGGAAATCGAAATACGGCCCGACTTCACGTCGGCTTCCTGGTCGCCAACGATCTGATAGGTCTTTTTCTCTTCCGTATCCTCATCGACGAGCACGACGGTAGCGCCGAACTTGATCTTTTCGCCGCTCAACTTGGAGATATCGATCACCTCTGCGCGCGCGATAAAATCCTCAAGCTCGCCCACGCGGCCTTCATTCAGGCTCTGCGCTTCCTTGGCGGCATGATACTCGGCGTTTTCGGAAAGGTCGCCATGCGAACGGGCTTCGGCGATAGCCTCGATGATGCGCGGCCGCTCTTCCTGCTGGCGCCAGCGCAACTCCTCCTTCAGCGTATCGAAACCCTTGCCGGTCATCGGCACCTTGTTCATAGCCAGTCCTTTCCTGCCGCCGATCCATTTCCACTGGATGGCCCTGAAGCACAAAAAGAAAACGGTCCGCGGGTACCACCCGACGGGACCGTCACATCTCGGATTTCTTCAATATAGCAATTGCCGCAGCTTTTTCACGCCCTAAAATTGCAGCCGGATAATCAGCTTTAGGGCGCATCTGCCGCAACTCAGCCGACCAGAGCCGAAACTCAGCTCAACCGCCGGGAAATCCAGCCTCGCCACGTGCCGGCATCGGCACGGAATTCAGCCGAAATCAGGCGTATCCGTTCGATTGCGCCTCAGCTTTTGAGGAAATGATCGATCTGCTCCGCCAGCATGCCGTATTCGCGGGCACCTTTTCCAACGCGCTTTTCGATTTCGCTAAGTTGCTCGCGCGCCGCCGTCACGTCCCCCAACTGGAGATGGGCTTCGCCAAGATATTCCCGCACCAGCGTGTAGTCCGGGTCGTTCTGAAGCGCTTCCTGATAGTAACCGAGACCGACGGTGATTCGGCCGGCTTTCCGGTGCGAATAACCAAGATAGTTGAGGATGCGCGGGTCGGTCTTGTCTTCGGCCAGACTAAGCACGGCAATCGCCTCGTCATAGCGGCCAGCCATCGCCAGCGCATGGCCGGCTTCGTAGATGTTGTCGTCGTCCAGCATGCCCTGCTTGGGCTCAACGCATTTGTTCAGTTTCTTGTCGAACACCTGGCCCTTCTTGCACTGAGTTACGGTTTCAGTGCCGCCGCTGCTGCCGCCGCTATCTCCGCCGGCGGCAAAGGCTGGCGTGGCAACCAGCGGGAAAACGGCAAGTGCCGCCACTTGCATCAGCATTATTGTGCGCATCGAAGCCTCCTTGGAAACGTGTCATCAAGTTAACGCCTTGGCTGCTGCATTTCATCCCGGCACGGCTCGAGCCGCCCCTCATCAGCCCTTGAAGATCAAAGCTGCTCCCCCGGCTATCAATGCAAAGCCCAGCACATGGTTCAGTGTCAGCGCTTCCTTCAGGTAGAATACGGAGAAAATGGCGAACACGGTAAGCGTGATCACCTCCTGCATCGTCTTCAGTTCCGCCGTTGAATAAACCTGGCTGCCGATGCGATTGGCCGGAACGGCCAGCCAGTATTCGAAAAACGCGATCATCCAGCTCGCCAGCACGGCGATGTAGATGGGCGACGTCTTGAATTTCAGATGCCCGTACCAGGCAAAGGTCATGAACACATTCGAAGCGATCAGCATCAGAATGGGCAGGATTTTGGGAGACAACAACAACGCCACGTCAGGGGTCCGATCGGTTGGTGAAATTGCGCCATTTCATTCCAGGCGCTGGCCCTGTCAATCGGCTCACTGCCCGGTCAGCATCAAAGGATGACGCAATCTGCAAATGCGCTATCATCGCAACACTCGGCCGAGGCACACCGGAAAGGACAAGCACGGAGGCGTCCAGTGCAGCATCGCGCAGAAAGAGAGTGGGAACTCTCCATCGGACCAGACACGGTTCGCCTGTTCATTCTCAAGGCGAAAGCTCTGAGCGCCGGCATGTCGGACGATTTCGCCGACGGCAGCGAGCATGAGGTCGAGTTCGATGGCGACGGCCATGATCTTCATCAGCACGATGGCCTCGCCGAAGAAGAATCCGAAGACCTGACCGAGCGCGAGTTGCGGGAACTGATCGGTGATCTCAACGTCGATGAGGCCGCCGAATTGATCGCGCTCGCATGGGTCGGGCGTGGCGATTATGACGCCGGCGAATGGAGCGAAGCACTGGCGGCGGCAAGGCAGCGTCCATGGCGGCAAACGGCGAAATACCTGCTTGGAATGCCGCAACTTGCCGACTGGCTGGAACAGGGGCTGGAAGCCGTTGCCGAATAGCAGTCCAGCCCGCAAGCTCGTGCCTACGGAAGTCGCCATTGACACCCTGTTCATCGGAAAGCTCGCCCCGCTTGGACCGCGCGGCGTCCCAAGCGGCATCGCCAAGAAACGCATGTCTGGGCCGCAACATGTCACGCTGACTGGCCTTGAGGGCGACCAGCAGGGCGATACCCGGCATCACGGCGGGCCGGAAAAGGCACTTCACCATTATCCGCACGAGCACTATTCGGCTTGGCTGGATGACGGCCTCGTGGCCGACGCGCCGGGTTTTGGCGAAAACATCTCAACCGAAGGCATGACCGAGGCCGACATCTGCATCGGCGATATCTACCGTCTCGGGTCCACCATGCTTCAGGTCAGCCAGGGCCGTCAGCCATGCTGGCGTCTGAATGCCCGCTTCGGGCGGCCGGACATGGCCTACCTCGTCCAGAAAACCGCCCGCACCGGCTGGTACTATCGCGTGCTGGAAGAGGGCGAGGTGGAAGCTGGCGATCACTTCCATCTCCAACAACGCCCGCAGCCTGAATGGCCATTGTCGCGCGTCATCGACCTGCTCTACACGCGCACGCTCGACATGGACGCCTTGCAGGAACTCTCAGAATTACCGGAGCTCGCAACATCGTGGCGCGACCTTGCCGCGCGCCGCATCACCACCCGCACGGTCGAAGACTGGGACCGGCGCCTGCGCGATTCGCATCAGCAATAGGCAGCCCAACCGGCAAAACCGATTCTGAAACAAGGCGCTGGCAGACCACGCGGAATCAATATCTGAGCAGGCCAGTTCCCGTAGCAAGGCAACAATCCGTCACTGAACGTGAAGGCCCCCTGTGCAACCTCGCCCGCCCTGCTGCCGTTGCAGGGCGATGGATTTTTCGCGCCTTGCATGGCTCCCGATAGTGTTGATGTTGCCGCTGACGGGCTTGGCTATCGCCAATCCCGTCACCCTTCCCCATTCCGCACCTGTTCCTGAGCAGAGCAACAGGCCGGACGCGAAATCCGTCACACAGCCAAGCGACGAAGCCGACACCCTTCCGCTGCCGCAGCCCCGCCCCGACGACAACAACGCAAAACCTATCGCCCCCGCAGACGCCCCTCTCCCTTCCCAAAAGCCGGAAGCCGGGGCGGACGATGACGCGGCTCCTACCAAGCCAACCAAACCCCTCGCCGATCCTCGTTCGGCCACAACGGCTGCCGAAACCATGCCTGAGGAGGAACTCGCCTGCCGCAAGCGCCTCAACGCGCTTGGCGTTGCGTTCGAGGACCGCAAGGCCGAGCATGATGCGGAAGCAGGCTGTGCGCTGCCCTATCCCGTTTCGGTGAAATCACTTGGCGCGTCCGTCGATCTCGCACCGGAGGCCCTGATGAATTGCCAGATGGCAGAGGCCGCTGCCCGCTTCATCAAGGACACCATCGCGCCCGCCGCCACAACAGAACTCGGTTCGCCCTTGAAATCGATCACCCAGGCCTCCGCCTATGTCTGCCGCCCACGCCACAACGGCCAGAAAATGTCGGAACATGCGTTCGGCAACGCGTTGGACATCGCCAGCTTCACCTTGCAGGACGGCTCGACCGTCGAGGTCGGCCCATCGCCTGGTGAGAAGCAGGCGAAGTTCCTCGATGCCGTGCGCAAAAAGGCATGCGGCCCCTTCAAGACCGTGCTCGGCCCCGGCAGCGATGCCGATCACGCCACCCATCTCCACTTCGACTTGGAACCGCGCCGCAATGGCGGCACCTTCTGCCAGTGAACCTCAACGCATGGCTGCGAAGCTTGCCGCAATCCCGCCACAGCGATGAATTTCGGCACTGATTTTTCCTTTACCCTTCGTGGTTAATCTCTGTTTCCTCAAAGGACAGGGATCGTTCGATGCTCGGGAAGTCTCGCGCCGCAATGGGTGGCATGCCTCAGGCGCAGCGTTTGCGGCGGCTTGCCTTGCGTTTCTCACTGTTGGCGGCGGTTGGCACCTTATCGGCCTGCACCTCGGGTGATGTGTTCAGCCTTGAGCCCGCCGTGGATGTCGGCACCCAGACCGCCACCGTACCGCAATATTCCGGCATGCAGACGCTGGTTCCGTCCAATCCCTACATGACCGCCGCCTATCCGCGCATGGATCAGCCTTTTGCCGAAGGCAACGTCATGCCGACCGAAGAGGTCCAGTGCCGCGACGACCTCAAGAGCCTCGGCGTCTCCTATTCCGATCTTGCTCCCATCCAGGACGGCGGCCAGTGCGGCATCGCCTACCCCGTCAAGGTGACTGCCGTCGGCAATGTCGAGATGAAGCCCGCCGCCACGCTCACCTGCGCCATGGCCGCCAGCTTCGCCACATGGACCCGCAGCGAACTCGTGCCTGCCGCGCGCCTGCGTTACTTCTCCGGCGTCAAAGCCATTCACCAGGGGTCGAGCTACTCCTGCCGCCGTATCCGCGGCGAAGGCGTCCTGTCCGAGCATGGCAAGGGCAACGCGCTCGACGTCATGAGCATCGAACTGAACAGCGGCAAGGAAATCGACGTCCGCAAGCCCGGCCTGTTCGCCTTCCGCGAACGCAGCCTGCTCAACACCGTCCGCGCCGATGGCTGCTCCTACTTCACCACCGTGCTTGGCCCCGGCTACAACTACGACCACCGCAACCACTTCCATTTCGACATCAAGAACCGCAGGAATGGCTATCGCGCCTGCAGATAGTCTGGCAGCTTCGACGACGTTGGAAACTGGCAGGATAAGCTGTCGATGAAGCGCAAGCGGCTGTTGCGGCGCTCCGCAAACTGGTTTGCACTTGCCTGCGGCGCCTATCTCGGCCTCGCCTATTTCGCCGCACCCGAATTCTGGACGTTGCGCGACCGGCACGCCGGCACCACCTCGCTTGAAATGGTCACCCGCACCCCGCAGGGCATCGCAGGCGATCCCATCAATGTCGGCCTCGTCGGAACGCGCGAGGAAATCATGCGCGCCTTCGCTCTTGCCCGTTGGGATACCGCCGATGCCGTCACGCTCAAGACCGCGATCGAGATCGGCGAAAGCGTGCTCTTCGACCGGCCCTATCCCGATGCGCCGGTGAGCCAGCTCCTCTACGAAGGCCGCGCCCAGGATCTTGCCTTCGAGAAACCCGTCGGCGACAGCGCCGACCAGCGCCATCATGTCCGCCTATGGCAAACGCCCGAGCTTGGCGCGGGTGGCCGCCCGCTCTGGCTGGGTGCCGCCAGCTTCGACCGTGGCGTCGGCGTCAGCCACGACACCGGCGCGATCACGCATCACATCGGCCCGGACATCGATGGCGAACGCGACTTTCTCATCCAAAGTCTTTTCGACGCTTCCGCCCTTGCCTCCACACGCGAAATGGAAGGAATAGGCGCAACCCAAAAGGGTCTCAATGGCGGCGGCGACCCCTATTTCACGGATGGAAAGATTACCATCGGCGTTCTAAAGTCATGATTTCTCAGGTATGCGATTTTTAGTTTTTTGCATATTCATCCAAAAATTGACGTCTTTGCTGCGCCCCTCCCCAGATGCTAATGAGCATTCATGCTATACGTTGAAATCGCTATCGTCGTCGTCCTCGTCTGCGTGAACGGCCTGTTGGCCATGTCCGAACTGGCCATCGTCTCGTCCCGTCCAGCGCGCCTCAAGACCATGATCGACCGCAATGTCGGCGGTGCGGCCCGCGCCCTCGAACTCGGAGCAAACCCCGGCA
>MKRZ01000007.1:47949-52644 GCA_001897075.1 Mesorhizobium sp. 61-13 | reverse complement strand
GTCGCATCGCGACCCTATGACCGCGACCGTGACGGCTTTGTCATGGGCGAGGGCGCTGGCGTGGTGGTTCTCGAAGAACTCGAGCACGCGAAGGCGCGCGGCGCCAAGATTTATGCCGAAGTGACCGGCTACGGCCTGACGGGCGACGCCTACCACATCACCGCGCCGTCCGAAGACGGCGACGGTGCATTCCGCTGCATGACCGCAGCGCTGAAGCGGGCCAATCTCAAGCCGGCCGACATTGATTACATCAATGCGCACGGTACTTCGACGATGGCCGATACGATCGAACTGGGAGCCGTCGAACGGCTCGTCGGCGACGCGGCGTCCAAGATTTCAATGTCGTCCACCAAGTCGTCCATCGGGCACTTGCTGGGAGCGGCAGGCGCTGCCGAGGCAATCTTCTCGATCCTCGCCATTAGGGACAATATCGCACCCGCCACGATCAACTTGCAGAACCCCGAACGGAAGACGGCGATCGACCTGGTGCCGAACAAGCCGCGCGCCCGACAGATCGACGTGGCCCTTTCGAACTCGTTTGGCTTCGGCGGAACCAACGCCTCGCTCGTTTTCCAACGCTATAATGGCTGACAAGCCGCCGGCATTACCGCTGGTGATGCTGGAATGTTGCCAATTTCGCCATATTCGCTCCTACTGTGCAGGAGGGGATTCGTCACGGTATCAAATCGTAGGGTGCAATGAATACCAATCCTGGGGGTAACGGGGAGTTTAGCCAGAGGCCGCCACCAGTGCCGGGCCTGATCGTGCCCAAGACCGCAAACGAGGCGCTGCGCCCGGAAGCCGGGACACCGCCGCCGAAGCGCTCGCGCGCATCGCGCAGCCAGGTCGTCGTTTTCATGAATTTTCTCGTGACACTGGTGCTGCTGGTGATCGTGGGAGCGGGTCTTGCGCTTTATTTCGGCAAGCAGGCATTCAATGAGCCGGGTCCATCGGCAAATGCGGATACGTTCCTCGTCAAGCCGAACACGGGTGTCCAGGACATTGCCGACCAGCTTGAACGGCGCGGCCTGATCAGCGATGCGCGCGTGTTCCGTCTCGGCGTACGCGCCTACGACAATGACCAGTCGCTGAAGGCTGGCGAATACGAGATCAAGCCACAGGCCTCCATGCACGAGATCATGGATCTGCTGAAAAGCGGCAAATCGGTCATGTATTCGCTGACCGTCCCCGAAGGCATGACCGTCGAGCAGGCTTTCCAGCGGGTGGCGGCGCAGGACGCCTTGACCGGCGACATGCCGTCTGTGTTGCCGACCGAGGGTAGCCTTGCGGCCGACACCTTGCGCTTCACGCGTGGCGCGACACGCCAGCAGATGATCGACAAGCTGCTTGCCGACCAGAAGGAACTGGTTGCCGAGATCTGGGCCCGCCGCTCCCCCGATCTGCCGCTGGCAAATGAGCAGGAATTCGTCACCCTTGCTTCGATCGTGGAGAAGGAAACTTCGAAAAGCACCGAGCGTTCGCGGATAGCCAGTGTGTTCTTGAACCGGCTTGAGAAAGGGATGCGCCTGCAATCCGATCCTACGATTATCTACGGGTTGTTCGGTGGCAAGGGCAAACCGGCCGATAGGCCGATCTACCAATCCGACATCGATAAGCCAACGCCGTATAATACCTATACGATCAACGGCTTGCCGCCGACTCCTATTGCGAATCCCGGCCGCGCCGCACTGGAAGCCGTGGCCAATCCGTCCAAGACCGATGATCTTTACTTCGTCGCGGACGGTACCGGCGGTCACGTGTTCGCCGCGACCCTGGACGAGCACAACGAGAATGTTGCGCGCTATCGTGCATTCCAGAAAAAGCAGGCGGAAGAGGCAGCCAAGGCCGGTGCCCAGCAGCCAGCGACTGATGGAGCAGCACCCGCGCAATAGCGCGTGTTTTGCGGCCGGGGGACTGCAATGAACCTTCAAAGCATGACCGGCTTCGCACGTGCCATTGCCGAACACGATGGCAATGCAGTCGCATGGGAGGCCAAATCCGTCAACGGCAAGAGCGCCGAGGTTCGGCTTCGCATGCCCCCGGGCTTCGAGCGGATCGAGGTGTCGGTACGTCAGGCCGTCCAGAGGCGATTTTCACGCGGCAGTTTCCAGGCGACCCTGACCGTCACGCGCCCTGCCGGCACGCAGTCTCAACCAGTGGTCAACGAGGCATTCCTGAAGGATGTGGCCGGCTTGGCAAAGCGGCTGCAAGAGCAGTTCGGCATCGCGCCTGCCAGCGCCGACGGCCTGCTTTCCTTGCGCGGTGTTCTCGATCTTCCAGAAGTTACCGAGACGGAAGAAATGCGCTCCGCTCTCGACGCGGTGATCCATGCAACGCTGGATGTGGCGCTGACCCATCTTCAGCAGGCCCGGCAGGCGGAAGGCGAAGCACTTCGCGCGCTTCTGGCGGGCCATCTGGATGCGATCGAGACGCTGACGCTGCGGGCGGAGGCGGACCCCTCTCGCGAGCCGGCGGCAATCCGCAACAGGATTACCGAGCAGGTCAAGCTTTTGCTGGACCCTGCCGCCAATCTGGACGAGGCACGACTTTACCAAGAAGCGGCGTTCCTGGCGACCAAGGCTGACATTCGCGAGGAGATCGATCGGCTAAAGACGCATGTCGTATCAGGTCGCTCGTTGCTCAATTCCGGTGGCGCGGTTGGTCGAAAGCTTGATTTTCTGGCGCAGGAATTCAACCGCGAATCGAATACTCTGTGCTCGAAATCGAACGCGGCCGCGGTTACCGCCATTGGGCTGGAGCTGAAAGCGGTCGTCGATCAATTTCGCGAACAGGTTCAGAATCTGGAGTAACAGATGCCTGCCAAAGATGCCGGCTCCCGCATCCGCCGTCGGGGCTTGATGCTCGTATTGTCGTCGCCGTCCGGCGCGGGCAAATCCACCATCGCGCGCAACCTGATCGAGAGCGATCCGGAATTCGAGCTTTCGGTGAGCGTGACGACCAGGCCAAGGCGCGGCAGCGAGATCGAGGGCCAGCACTACCACTTCAGATCCAGGCGGGATTTCGAAATCCTGCGCGATAATGACGAGTTGCTGGAGTGGGCCGAAGTGCACGGCAACTTCTATGCGACGCCCCGCGAACCCGCCGAAAAGGCGATGGCCGAAGGGCGCGACATGCTGTTCGACATAGATTGGCAAGGCGCCAAGCAGCTTAAGGAAAAGGTGCGTGGCGATATCGTTTCGATCTTCATACTGCCGCCTTCAATGAAAGAGCTGAAGGCTCGGTTGAAACGGCGGGCGGAGGATCAGGAAGCCGTCATCGAGACGCGGCTGAAGAATGCACGCACGGAAATCGAGCATTGGACCGAGTATGATTTCGTCGTCATCAACGACGACCTCGACCGAGCTTTTTCCGAAGTGAAGTCCATCGTGACGGCGGAACGGTTGCGCCGCGACAGGCGGCCGGGGCTTTTTGATTTCGTCTCTGGACTGCTGGACGAGAGTACGGATTGACCTGTTCGCTTTAAAACGCGCTCAGATCGCGTTTGTCAGCCTGACGAACTCTTCGACGCTCAGCGTCTCGGCCCTTCTTGTCGGGTCGATGCCGACAGCATTCAGCAAAGCCTCACCTCCGAGGCTCTTCAGGCTTTGCCGCAGCATCTTGCGGCGTTGGCCAAAGGCGGCTTCCGTGACACGGCCGAGCCTCTTCACATCGGCATCGAGCGGCTGCGCGCGCGGCACCAGATGCACGACAGACGAGGTGACTTTCGGCGGCGGCGTGAAGGCCTGCGGCGGAACGTCGAACGAAATCCTGGCATCCGTTCGCCAGCCTGCCAGAACGCCCAGTCTGCCATAGGCATCGCTGGCTGGGGTGGCGACGATACGCTGTGCGACCTCGCGCTGGAACATCAGCGTCATCGATGTGTAGAACGGCGGCCATTCGGCAACGGTCAGCCAGCGCACGAGCAGTTCCGTCCCGATATTGTAGGGCAAGTTGGCCACGATCTTGATGGGCTTGCCCTGTGCCAACTCCGCGAAATCCGTCTTGAGGGCGTCTCCGGACACAACTTCAAGCCGGCCGGGATAGTGGGCCGATACGTCGGCCAAAGCGGGGAGGCAGCGCTCGTCCCGTTCGATGGCGATGACGTGGCGCGCACCGGTCGCCAGCAGTGCTCGCGTCAAGCCTCCGGGGCCGGGGCCGACCTCGATAACCGTCGTTTGCGTCAGATCGCCCGCAGCGCGTGCAATCTTGCCGGTCAGGTTCAGGTCAAGCAGGAAGTTTTGCCCGAGCGCCTTCTTTGCCTGGAGGCCGTGACGGTCGATGACCTCACGCAGAGGTGGCAGGCCATCCGGACTCATCGGCGATTATTCGCACGGTTGGTATTGGCGAGCCGGTGGGCGAGTTTCAATGCGGCGATCAGACTGTCCGGCCTGGCAATGCCTTTGCCGGCAATGTCGAATGCGGTGCCGTGATCAGGAGACGTGCGAATGAATGGAAGCCCGAGCGTGACATTGACCGCTTCATCGAACGCCAGCGCCTTTGCCGGGATAAGTGCCTGATCGTGATACATGCACAACGCCGCATCATAGCCCGCACGGGCGCGCGGATGAAACATGGTGTCGGCGGGCAGAGGCCCAAAAGCATCGATGCCCTCTGCACGCAACGCCGTGACGGCCGGCAAAACAATGTCACGGTCTTCGGTGCCCATGGAGCCGCCTTCGCCGGCGTGAGGGTTGA
>MKRZ01000007.1:27205-47686 GCA_001897075.1 Mesorhizobium sp. 61-13 | reverse complement strand
CCGCTGCCTTACCTTCGAAGCAATCCTCGACAGCGCGATCGATCGCTTCGATCACACCGTTGGCGTTGCTGCTGTCAGGTTTGCCGGCCTGATCCGTGAAACGGGAAGACAGGGGCACGATGGGCAAGCTCGAGGCGAACAGACCGCACGCGCCTGAGGGCTCGGTTTCCGATAGGGAAATATCGGCGCCCAGCATTTGCGCGCGTGCAGAGACGAGGGCCGGATCGGCCAGGAGATAGAACGGGGGAATGCCGTTGCTGTGCCTGTTTTGCCAGGCTGCGAATGCGATTTCCGGACCTATGCCCGAAGGATCGCCGACGCTGACGGCTAACGGAACGCCAACTTTTTCCATTTGGTTCAGCGCTGGACGATGCGGGCTTTTTTCTTCAACTCGTCCATGTATTTCTGGCTGAACTCGTCCGTTTTCCCGCTGGCTTCGCCCTCGTTCTGGAAGACCATCTGCGCGACCTTGTCGTCGGAGACCTCGCGAGCGCTGCAAACACCGATGAACTCAACGCCGCGCTCGGTTTCACGCACGCCGGTGGCTGCGCCGGTCTTGGTCTTCTTGATCTGCTCAGCCCAGTCCGGCGGAAGTTGCGGGGCAAGCACGCGGCCAAGGTCGCGGACGGTGACGTCGATCAGGCCCTTGGCGAATTCGTGCGTCGTGCCGCAACCGTTGAAGCGTCCACGCATGGCCTCGGCTTCACGCTTGCGCTTTCCGAGCGTGGCGCTGCGCTCGGCAGCGGGCACCACGAAAATAACCTGCTGCAGCATGTATTCGGTGGCTGTCGGCTTGTTGCCGCCATTGTCGAGCATCTTGCGCACAACGTCTTGCTGGCTGAGGCCGTTGCCGCCGCCTTGCTCGGCGCGATAGCGCGCACTCAGCGCCTGATTCCAGGCCAACTGAGCGCGGATGAATTCCTTGAAGTGCTCCTTGGTGACGCCGGCTTGTGCCATCACGCCGTCGAGCTGCTTCAACTGCATCTTGTTGTTGGATGCGAAGCGAGCATAGGCCTCGTTGACCTGCTGGTCGGTGATCCGGATGCCGAGACGCCTGGCCTCGGTCAACCGCAACGTCTGTTCGACCATTTCATTTGCCGCGTCGCCCTTGCGGCGCTGAAGGCGCAGGAACGCGGACCTATGCTGAATGTCGCCGCTGGTGACCGGAACATCGTTGACGACGTACTTGATCTGGCTCGCCATGGCCGGAGGCGTCATCGCAGTAAATGACACCGTTGTTGCTGCTATGAGCAGGGCGAAGCTTGCTGAAAAGATGTACTTCCGCATCAAGGCAATCCGGGTTGTTCTTCGTTTATCGCGGTATGCCAACTCATGCCTGCTCTATGCGGCAAAACCGTGTCGGCACCCGTGTCTGGCTATTCGGTAAAGGAGCTCGTCGCTGATCCAAAGTCGCCCAGAGTGCGGAACGAGATGTTGAATCCGATGCTTTGCGACACTTCCTTCGTGTCCCGGTCCCGGGTCTCGGAGAATGTCATCAGATAGGTGAAGCAGTCGTCAGCATAGCCGAAACCGATCCCGTCCCTGACCAGGACATTCGTCTGCAAGTCGTAGGTGCCAGAACCGAAGATGCGCCAGTTTTCGCTGAGCTGGGCCGAACCGCCAACCATGACTTCGTGCCGGTCTTCGGCAAATCCATAGAGCGGCTGCTTCTGGATGAAGGCGTACTTGGCCGACACGGAAATCGGTTGCCCGGAGAAGCCGAACTTGACCTCGGAGCGCCGCACTTCAAGGGTCTGTTCGTCGAAACGACCGCTCAGTGACGCCGAAAGGCCATTCGGGCTGGCTATGCCAACAAGGCCCACGAAATCGGACGTGTCGGTTTCAAGACCGGAATTTGCCCCGACATTGACCATGTCCGGTTCTGCAAAGGAATTGCGGCCATCCAGATGATAGGATTGGCCGAACAGACCGTTGGTCGTCCAGCCATTGTCGAAGCTGCCCGAGTAGCGGATGCCCAAATTCGCGCGCGTGCCGCCTTCGATGCGGTCATAGCCGGAGAACTTGTCACGCTCGAACAGCGTCGAGGCGTCGAACACGAAGCTCTGTGCGTCTTCGTTCGGAACGGCGAGGCCGCCGACGTAACTCTCGTTCGGGCGAACGAACAATTGCGCCATCGGTTCGAAGACATGTGACGAGCCGACGCTGGAGAACAGGATCGGGAAGCGCCATTCGAGGCCCAGCGTGGCCATGCTGCGGAAGAACGACGAGCGCACATCCGCCGTGGTGTCGATGTCCGGGTTGGCGGCCATGTTGTTGATCGCGGCGAGTGACCCCGACGAAGCATTTACGAAGTTGCCGTCAGCCTGGAATGCCAGCAAAGGCGTGAAAACCATGCCGCCATCGGTCACGAACGAACGTTTCCACTCGGCTTCGGCGGTCAGGCGACCGGATTCGCCTTCGATACCGCGCACGCGCTCGTAGAAGCCGGGATTGGTGAGGGAATCGGCGGTATCGAGATTGCTGCGATGAAGGGCTCGCGCATTGAGATTCACGGAAAGCTGGCCGCCAGCAAGCGGCGTATCCGGAATATAGGCATAGTCGAGCGACGGCAGGACCCAGGGCTGTTCATCGTTTCTGGCACGAGCATCGCTATCCAGAAGCCGTTCCTGAACCTGGAATTTCATGCCCCTCAGGTCGAAGTAATTGCGGTCGTTCAGGCCGGTGAGATAGACCTCGGAGCGGTGGACGTAGTCGCTGAAGCCATCGATCTTGTAGGTGCGGGCAAAGTTCTTGTCCGACTGGAGCATGACGTCCCAGCCAAAATCCCATCTTGAATTGATGGCGAACTGGCCTTTCGTACCCATCATGCCGCGAAGCTTGTTCGGGTCTCCGGCGGGGCCACTGTCGACTGTGTTGGCGTCAAATGAACCGGGATCCTGCTGGTGGATGCCGGCAATCTTCAGATTGTATTGACCGTTGTCGAAACGCTGGCGCCACTCAGCTTCGCCAAGGAAACCTTGCTTGGTGAAGTAGTTGCCCTTGATGGTCAGGTCGTAGGTCGGTGACAGCGCAAAATAGTAAGGAATGCCGGCGCCGGCACCGAGTTCGGTGTTGTAGCTGACCGACGGGAAAAGGAAGCCGCTTTTACGCTTGACGGTCGGGTCGGCGATCTCGAACGCGGGCAGGTAGGCAATCGGGAAGCCGAAGAATTCAAAGTTGGAATTCTCGAAGCGAACCGTCTTCTTCTGGCCGTTCCAGATGATCTTGCGTGCCTTCACGCGCCAGATGGGCGCCTGGTCGGGCTTGTCTTCGCAAGGTTCGCAGGCGGTGTAGACGCCGTTGTGGAACGTCGTCAAAACGCCGCCCATACGTTCCGCGCTTTCTGCGGCGAAATAGGTCTTGTCCACCGTCTCGACACGCAGGGCGTTGACGAAGCCGTCTGCGAAGTCGTCGGTGATGTCGATATGGTCGGAATTGATCTTTGTGCCGTCGCTCTGAACGATCTGCACATTGCCCGTCGCTACGAGCCGCTGGGTCTTGCGATTGTATTCCACTCGCTGGGCAACAAGCCGGTTGCCGCCGTAGTCAATCTGCACTCCGCCAACGGCCGTGACGGTCTGGGCATCGTTGTCATAGACGAGCGTGTCCGACTCCAGAAGCATCTGGGCGCCGGCTGGGATTTCCGCCGACAGGTCGGGCACTTCCTGCGCCCAGGATGGAACGGTCAAAGCGCCAGCCGCGAGCAGGCATGCAAGCCCGCTCACTCCACATAGGAGCGCCAAACGGCTCGACCGTCCGTTCTGCAAACCCGCCCCCCTCACTAGCCGTCTTCCTTGTACAAAAGGAACGTTACCCCGAAAAACATTGCCACAACAACTGGAAACCATGCCGCAATCAAAGTCGGCACAAAACCAGCCACGCCAAATGCTTTGACGAGGACCGAAACGACATAAAGCAGAAACCCGGCGACAACGCCACCTAGAATCATCGTTGCCGATTGGCCCATTCGTGCAAAACGCATCGAAACCGTCGCAGCGATCAGCGTCATGGCAACCAGAAGAAAAGGCAGCGCCACCAACGAATCGAACTGCATCGCGAAGGCATTTGCACTGAGGCCGAATGAGCGGGCAACCTCAATCTTGCCCGGCAAGTCATAGAAAGGAATGGTTTCGGGCCGTGCCAGCCTTTCCTGAACGAATTCCGGCTTCAGATCGGTCGGGATCTGGGCGAGCTCCTGGACTTCTTTGGTTCCTGCATCCGTCATCGTGCTGACGTCATGAAGTTCCCAATACCCGTCGCGCAGAAACACGCGCTTGGCGTCCTTGCGTTCGACGATTTCGCCGCTCTTGTCGAGAATGAAGAAGGTCGCATCGGCCATCTCCAATCCCTGGTTCAGGATCGCGCGGGCACCGATGATGGTGTCGCCCGATGCCGTTTTTTGGCGGATCCACGGTGTGGAGTCCTCGTCTACGGCATTCGACGCGCCTGAACGCAGCAGGCTTTCAAAGTGCTGCGAACGGGAAAGACCGTGCGCGGCGAGGGGGTTCAGGACACCCACTGCAAGCACGCCGAACAGCAGCGCGCCGAGGCAAACGGGAAGAAGGAATTGCCATGCGGAAATGCCGGCAGCACGTGCGACAACCAGCTCGTATTTGCGGTTGAGCGAAACCAGTGTCGCCATTGCGGCAAAAAGGCCGACAAAGGGGACCGTCTGGAGAACAAGCATCGGAACTCTTAGCGCGGAAATGAGCGCGCCGACCTGATAGCTAAAGCCCGGTATACGAGAGGTTCGGCTGGTAAGTTCGGTAAAATCGATCAGGAACACCAGTGCAAAAATGCCCAGGAAGAACCACGTCGTAATCGCGGCATATCGGAACAGGAAATATCGCCCGAGTGTCCAACCCATCAAGCCGACCCCCGGCTCGAATTGGCGCTACGGTACCGAACCGAAGCGAAAGCGTTCACGATCCGGTTGGCCAATCCGACGACAAGATCAACCAGGCCGATCGGAAGCTCCATGGATCGTTGCGTCCTGATGAACCAGGACGAAACGAGCGCCATCGCGACTGGAATTAAATACATCAGATAACCGAACAGTGGTTCGGTTCTGGATTGGCCCTCGGCAAAGAAGGCCACCCAACGAACCAGAAGGGCGATACAGATGGTCGTGACCAGGGGATGGATGCGAGCCTCGCGGTGCGACCGGGCGTCCCCTGCCACTGCCAGCGCGATCAGCGCGAAAGTGATCGGGAACATCCATTCGGAAAAGCGCTTGTTGATCTCGCTGCGGTAGCTTCCTGGATCCTTCTTGTAGGCATCGTCGTTGGGATCTGGATTGAGAAGGTATTGGGTCGTTTGATCCTTCGGCAGGCGCACGACACCGCCCGTGTTCGACCCGAAGGCTGAGAGATCGAACGCATATGACGTGAAGTGGACGAGCGACACGCTGCCGTCGACCGACTTGCGATGGATGACGCCGTCGGTCATCAACAACGCCTTGTCGTCGCCCTGGTCGATCACTGCGCCGCGCTTGGCGTAGTAGACCAGGTCAGTTCCTTCCTGCCGGCTATCGGCGACGAAGATGCCGCCCAACTGGTTGCCGGGCAGGCGTTCGCCGAGTTGCACGAACAGCCCGTTTTCGACTTTTCGGAAGGTACCTTCCTGGATCACCAGCGAGAGGAAATCGGCACGGGCGCTGGCAACAAGGTCACGGTTCTTCTGGCGAGCGTATGGCTCAACACCGTTTTGAACCACGAAGCAGAGAATGCTTGCCCCCAGTGCAACCAGCAATATGGGCTTCACCACCGTCAATCTCGATGCGCCGGAAGCATTTATGACGACCAATTCCGAATCGGCGTTCATCGAACTCAGGGTTTGCGCGACCGCGCCGGCAAGGGCGAACGGAATGACAATCGGGATGACCGTTGGAAGGATAAGCGTAGCCACCTCGAAGAAGGTGAGAGCCGATTGCCCGCTGTCTGTTACCAGATCGATGCGCGCCAATACCTGCGTCGTCCAGACGATGGCCAACGTCCAGACAAGGGCGCCCAGGAACAACACGAGCGCACGCCGCAATATGTAGCGTTCAATGACCTTCATGCAGCGGGATTTCTCGATTGGCTTTCCGGCATCGCGCCTCAGAATGAATTATCCGTCCGGTCGTATCTGTACAACAGACAGCACCCACCGGTCTCTCGGGAGCATGCTTTCTCGCCCGCGCCAATGTCGCGGAGAATGGATAAGAAAGCGCGAAGGCTCATGGTTAATGATGGCTTGTGGCGAAAACGTGCGCCAACATGCGGCCAAACGCCCGCTTGCAACCTTCGCGCCGGCCTTTGTGCAACATGGGTTGCCAAACGGCGGAAAACGACGAAATGTCGATTTTCCTTCACGACAACCGCCCAGCAGGTTTTTATGGCTTCGATATCTTCCGTAACATTTTCCAGGTTTGCAGCGCCCAAGAAGGGGGTTGTGTATGTGTTGTCGGCCGAGGAGGCGGGCATCGGACCCGAAACGCTGAAATATGTTCCGGCCAAGACAGTTGAACGCGCGCTTTCGGCAGCCGACTTCTCGGAAAAGTTTGGCGCGCAGGCCGAAATCCTCGCGCCGCATGACACGCCGCTCGAAAAGATTGTTGTCATCGGCACAGGCAAGCTTGCCAGCATGGACGAGCATGCCTGGATAAAGCTTGGTGGAATCATTTCGGGCTCGCTTGGCAAAGCCGCCGAAGCAACCATCATTCTCGATTTGCCCGATACGGTAGTGAGCGGGGCCGATGCCGCCAATGTTGCCGCCGGCAGCCTGCTTCGCAGCTACACGTTCGATAAGTACAAGACCCGCGCGTCGAGCGGCGATGGCGATGGAGACGCGGCCAAAAGGAAGACCACCAAGGTAACGATCATGTGCGCCGATCCGACGTCGGCGAAGAAGGCATTCGTTGCCGCCAAGGCAAGCGTGGACGGGGTGCTGCTGGCGCGTGATCTCGTCAATGAACCCGCCAACATGCTCGGACCGGTCGAGTTTGCCACGCGCATCAAGGAACTTGAGGCTCTTGGCGTCGCCGTCGAGATCCTGACAGAAAAGGAAATGAAGAAGCTGGGAATGGGCGCGCTGCTCGGCGTGGCACAGGGCTCTCCTCGCGGCGCACGGCTTGCCGTGATGCACTGGAACGGCGGTAACGCCAAGGACAAGCCGGTGGCGTTCGTCGGCAAGGGCGTGACATTCGATACCGGCGGCAATTCCATCAAAACCGCATCCAGCATGGAAGACATGAAGGGTGACATGGGCGGTGCAGCAGCGGTGACGGGACTGATGCACACCTTGGCTGCGCGCAAAGCCAAGGCCAACGTCATCGGTATCGTCGGGCTGGTCGAAAACGCGGTCGATGGTCATGCGCAGAGGCCGGGCGATATCGTGACGTCGATGTCCGGGCAGACCATAGAGGTGCTCAACACCGACGCCGAAGGGCGTCTCGTTCTGGCTGACGCGCTTTGGTACTGCAACGACCGCTTCAAGCCCCGGTTCATGGTCAATCTTGCGACGCTGACGGGCGCTATCATGGTCGCGCTCGGCCAGCATCACGCGGGGCTGTTCTCAAACGACGACGAATTGGCAGGCCGGCTGGTGGGAGCGGGGGCTGCGACGCAGGAGAGGCTCTGGCGCATGCCGCTCGGCGGCGAGTACGACAAGTTGCTGGAATCCAAGAACGCCGACATGAAGAATATCGGTGGCCGTTATGGCGGCGCAATCACGGCGGCCCAGTTTCTCCAGCGCTTCGTGAAAGACACGCCGTGGGCGCATCTCGACATTGCAGGCACCGCGATGGGCGCGCCCGCAAGCGAGATCAATACGTCATGGGGCTCCGGTTTTGGGGTCAGGTTGCTCGACCGGCTCGTCCGCGACCACTATGAACGCCCGTAGCTTTGTGCTGATTGGCGGCCATGACCGAGATACTGTTCTACCATCTGACGGAGTCGACGCTGGAGGATGCGCTTCCGGGCTTGCTGGAGCGCAGTATCGGCCGTGGCTGGCGCGCGGTCGTGCAAACCGGCAGCGAAGACCGACGCGATGCGCTCGACCAGCATCTATGGACATTCCGCGACGATTCATTTCTGGCCCATGCGAGCGACCGTGAGGCCTTTCCGGCAGAACAACCAATCCTGTTGACCACGGGAGACGGCAACCAGAACGATGCACAGATCAGGTTTCTGGTCGACGGTGCCGAACCGCCTGATCTTGGCAGCTATGAACGCGCGGTTTTTCTGTTCGACGGTCACGATACGGCACAGGTCGAAGCTGCCCGACAGCATTGGAAAACAATGAAGTCCGCCGGACACGCGGTGACGTACTGGCAGCAAACGGCGGATAAAAGATGGGAGCGGAAAGCGTGATTGCGGCCAACCGGTGCAAGGTTTTCTCAAAAGTTTTGCTGGTTGAGGCGGATTGCCTTCACCTTCGCTCCCAAACGATCTGAGAACGACTGATGCGTCTGTTTTTCTTGCTGGTACTCTTGGCCGGTCTCGGCATGGGTTTCATCTACCCCTGGTCGATCAGCAATTTCTCGGGTCGGGAAATCGGAACCTGGCCGGTCTATAGCCAGGGCCGGTTTGAGCCGGTCGAGGTTCAACTGGCGCAGACTGATGCGCCGGTGCGTGTTCTGGTCGACCTTACGACCGATGCCAACGATCTCTTTGCACCTGTCGGGGCCGTGTTGACCATTACGGCTTCCGAAGGCGGCAAGACGGTGCTTGCCGAGACGCTTCGCTTCGCCGGCGAATCGCAAATTCGGGACAAGAGCCCGCAAGTTGCGCAAAAGGTCGCGCGCGACGACGCCGGCGTGATCGCGGAGGTGCATGACGGAAACTATCGCTTCGTGGTCGACCGCGGCGATGTCGAGGCGCCGCAGATCAAGGCAGTCGATCTCGTCTTGCGAGCCGGTTCCGGCGAGGTCGATGCGCGCTTCCAGCCGATCGGCATTTCCCTGATGGCTGTCGGGTTCATCGGGCTCGTTCTGGCGTTTCGCCGAAAGCGTTCGGCCACTCCGCAAAACCCCAATTCGCAACCGCCGCCGCCGCGCTGGGGCCGGGGTGGTGGTGCCGACGGGAAATGAACTACCGGCACGCCTATCACGCGGGAAATTTCGCCGATGTCGTCAAGCACGCCGTACTGGCCCGGATCGTTGAATACCTGAAGCAGAAGGACAAGGCATTCAGGGTGATCGATACCCATGCCGGCATCGGGCTGTATGACCTCTCATCTTCTGAGGCTGGCAAGACCGGCGAGTGGCACGGCGGCATTGGCCGGGTGACAGACGCGGACCTCGATCCAAAGCTTGAGGCGTTTCTGGCACCGTACCTTGATGCGGTGCGCGCGGCCAATCCGCAGGGCGGGCTGGCGCACTATCCAGGTTCGCCCTTTGTCGCGCGCCATTTGCTGCGCAAGCAGGACCGCCTGTCCGCCATCGAATTGCATCCGCAGGATGCCGCGAGGCTGAAGGCGGTGTTCGCCGGCGACATTCAGGTGAGGGTGATTGAACTCGATGGCTGGCTTGCCCTTTGCGCGCACCTGCCGCCAAAGGAAAAGCGCGGACTTGTGCTGGTTGATCCGCCGTTCGAACAGGCGGGCGAATTCGATCGTCTGGTGGATGGTCTCATCAAGGCGCACCAGCGCTGGCCGGGCGGGATTTACGCCCTGTGGTATCCGATCAAGGACCGCGACGCAGTTGCCGGGTTTCGCCGGGCATTAGTCGAGAGCGGCATCCCCAAAATCCTCGATATCGCCTTCGATATCCGGCCAACGGGCAGGGAGCCGAGGTTGGATGGCAGCGGCATGGTGGTGGTCAACCCGCCTTTCACACTGGAGGAGGAGTTGCGGCGCGCGCTTCCTGCCTTGCATGGATTGTTGGCCGAGGAGCCCGCAGCAGCTTGGTCCGTGAGATGGCTGACGGCGAAATAATGTGACGCTTGACCGCGACCGCCGAAATCCTCACAGTGCGGCCAAATCGCTTCGAGAGGCTGATATGATCCGTGCCATCAAGTCTGCAGTCCTTGCATTCTCCTTCCTTTGCGCACCCGTGGCCTTGTCGTCCGTAGCGCACGCGGCCGATCTTTCGACCTATGTCGACGAAGGCGATTCGAGCGTCTGCAGCACACCTGCCGTGCTCAGCCGCATCACCAGCCGCTTCGACCATCAGGTTCACAACGTGCCGAACCTTCCTGACGTGGCGATCACCGATTTCAGCCGTATCCACCTGCACCGCAGCCTGCCGGCCAGCGAGCGTTGGCCGATTGCACGGCACTATTGCGGCGCCACCGTTACCTTGTCGGACGGGCGCGACCGCGACATCTGGTATTTGATCGAGGAAGGGCAGGGCCTCGCGTCCATTGGCAACAATGTCGAGTTCTGCGTTTCCGGCTTCGACCGCTGGTTGGTCTACAACGGCGCCTGCCGCGTCCTTCGCTAGGCGCTTCTGCCTCTTTTCTGCAGAGATATTGCTCAATACGGGCGTCTGTCTGGTTGAAATCCTGTTGCTGGCCGTTGCTTTGAGCAAGGCGCGGAATAATGTGCCGCTGCCAAATAACAGGAAAAGACTATGCCCAAACTGCTCTACGCCTCAGCTTCGCCCTATAGCGCCAAGGTTCGGATGGCTGCCGCCTATGCTGGCATCGCCATGGAAGCCGTTCCGACCAAGACGGACGATCAGCCGACGGCACTGGTCGGGGCGAATCCGCTCGGCAAGATCCCAACACTTCTGCTCGATGACGGCGGCGTGATCTTCGACAGCCGTGCGATCACTCAGTATCTGAACCGTCTTTCCAAGAACGCGCTGTTTCCGCGCAACCCAGAAAAGCGTACTGAAGCGGAGGTGCTCGAAGCGTTGGCGGACGGCATCTGCGATTGCGCTCTTTCAATCATCTATGAGCGCCGGATGCGGCCCGAAGAGCACGTTTTCCAACCCTGGATCGACAAGCAGTGGGAAAAGGTGACCCGCTCGCTCGATCACCTGAACGCCAACCCGCCCAAGCTGCCGAAGAAGATCACGGTTGGACAGATCGCATTGCGCGCCGCGCTGGGCTACCTCTCGCTGCGTTTCGACGGCAAATGGGAGAAGGGGCGCGGGCGGTTGACGCGCTGGGCTGCGCGCTTCGACGAGAAGTTTCCCGAGTTGAAGGGCCTCAACCCTTCCTGAAATACGAAAAAGCCGGGGTCAAAGCCCCGGCTTTTCCATTTCAGTCCGATCGTCAGATCAGAACTTCATACCAACGCCGAAGGTGACGCGGTTATCACGAGCGTCAAAGTCACGTGCACCGGCGCCAGTGTTGAAATCCTGGCTGCCGTAGTCGGTGTAGCGGTACTCGACGCGGCCGAACACGTTGTCGGTGAGCTTGATGTCGGTACCGACACCGGCAGTCCAACCGAACATGGTGTTGCGATCGCTGCCGACGGCGTCGGTGATCTTGACGCTCTGGCCTGCGCCGCCGGCCGTGCCGTAGAGCAGGATGTCGGGGCTGATCGAGTAGCCGAGACGCGCACGCAGCGAGCCTTCGACGCCACCTTCGGATTCAACGCCGGCATTGTCGCCCTTTACGCCATTGTAGCCAATGTCGCCTTCAGCACCGAGGACGAAGTTGTCCATCTGGTAGTTGTAGCCGACGAATGCGCCACCGAGGAAACCATCCGTGTTGATGGTGTTGCCCGGCTCTTCAACGCGGCCGCTGAAGCCGTAGCCGATGTTCACACCGGCGTAGGGGCCGGCCCAGGAGGCGACGGGAAGTTCAGCAACAGGGGCCACTGGCGCCGGCGGCTCTTCCATAACAACGTCGGCGGCATATGCGGGGATCGCAGAAGCGAAGGCAATGAGCCCAAGGGCAACGGCTGCCGGCTTCGCGAATTTAAGATTGGTAGTCATTGGTTCTAACTCCTTGAGCCACAGACACTGGCTTCCTTGACCTGAAAGGCGGTCGAACTGGGAGATAACGATCCCGTCTTTCATCGGTTCCGGAATTTGGTGATCAAATGCGGCGGAACCGAACCTGAACTTGGGTCATTCCCCGGCACAAATGAGGCTGAAGCTTGACGTTGCATCGAGGCAACAGCCCTGTCAGGAGACTTCGCGCGCCATTGCTGCACGGCGCTTGGTGCAAGGCGTTGCGACCTCTATATTGGCGCTGTTGAACATCCGTGATGAGCCGAATCGCATCCCGCAAGGCCGCTTTTGCCACATTGCTGCCTCAGGAACGAACGGTGTCTGAACGCATCTAGTCGGAAGACTGCGCCGTCAGGGGCGCGGTTCGACCAGATATGGAAAGTGAAAAATGACACGAGTCGCCGGGACGGCATTGATAACGGGTGGCGCGCGGCGGATTGGCCGGGCAATTGTCGAGGACCTGGCGGCGAACGGGTTCGCCGTCGCAATTCATAGCAACAGCTCCGCAGATGATGCTTCCGCTCTCGGAGCACAGATAAAGAAGGTGGGCGGGCAGGCAGCCGTTGTCGTGGCCGACCTGACCGACATGTCGGCCGTAGCCGAGGTTGTCGGCCGGGCAGAGGATGCTTTGGGGCCGGTATCGCTTCTGGTCAACAACGCGTCGTTGTTCGAGGACGATTCGGTCCTCGATTTCGATTGGCCGGAATGGGATCGCCATTTCGACATTCACCTGAAGGCTCCGGTGTTGTTGGCTCAAAAATTCGCTCAAGCCTTGCCGGAAGCCACGGATGGGTTGATCGTGAATGTCATCGACCAGCGCGTGTGGCGTCTCTCGCCACGATACTTCTCCTACACCTTGTCGAAGTCTGCGCTTTGGACCGCGACCCAGACCATGGCGCAGGCGCTGGCCCCGCGCATTCGCGTAAACGCTATCGGACCGGGCCCAACGCTCAGGAACACAAGGCAGGACGACAGCGACTTTCGCAAGCAGGTCGATGCCTTGCTGTTGAAGCAAAGTCCCAATCTTTCCGAATTCGGCGCGACCATCCGCTATCTGTGGCAGGCGCGCTCTGTGACCGGCCAGATGATCGCGCTGGATGGCGGCCAGCATCTTGCCTGGCAGACGCCGGATGTGGCAGGCATCGTAGAATGACTATTGGCGACAACGGCAAGGCTCGAGGCCGTGCCGCAGCGGACGATGTTCCGGATACCGATATTGACGATGACGCGGCTGAGGAAGCCGTCGCGCCGGTTGGCCCGGAAGTCGCGTTCACCGCCATAGATTGGACCCCGCATGCCGGAGACGCTGACGGCAAGGTCGGTGCGGAGGTTATACAAACGCTCGTCAAGCGCTTGCCCAATGCACCCGGCGTTTATCGCATGATGAACGCGACGGGCGATGTATTGTATGTCGGCAAGGCGCGCAGCCTGAAGAAGCGCGTAACCCAGTACGCGCAAGGCAGGTTCCACACCAATCGCATCGGGCGGATGGTTCGCGAAACCGCGACGATGGAATTCGTCGTAACACGAACCGAAATTGAGGCTCTGCTTCTCGAAGCCAATCTTATCAAGAGGTTGCGACCGCGATTTAACGTCTTGATGCGGGACGACAAGTCGTTCCCCTACATTCTGATCACCGATGACCATGCTTCGCCCGGCATCTATAAGCATCGCGGCGCCCGGTCGCGGAAAGGCGACTATTTCGGCCCGTTCGCTTCAGCTCAGGCTGTTGGCCGCACCATCAATTCGCTGCAGCGAGCGTTTCTTTTGCGGAGCTGCACGGATTCATTTTTCGAGAACCGGACACGCCCGTGCCTTCTGTTTCAGATTAAGCGTTGCGCGGCACCTTGCACGGGCGAGATTTCGCACGGTGACTACGCAGCCCTTGTGTCGGAAGCGAAAGATTTCCTGTCCGGGCGTAGCCAGAAAGTGAAGTCCGAGATCTCGGTCGCCATGCAGCATGCGTCGGACGAACTCGATTTTGAACGGGCCGCAATCTATCGCGACAGGCTGGCGGCGCTTTCCCATGTCCAGAGCCATCAGGGCATCAACCCGCAGTTCACCGAGGAAGCGGATGTGTTCGCAATCCATCAGGAAGGCGGGCAGACCTGCATTCAGGTGTTCTTCTTCCGCACCGGGCAGAACTGGGGCAACCGCGCCTATTTCCCGAAAGCCGATCCTGCTCTTGAGGCGGCGGAAGTGCTGGGGTCGTTCCTGGCCCAGTTTTACGACGACAAGCCGACGCCGCGTAACGTGCTGCTTTCACACGCCGTTGAGGAGCAGGATTTGCTGACAGAGGCCCTGACGACGCGGGCGGGCAAGAAAGTCTCGATATCCGTTCCACAGCGGGGCGAGAAAAAGGACCTGACCGACAGCGCATTGCAAAATGCCCGCGAGGCACTGGGAAGGCGCTTGGCAGAAACTTCGACCCAGACCCGGTTGCTGGCAGGATTTGCCGAAACATTCGGTTTGGAAAACGCGCCGCAGCGCATCGAAATCTACGACAACTCCCACATCATGGGTACCAATGCCGTAGGCGCGATGGTCGTCGCGGGGCAGGAAGGCTTCATCAAGAACCAGTATCGTAAGTTCAACATCCGCTCGACCGACATTACGCCGGGCGACGACTTCGGCATGATGCGTGAAGTGATGGAGCGTCGGTTCTCCCGATTGTTGAAGGAGCATGGGGACGACCAAGGGGAAGTAATTGAAGGATCGGCCTCGGACGGCTTTCCGGCATGGCCTGACGTGATCCTGATCGACGGCGGCCAGGGACAGATGAGCGCGGTGCGCAAAATTCTGTCAGACCTTGGTGTCGAGGACCGGGTTACCGCAATCGGCATTGCCAAGGGTCAGGATCGCGAAGCGGGCCGCGAGCGCTTCTTCGTGAAGGACAAGGCTTCTTTCACGCTACCCGTGCGCGATCCGGTTTTGTATTTCATTCAACGCATGCGAGACGAGGCGCACCGTTTCGCCATCGGCTCGCACCGCGCCCGCCGCAAGAAGGAGATGGTCAAGAACCCTCTCGATGAGATCAGCGGCATCGGGCCGGGGCGCAAGCGCGCGCTGCTTCTGCACTTCGGTACCGCCAAGGCTGTCAGCCGAGCGGCGGTAGAGGACCTGATGACCGTGGAAGGCATTTCCGAGCGCGTCGCCAAAATCGTATATGACCATTTCCATGAGAACAGGTGATGGTCGTCAGATTTGCGCCTCTTTCCTAGGCCAGTCGGCTTTCGACAGTTGACCCCTGACACCGCCTTCTGATTTGAGTAGTCAGACGCAAAACAAGAGTCCGCACACCATGGCCAAACGCGCATTCAACCTGCCGAACATGCTGACTTACGCCCGCATTGTTGCGGTGCCGCTGGTGGTCCTGTGCTTCTTTCTGGAAGGGCACCTCAAGTCGAGTGACTTCGCGCGGTGGTCTGCGCTGGCAATTTTCCTCGCCGCCAGCATTACCGATTATTTCGACGGGTATCTGGCTCGCGCCTGGCAGCAGACGTCGAACATCGGCCGGATGCTGGACCCGATTGCCGACAAGCTGCTGGTTTCAACTTGCCTGCTGCTTCTCGCGGCAGATACCGATTGGCGTGGCGGCATCGCCGGGTGGTCGCTGTGGGCGGCGATCATCATCCTGTGCCGTGAGATACTGGTTTCCGGATTGCGCGAATATCTTGCCGCGCTGAAGGTGAGCGTGCCGGTGACCAAGCTTGCCAAGTGGAAAACCGCGATCCAGATGGTGTCCATCGCCTTTCTGCTGGTCGGACCTGCGGGCGACAAGATTTTCCCTTACACGACGCAGACCGGTCTCGTGCTTCTGTGGATTGCCGCGATTGTGACGCTCTACACCGGCTACGATTACTTCCGCGCGGGCTTGAAGCACATAGTCGACGAGTAGCGCCATGAGGCTCATCTATTTCGCCTGGGTACGTGAGCGCATCGGAAAGCCACAGGAAGACGTGGAACTGCCGGGCGACGTCGAGACGGTTGCCGATCTGCTGCGCTGGCTGCGGTCGCGCGGCGAAGAGTATGAGAACGCATTGCAGTACCCTGATGTGATCCGCGTGGCCATCGATCAGGAACATGTTGATCACCGCCAGAAACTGGGTGCTGCAAGGGAGATTGCGCTCTTTCCTCCAATGACGGGAGGATGAAAAGCGTGACAGCCTGTGAGCCGGTGGTCCGCATTCAGGCGGAAGATTTCGATCTTGCCGATGAAGTTTCAAGGCTGACGGCGGGCCGCACGGACATCGGCGCCGTCGTCACTTTCTCTGGACTGTGCCGCGATGAATCCGGCCGCCTTGCCGCGCTCGAACTCGAGCATTATCCGGGCATGGCCCAAGCCGAAATCACCCGCATTGCCATCGAAGCGTCCGAGCGATGGCCCTTGCAGGGACTTGCCGCGATCCATCGCTACGGCAAGATTTCTCCGGGCGAAAACATTGTCCTTGTCGTCGCCGCTTCGACCCATAGGCAGGCCGCTTTCGAAGCAGCCAGCTTCGTGATGGACTTTCTCAAGTCCAAGGCGCCGTTCTGGAAAAAGGAGCATCGGGCCGATGGCTCGGAAGGCGGCTGGGTTGATGCCAAGGACACTGACGAGGATGCACTCGCGCGCTGGAAGCGCTAGCTGCAAACCAACGCTACCCTAAGAATGCCTTGGGTCAGCCTTGGATTCTCCGCATTCGCCCCGTCTCTTGCGACCAGTCTTTGGCAGTCGCAAACGAGTGCGGGATATGCTGGAAAAGCTGGCTGAACTGATGGTCTTCGGCCTCGTGCCCCTGGTGGTCGGCATGATGGTGACACCGGATCGCGCCTTGGCATCGGACAAGATCCTGAAGGGCGAAATCACGTACCGCGAACGTATCGCGCTACCGCCCAATGCACAGGTGACGGTCCAGCTTGCGGATGTTTCGCTTGCCGACGCTCCGGCCGCGATCATTGGCGAGCAGAAGATTTCCCCGGCCGGCCAGATTCCGATCAAGTTCGAAATCAAGTTCGATCCCTCGGTCATTCAGCCGAATATGACCTATGCGCTGCAGGCGCGCATTTCGGTCGACAACCAGCTCTGGTTCATCACCGATACCCGCCATCAGGTCGATCCGCTTTCAGATGCTTCGCAGACCATCATGGTTCGCAAGGTATCGGGGGATGCCGGCACGGCCTCGGAAACGATTTTCGGCAAGGATTGGAAGGTCGATTTCATCGACGGCGTCGAAGTGTTGCCGGAGCCACGGGCCACGCTACGTATCGAAGAGGGCGGCCGAATTGGCGGGAAAGGGCCTTGCAACGGCTACTTTGCCAACGCCAAGATCGATGGTTCCAAGATGACGATTGGGCAGGCGGGTGCGACGATGATGGCCTGCGCTCCCGACCTCATGAAGGCTGAGCAAGCGCTCTTCCAGGCGTTCAGCAAGGTGGCATCCTACAAGCTTTCAGATGGCACGCTTACGATGCTCGACAAGGATGGCCGTGACGTATTGAGGTTCGTGCCGGCGAACTGATTTCAGTTTAATCGACACTCAATCCGAGATTTCGGTTTGCGGGCGGTCGCGGCCATCGGCCAGCTCGTCGTGCCATTTGCCCTCGGCATCCTCATACTGGATGCCGTCTGACGAGCCGGCGACCTGTTGCTCGGCAGAGGCGATTTCCGCGGCACGAAGCGCATCCTCATGGGTCGGAAACGTTTCCGAGTAGGTCTCTCCAACCTTATATGCCCAACCCCCGTCGTGCTCGACGATCTTGTAAACCAGCTTCGCCATTTCGATCCTCCGGACTGGATGAAAAAGTGTCGATTTGTCTGGTGCCAAACGCAAAGCACGGCCGTTGGTTGCAACGGCGACCCGAGACGAAACCAGCTATCAAGAGCGCCGCAGTTTAGCCCGCAGCTTTCATCCAGTGCTGCATTGTCGTTACCGAGCGGGCCAACTGAGGTGCCGGATGGATTTCTTCGCCGAAAGTGGCTGCGGCGCGCCAGCCCCAGCGAGGATCAGCCAGGAACGCGCGCGCCAGTGCGACCATGTCGGCGCGGCCTTCGGCAATGATCGTATTGGCGAATTGAGGATCGGCAATAAGGCCGACAGCCCGCGTTGGTATGCCTGCACCCTTCCGGACGGCTTCGGCAAGGTGCACCTGGTAACCGGCTCCGGACGGTAGTTTCTGCAGTGGCGAGTTGCCGCCGCTGGAACAGCATATATAGGCGACGCCCTCTGTCTTGAGCGCCTTGGCCACTTCGATGGCTTCCTCGACCTCGAAGCCTCCGTCTACCCAATCCTTCACCGACAGGCGCGCTCCAAGCATAAGGGCAGGGGCTGCCTTTCGCACCGCCTTTGCAGTTTCGACGGCAAAGCGCATACGGTTTTCAAGCGCTCCGCCCCAGCGGTCCTTGCGCTGGTTCGAAAGCGGTGAAAGGAACTGGAAAATCAGGTAGCCGTGCGCCCCGTGCAATTCGATGAAGTCGAAACCCGCTCGTTCGGCACGCTTTGCCGCATCGGCAAAGTGCTGGATCGTCTCAAGTACTTCATCGTCCGTAAGCGCGTGCGGCGTTTGCCAGCCGCTGTCATAGGGGATTGCAGAGGCAGAGACGACCGGCCAGGGATCTTCACGCGGTTGCAGCGGACCGCCGCCTTCCCACGGACGCCGGTTCGAGGCCTTGCGGCCTGCGTGAGCGAGTTGGGTGCCAAACTTCGTGCCGGGTGTCGCAACACGCTTTGCCGCATCAAGAGCACGCTTTGCAGCCGCTTCGTTGGCTTCGGAATAGAGGCCGAGGCAGCCATGGCTGATGCGTCCGCGCCGCTCGACATCGGTCATCTCGACGGTGACCATTCCCGCGCCCGACATGGCAAGGTTCATCCAATGATGGAGATGCCAATCGGTAGCCGAACCGTCATCGGCCGAATACTGGCACATCGGCGCAACCGCAATTCGGTTTGGAAAAGTCAGATTGCCGAGCGTGATCGGCTGGAAAAGGGCGGTCGTCATGAAAACTCCGGAATGCACAACTGCAATATCGTGCCCCCATTTAAGGGGCGAAGATCTTCTCTACCACAAATGGCGGTCTAAAACTGTTGTGCCACCCCGCAAAGGACGCCAGGTGGGTGCCCGGACAACATGGGCTTGACGCCTGACGCCCCACCATCGAAAAGGGCGGCACGCGGACGTGGCGGAACTGGTAGACGCAAGGGACTTAAAATCCCTCGATCCATGATCGTACGGGTTCGACCCCCGTCGTCCGCACCACATTGAAAAACAACGAAAAGCTTCGACTGGCGGTACAGCCACTTGCAATCCGGTGGGGCTTTAGCCGTTGTCCGGTTTCCGTTCAGTGGCCAGCGCGGGTCATCGAAACGGCGACCAAGGTTGTCAACATTGCCGCCGACGCGACAAGCGCCGCACAGATCAACGTCTGAATGAACCCGACGCTGATACCCGCAGCAACAAATGCAACCAACGCCAGAGCCAAGATCACCGCAATAGCCATTTCCATGCACCTTCAGTCATAGTCTGACTTTCAGTGAACTACATGTCGGCGCTGCGTTCAAGAAATCTGCCCGCCATGCGGCAATATCTACCGCGCCGGCAACGGATGTTGCCTTGGTGCACATGGCATGGCAGGAGTTGCGGATGCGATAGTGTGCACGCGGCAATAATTTGTAGCGACACGGCAGGGCCAAGCGATGGGACTTTCGCCAGAAGCATCATTCGCGACCTCGCGGTCTTTCACACCGAGATCCAGGCAAACGAGCTCATGATCCTCTTTGGCATCCGTTCTCCGATCGTTGTCGAATATGAGGAAACCTGCAGGCGGCTGGGCCTTGCGATTTCGATGGCCGTGAGCGTCAACGGAACTCCGAGAATCCTGGCGCGCGACCGCATCGTGGAGCTTGCGGATGTCGGGTCAAAAAACGTCGAGGACGGGTTCCTGGCCTGCGCCTTTACACCCTCACGTCGGGCGCAACTGATAGCTATGGGGCGTGAGGCCGGCTTGACCCTTGCACAGGCGTTGATCGACCCGACCGCCGTTATCGCCACGTCCGTTCGCGTTGGTGATGGAACCTTCATCAATGCGGGCGTGGTTATTGGAGCCGTGTCCATTATCGGTCAGGGCGTGCTCATCAACAGGGCCGCCTCTATTGGTCATCACTCGGTGCTGCAGGACCATGTCAGCGTAGGGCCGGGTGCTACGCTGGCCGGAAACATTCATGTCGGGGCCGGTGCCATGATCGGGGCCGGCGCGGTCATCCAGCCCGACATACGCATCGGCGCCCGGGCCATCGTAGCAGCCGGGTCGGTCGTGCGGCGGCACGTAGCCGAGAACACATTGGTCGCCGGCAATCCCGCAACCAGACGTCCCTTCAATGCGGCAAGGTCTTCCCTGCACATGGAGGACGGCGAATAATATGCTGACCTTTGCCGAGATTTGGGAACGGATCGTCGAGCGACCCGCTGCGGAATTCCTGGTTACGCCGGACATGCGATTGGACTATGGCGGTTTTGCCGAACTCCTGCGCCGGTTTTCAAGCACCTTTGATCGGTCCGGCCTCGCCACGGGTGACCGCGTCCTGATTTTGACCAGGAACGAACCATTGGCCATCGCG
>MKRZ01000007.1:23595-27149 GCA_001897075.1 Mesorhizobium sp. 61-13 | reverse complement strand
AGCATTGCGTCTTCGGTTACGGCGCGTCTGGCGGTGCTGGATGATGAACGCTGCCTTGAAGGCTGGGGGAGTGACCTGAAGCTAATCAAAGTGCCTGCCAAACCTGCTGTCAAGAAAGGCGGCTGGCTGCTCGCGCGAGGTCAGATGTCTGAAGGCGTCCGTCTGGCGGATTTGCTGGAACTCCCTCAGGAAGGTCGAAACCCCCGTCTGCCGGACGCTCCGGATGAATTGGCCTATCTGCTGTTCACATCGGGAACGACGCAGGCACCGACAGGCGTAAAGATCAGTCGGCGAAATCTTCTGGCCAATGTGAATACGTTGCGCCGGCTCTTCGGCTGCGATCGCCACTCCCGCATCTTCAACGACATGGTCCTTGCCCACGCCGACGGCATGATCCAGGGTCCGATACTTGCCCTGGCATCGGGTGGGGCGGTCATTCGGTCTGGCGGATTCAGCGTGCCCGGATTGGAGACATGGCTGAACCGTGTCCGGCAGGAGCACGCGAGCCATGTAATTACCGTGCCCACGGTGTGGTCGATGATCGATCGCTTCGCTCAGCACGACGACTATTTCGATGCACCCGAATGCCGTTGCCTCATGTCGGTTGCGGCCCGTCTAGACACCGCCCTGTGGTCACGGCTGGAAGGCCGTTTTCGGCGTCCGTTGTTCAACCAGTATGGCCTGACAGAAACGGTGGCGAGCGCGCTCTACGCAGGACCGCATTCGGAAATGGGTGCGGCTGGAACGATTGGACGGCCCATAGATTGCGCCGCGCGCCTTGACCCTGACGCGACAGATCATGAGGGAGTAGGCGAACTGCAGTTGCGGGGTGACAACGTCTTTCCGGGCTACTGGCACGACGACAAACGCACGCGGGATACATTCGCTCCAGATGGCTGGATGCGTACCGGCGATCTGGCGCGAATATTGCCGGACGGCTCCTTTGCCATCGCCGGCCGGTTGAAGACAGTTGTCATGTGCGGCGGCTTTCTGATTCGCCCCGATGAGATCGACGAGGTCATGGCTGGTCATCCGGCTGTCGGCCAAGCGGTCACCCTCGCGATGCCGGACGATACCTTTGACGAGATCGCGGTTACGGCCATTGTGCTCGACGGCAGTGCCACTGAAGCCGAACTGGCTGCCTATGCCCGCGAACGCCTTGAAGCATTGAAAGTGCCCAAGCATATCGTGGCACTGGCCCATATCCCCAGAGGCATTTCAGGCAAACCCAATCTGGAGGCACTGCGCGCCGAAGTCGCTGCAGCCCTCAGGGCCGATGTCATTCACGCTGAACCTGAGACAGGCGACCTGGTGAAAGAGGTCATCGACGTAGCCGGTTCAGTGTTTCGGGTTGATCCATCCATCCTCGGCTTGGCGTCTACGCCTGACAGCGTGACCGGCTGGGACAGCTTTAGCCAGATTGCACTGGTTTTCGCAGTCGAGGAGCGCTTTGGCATTCGGGTTCCAGCCTCAAGGACGGCTGCGATCCGATCGCTGGCCGATCTGATCGACGCGGTCAGAGCCGGTCTTCGATGAACCCCCGCGCCATTCTTCTGGCGTGGGCAATGGCTTTTGCGGCTGCGGCGCTGGTCCTTGTGGGACTTGCCCGTACAGAACAGCTTTGGTGGTCGCAACCTGGCCGATTTCCGCAAGCTCCCGTGGTCGTCCTCGGCTCTTCGCTGATGCTTCACGCCTTTCCGGAGCAAGGCCCGGCCAAATGGCCGATTGACGATCGACGCAACTACGTTCGCTTTGCCGTAAACAGCATGGACGAGCAGCAGACACTCGATCTTCTCGATCTTGTGACGAAACGACCGACGGAAATGGTGTTGGTCGAGATAAACCCAATCGCGTTTGATTTCGCTTTCGAGAGACAAACACAGGAAGCATGGGCGTCCTGGGTCCTCGCTCCGTTCAATGAGTTGCGACGGTTTTCAATTCAAACCCGGCGTGGATTGAAAATCGTTGTCGGAGCATTCGGCGGCACGGGCGCGCCGATCCAGCAAATGATGGCTACGGCACCACCCGACCAACCATTTCGGATCGAAACCGATGTGTTGGCCAAGGCCTATCCTCTCTCCCTGCGCTCACCACGCGAAGCGCCGCGCCTTCGACGCATCATCGCCAAAGCGCGGGAGGCGGGTATCGAGATAGTTTTCGTTGTTCCGCCGCGGTCGGCTTCGGCGGAGAGCTATATGGGCAAGGAAGCCGGGGTGGAGGCACAGAAGCATTTCGCGGCGTTGGCGCAAGACTTTGGTGTGCGATTGTTCCAGCCGGCATTCGCGTGGCCGGATCGATTCTTCAACGACCAGGCGCATTTGAACCGTGCCGGCGCCCTGCGGTTTCAGGAGGAACTTGCTGACTGGTGGAGACAGCGCCAGTGACGCCGGAATTGTTGCTCATGCTGTTGGCATCGCTGGCTCTCGTGCCGCTCACCAGACTGGTGCCGGCAGGATGGTTTGCCGATGTGGTAGCGGTCGCCACCGCCTGCACCATCTTCGCGCTCTCTCCGTTCTCGGCGATCTGGCTGGTCGGGTCGTCCAGTATGATTTGGGCAGCCATGATGGTGGGAGACCGCACTGGCAAGCGCGATCTGGTCATGGCGTTCTGCGCCGTCATATCGATCGCTGCGTTGCTGCTGTCGCGCACAGAGTCCGTGTTCCTTTGGGTTGGCGCTGCCTATTTTACCCTGCGCAACCTTCACTTGCTGTTCGATTGGTGGATGGGCCGCCTTGAAAATCCGGGATTGCGACGCATCTTGCGCTACCAGCTGTTTTTGCCGGTGATTGTGGCTGGTCCCATTCATCGCTTCCAGAACTTCGAGCGGCAGTTGGCGCGGCGAAGAGCCGATCCCTCTGAACTGGCGAGCGGGGCTGAGCGTGTGCTTCTAGGGCTGGCGCAGGCGCTCTTGCTGGGCAATTGGATAGTCAAGAACATCGACCGGCTGGTCGAGCAAAGCACCTATCCGACAAACCCCTTCATGGCGCAGTGGTGCGCCTCGATCCTGGACTGGGCGGCGCTCTATTTCATCTTTGCCGGGTTCAGCTCGATTGCACTCGGGCTTTCGCTGATGCTCGGGCTGAGGCTGGAGGAGAACTTCAACCGCCCTTATCTGGCGCGCAACCTCATCGACTTCTGGTCGCGCTGGCATATCACCTTGTCGCAGTGGTGCCGGGACTACGTGTTCCAGCCCGTAACGGCTGTCACGCGCTCTCCGGTGCTGGGCGTGTTCGCTGCCATGGTGGCAATCGGCGCATGGCACGAGGTATCGGCCTATTACTTCCTGTGGGCCGGATGGCAAGCACTCGGGCTTATCCTGACCCGCCTGGTGCAGAAGTTTCTATCCCGTCCCGGCGTGCCAAAAATGCCTGACGCCCTGTTGCGCGCCTCAGGTCCGCTTGTCGTGCTGGGCTGGCTTTCGCTCGCACGCCCTGTCATCACTCTGTTGCTGGGAAATTTCTGATGACCCCCACCTATCGCCTGCTTGCCAGATACCTGCCCGCAAAGCTGGTTTTGCCGGCCCTGTCGATAGTCTACGCGCTGCTGCTGGTTGG
>MKRZ01000007.1:15662-23458 GCA_001897075.1 Mesorhizobium sp. 61-13 | reverse complement strand
CCGCCACAAGACCCCATGGCGTTAGCCCTATACCCCTTGCGCCGGCAGTCATGCCCTGCGCCCCCGCGCCATTTTTGTCAGAGTCTCTGGCGGGGCGCCACTGCATTGCGACCTTAATCTTAGCCGCTAACGTTAATGTTAGCGCAGAGGCCGCGCTTTCTACTCAAAGCGCGGCCATTTTCGCTCAATCTTCCTCGACGAAGACTTCCTCGCGCTTCTTCTTGATGCTGGGCAGGAACACGATCACCAGCACGGCAAGCGATATCGCCAGCAATATTGCGCTGATCGGCCGGGTGACGAAGGTGGTCGGGTCACCACGCGACAGGATCATCGCCCGGCGCAGATTTTCCTCCAGCAAAGGCCCGAGCACAAAGCCGAGCAGCAAAGGTGCCGGCTCGCAGCGCAGCTTCAGCAGGGCGTAGCCAAGCAGCCCGAAGAACGCGACGGCGTAGAGGTCATAGACGTTGGAGTTCACGCTGTAGACCCCGATCGAGCAGAACGTCATGATGATCGGAAACAGTACGTAATAGGGGATCGTCAGCAGTTTCACCCATAGGCCGATCAGCGGCAGGTTGAGCACGATCAGCATCAGGTTGCCGATCCACATCGACGCGATGATGCCCCAGAACAAGGCAGGTTGTTCGGTGGCCACGTTGGGGCCCGGGACGATGCCCTGGATGATCATCGCGCCGATCATCAGCGCCATCACCGGATTGGCCGGAATACCCAGCGTCAGCATCGGGATGAACGATGTCTGCGCGCCGGCATTGTTGGCGGATTCCGGACCGGCGACGCCTTCGACGGCTCCGCGGCCGAATTCCTCCGGCGTTTTTGAAACACGCTTTTCCACCGTATAGGAAGCAAACGACGCCAGGATAGCGCCACCGCCAGGCAGTATGCCGAGCGCCGATCCGATGGCCGTACCGCGCAGGATCGGACCAACCATGCGCCTGATGTCCTCGCGCGATGGTAGAAGCCCGCTGACCTTGGCCAAGAGAACGTCGCGGCCCTTTTCGTTCTCGAGATTGCGCAGTATTTCGGCGATGCCGAACACGCCGACCGCGACAGCCACAAAGTTCAGTCCGTCAGCGTATTCGCGAATGCCCAGCGTAAATCTTGGCGCGCCCGAATAGATGTCGGTGCCGACGAGACCGAGCAACAGGCCAAGGACGACCATGCCCAACGCCTTGACGATCGAGCCGTGCGCCAGCGCAATCGAGGAGACCAGGCCGACGACCATCAGCGAGAAATATTCGGCCGCGCCGAACTGAAGCGCGATTGCCGTCAAGGGCGGGGCAAACAGGGCGACCAGGAAGGTCGAGACCGTTCCAGCAAAGAAAGAGCCGATGGCGGCAATAGCAAGTGCCGCACCCGCGCGGCCCTTGCGCGCCATCTGGTATCCGTCAATGGCCGTGACCGCCGAAGAGGATTCGCCGGGCATGTTGATGAGAATGGCAGTCGTCGAGCCGCCATATTGGGCGCCGTAATAGATGCCCGAAAGCATGATGAGGGCCGAGACCGGGTCGCCGATCTGGAATGTGATCGGCAGCAGCATGGCAATGGTAGCGGTCGCACCGATGCCGGGAAGCACGCCGATCAGGGTGCCGAGCAACACGCCTATCAGGCAAAACAGCAAGTTCCAGAGCGTCGAGGCGGTGGCAAAACCGAGCGCTAGATTGTGAAACAGATCCATGGGCTCGTCCTCAGAATCTCGTCCACGGGCCGAACCGCTCGAACGGCAGTCCGAGCGCGTAGCTGAAGACGGCTACCGCAAAGACGGTGAGACCTGCTGACAACAGCAGGGCAGTCAGCGGTTTCATCTTCTGGCTTGCGAAGCTGGCAATCAGGCTGGTCATGAAGATCGAAGGCACGAACCCCAGTCCGCGTACGGTGAGCCCGAAGAAGATCGGTGCTGGCAGGATGAGGAACATGCCCCGCCAGGCGATATGCCCGATCGGTTCGCCTTCTTCCTTGATTGCGCTGATCAGGACGACGATGCCGAGCAGGACCAGGAGCACCGCAAGAATGAATGGGAAATAGCCCGGGCCCATGCGGAATGCGGTGCCGAGGTCGAGATCGAGAGATTGAGCTGCAAAGAAAATGCCAAGGCCGATAAAGAACGCGGCGCAAAGCCCGTTCGTCTTGTCGATGGAATAGGATTTCATGACGGTCCCCGTTCGCCATTCATTGGAAAGGCTCAGAATTTCAGGGGTGGACGAGGGGAGGCTCGACGGAGCCTCCCGCTCTGTGGGCTATCAGTCCGCGTATTGACCCGCAGCCTCAATCACCGGCTTCCAGCGGGCGATTTCGCTTTCCACCTTCGCCTTGAGACCCGCCGGCGTGGCGTCTTCCTGCGAGGAGGGCGCGGTGCCAAGCTCGGCAAAGCGCGCGGTGACGTTCTCATCCTTCAATGCCACCTGCAGCGACTTGGAGAGACGGTCCACGATTTCCGCAGACGTACCCTTCGGTGCATAAAGGCCGTGCCAGATGGAAACTTCCATGCCATCGACACCGGATTCCTTGGTCGTCGGTACATCGGGCAGCACGGCAAGCCGCTCCGGCGTGGTAACGGCATAAGCCTTGATGGTTCCGGCCTTGATCTGCTTGGTCGTGTTGGTGGTCTGGTCGCACATGATGTCGACCTGTCCGCCGAGCAGGTCAGTCATTGCCGGCCCGGTTCCCTTGTAGGGCACCGTAACAAGTGGTGTATCGATTGCGCTCATGAACAGCATGCCGCAAAGGTGGGAAGCAGCGCCGATGCCGGCGTTTGCGACGGTCACTGTGTCCTTGTTGGCCTTCGCATACTCGACCAGCGCTTTGAAATCAGTTGGTTCGAGGTCTTTGCGCGCAACGACCGTCATCGGCACTTCGGTAACGAGGCCGACATATTCGAAGGCGTTCAGCGTGTCATATGGCAGCTTGCGGTAGAGCGTGGCGCTTGTCGCCATGCCGATGTGGTGAAGCAGCAGCGTGTAGCCATCCGGGTCGGACTGGGCCACACGCGCGGCTCCGAGCGTACCACCAGCGCCGCCGACATTTTCAACAAGAACCTGTTGGCCGAGGTCTTTCGACATCGCTTCGGCAACGAGGCGGGTCACGGTGTCGGTTGGCCCGCCGGCAGAGAAGGGCACAACAATGGTGATTGGCCGCTCGGGATAAGTTTGCGCGCTGGCAAACGTCGTGCTGAACGAAAGGGCGGCGACCGCGCCAAGCGCGGCAAAGAGCTTCTTCATCTAGATCCTCCCAGGACTTCCATTTGCCATCCGGTGCAAACCTCCTGCATCCATGATGGTTGGTCACATAAGCGAAGCTCATTCGGCTCCCGGCAAACCGAAACAGGCGGCAAATGGATGGTTGCCGCCATTTCTGGGTGGAGATGGGTAGGAAAAGTGACATTGGCGGAAAATGCATGTGTGAGAATCCACACATGTTCGCGATGTGACCGGTTACGGGGGTGGAAGATCGAAATCGGACAGGTTTTTGTCGAGGCCGTAGCGACGCATCTTGTCGTAAAGCGTCTTTCGCGAAATCCCAAGCGATTGATAGACCGCTTTCAGACTGCCCTTATGGGTTAGCAACGCGCCCGAGATGACGCTCTTTTCGAAGTCCGCAACCTGGTCCGCGAGCCATGACGACGGGGACATCGGTGCGGCTTCTTCACCCGGCTTGAGATCGAGACCGAGCACATACCTGTCCGCCGCATTGCGCAGTTCGCGCACATTTCCCGGCCACTCACGGCGCGAAATGTCGGCGATCACATGCGGCGGCACATCGATCTCATTGAAGCGATAGCGCGCGGCCGCCTCGCGTGCGAGCTGGAGGAAGAGCAGGGGAATGTCCTCCCGCCTGGCCATGAGAGAGGGCAGGCGCAAGGTGACGACGTTCAGTCGGTAAAGCAGGTCGGGGCGAAACCGGCCTGCAGCAACCTCCGGCTCCAGGTCTACCTTGCTGGTGGCGATGAACCGCACGTCCAATGGAACAGGCTCATTGGAACCCAGGCGCGTGATCACCCGCTCCTGAATAACCCGCAGAAGCTTGATCTGAAGATCGTCCGGCATCATGCCGATCTCGTCCAGCAGGATGGTGCCGCCGCGGGCATGTTCGAATTTTCCGTAGCGGGAACGGATGGCGCCGGGAAAGGCGCCCGCCTCATGGCCGAACAATTCGCTTTCGATCAGGTTGGCGGGAAGGGCAGCGCAATTTATCGCCACGAACGGTTTGCCCGCACGCGAGCTGATGTCGTGAAGCGCGCGCGCCGCGACTTCCTTGCCGGTTCCCGTATCTCCGACAATCAGCACATCGGCGTCAGTGGCGGCGACTGCGCGCAGGCGATAGCGGAGATCGACCATCGCGGGCGTGCGGCCGGGCAGCCGCCCTTCAATATCGTCTCTCTTGCCCGCCACCGCGCGCAAAAGCCTGTTTTCGAGGACAAGGCTTCTCCAGTCGAGCGCGCGCCGCACGACAGCGCCAAGGTTCTGCGTGGTAAAGGGCTTCTCGATGAAATCGTAGGCGCCTTCACGCATCGCCTTCACGGCCAGTTGGACGTCGCCATGGCCGGTGACGAGAATGACCGGAATATCCGGATCGATTTCGTGGATGCGGGCCATGAAGGTCATGCCATCCATGCCTGGCATGCGAATGTCGGTGACGACAATGCCGTTGAAGCCTGGATTGACCAAGTCGAGTGCGCGTTCAGCACCAGCCAGATCGCGCACCGCGAAACCTGCAAGGTCAAGCGATTGTGCGGTTGATCTGCGAAGCTCGTCTTCGTCATCCACCAACAGGACTTGTGGCTGCGTCATTCCGCAGCCTCGGAGGAGATGGCTTTCATTGCTGCCAGTTCGATACGGAAGACGGCCCCACCGTCTGCATGATTCTGAACTGAAAGATTGCCCCCGAAATCCTTGATAATATTATAGGAAATAGACAACCCGAGACCAAGACCCTTGCCGACGCCCTTGGTGGAAAAGAACGGGTCGAAGATTCGCGACGCTATGGCGTCCGGCACGCCCGGACCATGATCGCGAACGATGATCTCGACGCTTTCGCCAATCCGGCGGGCAGTCAGCTCGATGGTTCGGTTTTCCAAACCCTCAACCGCATCGGCCGCATTCGAGAGGATGTTGACGAGCACCTGTTGAAGACGGACGCTGCCTGCGCGGACGATTGGAGGCTCCTTCCCCAGATCGATCTTGACGTCCGCATCCGCCGCCTTGAGCCGCCATGCAACGATTTCCAGTGTGTCGCGAACGACTTCGTTGAGTTCGACCGGTCCCAACCGCTCATTGGGTTTGCGGGCGAAATTCCGCAAATGCCGGCTTATCGAGGCCATGCGATCCGTCAGCGCGAGGATACGGGCGACATTGTCGCGCGCCTCGCTGGTTCGCTTGCGGTCGATCAGGATCGCGGCATTGTCGGCATATGTCTTGACGGCTGCCAGCGGCTGGTTGAACTCATGCGACAGCGCTGCCGACATTTGGCCGAGCGCTGCGAGTTTTCCGGCCTGGATCAGGTCCGCCTGTGTCTGGCGAAGTTGCACTTCCGTGGCGCGCCGTTCCGCGACCTCAAGTTCGAGCAGGCTATTCACTGATGCGAGGTCGGCCGTCCGCTCCTCAACGCGATGCTCCAGCTCTTCCCGCGCCGTACGCTGCATTTCCATGCGTTCAGCAAGGCGCGCTCGGCGTTGCAGGACGACGGCGCCCAGCAGACCGGCAAGACCGAGCAGGAGCAGCGCGGCAAGTACGCTGGTGAGGGCTTGCGAGCGTGCGGAACTCGTGTCGAGAAGCACGCTGACGGTCCAGCCGGCATCCGACATCGGCTCTTCGACGACAAGGTATTCCCGTTCTGACTTGTCGGCCTTGAGGTTCATCATCCGGTGCGCGCCCTGAAGACCGGCACGCACGGGCAACTCGCGCAACGTCGCATTGGCGTAGCGGCGGGAGGCGGCGGTTCGGTCCAGCCGCTCTTGGGTAAGCGGCAGGAGGCCGGCGTAGAGCCATTCCGGCCGACCCGACATGAATATGATGCCTTCCGGATCGGTAACGACGATCTCGTACTCGTCGGATTTCCACGATGCTTCGATTGGCTCGATATCGACCTTGAAGACGACGACGCCGCGAATTTCACCGCCGACATAGACTGGCGCGGAAAAATAGTATCCTCGCTTAAGCGATGTGGTGCCGAGCGCGAAAAAGCGCCCCTGCCTGCCTTCCGCAGCATCCTGATAGTAGGGCCGGTAGCTGAAATTCTGGCCGACGAAGCTCAGCGGCGCGTCGTAGTTGCTGGCCGCGATCGTATCGCCGCCGATCAGCATCACGTAGATATCCGAGGATTTCAGGAGGTGGTTGATTTCCTTCAGATATGCGTTGGCGCGGATGCGCAGCGAGGCATTGTCCGGATCGGCGACCAGCGCCACGATGTCGTCGTGATCCGCGATCAGCGCGGGCAATGGTTCGAAGCGGCTCATATGGCCGGTCAGTGCCGCAACGGCCAGCCGCAAGGTCGTTTCGCCGCGCGTCGCAGCCTGATCGAGGTAGGCGCGCGTGGCAAAGGCGTTGCCGAACACGGCGACTACCGTGGCGACTACCGCAAATCCAAGCACGAGCAGCATTGCGCGCGCTTTTGAAACTGGCCTCGTGGCTACTACCATCAACCTGGCTGTCGTGATCCCGTTTAGCCGTACTATACCGGGGTAGTGCTTGCGCACAATTAGCGTAAGGCAGGGCTTTGGCTAGTTGCCCGCGACGACCACATTCAAAACCTTGAAAGGCGTGGTGATGATGATATCCGCAACGGAACCAACGGCTTGGCCGATACCTCTGCCAAGATTGCTGGCGGGCTGTTCGAAGTCGTCGTCGGCAGAAGCCAGCCCGGCCGGCGTCTGCAGCCTGTTGCCAAGCAGTTGCACCAGGATCGGATTGTCCGCGAACTTGGCATGGTTCAGGCTGTTGGCCGACTTCGCCTGGGTCAGGTCGACGACCACGACACCATAGCTGGCAAGGTCGGCGGCATCTCCATAGTCGCCGACGCGAGGCTTGTCGCCGGAGATCAGGCTGGACAATTTGAGTGCGCGGTCGTCGTCTGAAAGAAGGATGGCAAATGGCTTGTCCGGCTTGCCGTAGCGGATCATCTGCTTCTTGAAGACATCGACGTCGATATCGGGCGAGGCAAGAACGACGTATCCGAGCTTGCCGCCAAGGTCCCTGTCGCCGGTTATCGCCAGTTGCCGCAAGGCCTCCATCGTGACCCAGGTTCCCATCGAATGGGCGATGATGTCGATGGATTTTGCCTTGGTTTTGGCAAGCATGCGCAATGTTGCTTCCAGGTCGTCGCGGGCGGCGTTCGCGCTTTCCTTGTCGTAGATGTAGCCGGTCGTCTTGCCGCTGGAGGCCCATGAAAACAGCACCGGCGTGCCCGAATAATTGGTGTCCTGCGCGATTTGCGTGATGCGATAGACGCCGTCGTCGAAGCCGTTGTTGAACCCATGCACGAAGACAAGGACGCGATCGCCGCGGCGCTGGATGTCAGCGCCAACCGCTTTGGAAAATTCCGGTGCGCCATCATAGAAGGTAACGCCGGAGGCCGCGAAATGCTTGGCAGGATCGGGCGATGCCGAGCCTTTTGCCCGCTCGATGTTTCCGACCTTGTGGATCTTGGGGACGGTGATTTCAACGCTCGCAAAGGTAGTCGTCAGCGAGCGGTCGCCGTCGAACACCTGCCGCGGCTCAGCCGTGGCCTTACGCCTTGTAGTTGCTACGAAAATTTCATGAGTGGCGGCGATTTCGCTGGCGGGGGCG
>MKRZ01000007.1:13979-15656 GCA_001897075.1 Mesorhizobium sp. 61-13 | reverse complement strand
GTCGTCGTACCAAGAAGATCGTGCGAGCGCGACCCGGCGCACCCGGCGACGAACAAGGCAATGACCAGGATGGAAAATGCCCTCAAACGCACGTTACGTCGCTCCTTGATCGCGGCGCGCGTGCCCAGCGCGTTGCAAACCGAATAACGGCAGAACCGCTGCCGGTCCAGATCAAAGTGCGCGCCCGTGTTGAACTGTCGACCTTAGAGCAGGCCGGCCTGGACCTGCTGGCTTAGCTGGTTGATGCGGTCGGTCACGTCCCTGTCGCTGGCAAAGCCGTCGTCTTCGCGAAGCCTTTGGCCGAGCATCTTAACAAGCGCCGGGTTGTCGGCAAACTTGGTGTGGTTGAAGCTGTCGGTAGCCTTGGCGCTGGAAAGATCGATTACCGTTACGCCGTAGTCGGCAAGGTCGGCGGCGTTCTTGTAGTCGCCGACACGCGGACGCGAGCCAGCGAGGATGCCGGACAAGCGCAGCGCCCGGTCGTCTTCGGACAGAAGCAGGATGAAAGGCTTGTCCGGCTTGCCGTAGCGCCGCATCTGGCTCTTGAAGACGTCGACATCGATGTCGGGCGAAGCCAGCACCACGTCGCCAAGCTTGCCGCTGAGATCGCGGTCGCCGGTGATCGCCAACTGGCGCAACGTTTCCATGGTGACCCATGTGCCCATGGAGTGCGCAACAATGTCGATGCGGCGTGCGCCGGACTGCGCCAGCAGCCGAAGCGTGACCTCGAGCTGGTCGCGGGCCACACTGGCGCTTTCTTTGTCGTAGACGTAGCTGGTGGTGGAGCCGCCGGACGCCCAGGAAAACAGCACGGGGGTTCCAGGATAGCCGGAATCGTGCGCGATCTGCGTCAGGCGATAGACGGCCGCGTCAAAACTGGTGTTGTAGCCATGGACGAACACCATGACACGACCACCGCGCGCCGCGATATCAGCATTGAGGGCAGACGAGAATTGCGGGGCGGTGTCGTAGCCGATCGCTTCCGAGGCCATGAAATATTTCGAGGGGTCATCGGACTTGCCGCGCTTGCGCCGCTCGATCTGGCCGACCTCGTGAATCTTCGGCACCGTGACATTGACCCTTGCGTAGTTCAGCGTGGCCGAACGCTCGCCGTCGAACACCTTGCTCGGGTCGCTGGCGCGCCTGCGGGTGGTGGCGATGAAGATGGAGTGGTTGCCCGAGATATCCGCGACCGATGCCGTCACCATGGCGCTCCCGAGGATTTCCTGCGGCTGGCGGCCGGCGCAACCGGCAACGAGAAGCGCGAGAGCAATTGCGAGGATGGTCTTCAAAGGCACGGCAAATTCCAGTTCGGCGATGGGCTTGGCGATGTAGATCGCACCAGACAATGCCTCACCACGTGCAGAGTGCGGCAGAAGTAAGTCGAGCCGGCACGAAACCGGGCCGAGCGAGTTAGAGAACTGCTGCGGTGTTGCGCAAATACCAAAATGACGGCAGGAACGATGCCTATCAACCGGAACCAAAAAATGACAAGCTTTGCCGACAGGGTTGCCACCGCAGCGACGGCCATACGCGGGATTTTCCCGGAGACGCCGTTGCAACAGAACGACTACCTGTCGCGAAAGTTCGGCGCACGAATTTTCCTGAAGCGGGAAGATTTGACCCCCGTGCGCTCCTACAAGATCCGGGGTGCCTTCAATTTCTTTCGTAAGACGC
>MKRZ01000007.1:10918-13867 GCA_001897075.1 Mesorhizobium sp. 61-13 | reverse complement strand
GGTGACGACACCGCAGCAGAAGATCGACAAGACCCGCCTGTTTGGTGGCGATTTCGTGGAAATCAGGCTGGTTGGGGATTTTTTCGACGACTGCTACCGTGCGGCGCTGGATTTCACGGAAAGCGCCGGCGCTCACATGGTGCCGCCCTTTGACCATCGTGACATCATCGAGGGGCAGGCGACCGTCGCCCATGAAATCTTTGCGCAGATGGCCGGTGCAAAGGAGCCGGATATCGTCATGCTGCCAGTCGGCGGAGGTGGTCTGGCGGCTGGCATTACCCAGTATTTCAAAGATTTAGATCGGCATCCTCGCTTTGTTTTCTGCGAACCGGCAGGCGCGCCTAGCCTCAAGAGCAGCCTGGGTGAAGGCAAGCGCGTCAAGCTGGCCAAGGTGGATAATTTCGTTGACGGTGCGGCTGTGGCCGAGATCGGCCGCGAGAACTTCCGCCTGCTCAAGGATTTTCCTGCCGACGCGATACGCCTGGTGCCGGAAAACAGGCTTTGCGCCACGATGATCGAGATGTTGAACGTGGAAGGCGTGGTTTTGGAACCGGCCGGTGCGCTGGCTATCGATGCGCTCAAGGATTTTCAGAAGAAGGACATCAAGGGCAAGACCATCATTGCCGTGGTCTCCGGCGGCAATTTCGATTTCGAGCGGCTGCCGGATGTGAAGGAACGGGCGCTGCGGTTCGGCGGCCTGAAGAAGTATTTCATCATCCGTTTCCCGCAAAGGCCGGGCGCATTGAGGGATTTTCTCGAAATGCTCGGGCCGGACGACGACATTGCGCGGTTCGAATATCTGAAAAAGTCGGCCAGGAATTTTGGATCGGTGCTGATCGGCATCGAAACCAAGGATCGTCGCAATTTCGACCTGCTCAAGGCGAAGTTTGACGTGGAAGGCGTGCAATATCAGGACATTACGGAAAACGAGACTTTGGCGGCCTTCATCATATGAGCGGCAAGGCAGGATATGAGCGGCAAGACAGGGCGAAATATCTTCATTGTGCTGTTTCGCGGCGTTGGCGGGGCTACGCAACTGCCGACTGCGCCGCTCAGAAAATCGCTGACCGAGGCCGGGTTCGGAGATGTTTCGACCTACATCAATAGCGGCAATGCCATATTGTCGTCGTCACTGACACCCAAGCAAACGAAGGCAGAAATAGCCGCTATCGCCGCACGCGATTTTGGTTTCGAGAAGGATATCATGCTGGTCGAACGCCGCGACTGGCGGAGCATCCTGAAGGGAAACCCTTTTCCCGACGCTGTCGATCGCCCGACCACATTGCATGTGTTCATCCTGGCCAAAAAGCCCGAACAATCCGCGATTGACGCTTTGCTTGCCCGTGCGGCCAGCGGGGAACACCTGCTGGTTCGTGACAAGGTTCTCTATCTGCACCTGCCGGACAACTTCAGCACCTCGAAGCTGCCGCCGGCTATTGACCGTATTCTCGGCACGGTTTCCACCGCGCGCAATTGGCGCACGATGGAAGCTCTAGGGAAAATGGCTGAGGCGCTTGGCTAAGCTACCGCGTCTCACCAGCTTCCGGTGTTGGCCATCGAAGCCCAAGGCTCGGCCTTGGGTTTGGCGGTGCCCTTTTGCAAAAGCTCAATGGAAATGCCGTCCGGCGATTTGATGAACGCCATGTTGCCATCGCGCGGCGGACGATTGATGGTGACGCCCTTGTCGATCAACTGTTGGCATGTTGCGTAAATGTCATCGACTTCGTAGGCGAGATGACCGAAATTACGGCCGCCTTTGTATTCTTCCGGGTCCCAGTTGTAGGTAAGCTCGATCAGTGGCGCCCGGTCGTTGGTGCCAGTTGTTTCGTCATTCGCAGCAGCGAGGAAAATCAGCGTATAGCGACCTTGCTCGCTTTCGAAGCGGCGCACTTGCTTGAGGCCCAGCTTGTTGCAGAAAAAGTCGAGTGAGGCATCAATGTCAGTGATACGGATCATGGTGTGCAGATAACGCATTTGGTTCTCCTGGCGAGGTGCCCAACATAGGCAGTGCGCCAGTGGGCTGCAATCGGAACGGTTGGCGACCAAGTCAGCCAAATTGCATGGTCGAGCGGATGAGCCGTGAAAAAAGGCACGTCAGGTCTTGCGCACCATCGAAGTGGCAATGTTATTCTTCTGGCAAGAATCAGTAGCGGTGTTTTCGGCAAGAGGGGGCATTCTTATGGGGGAAAAGGCCTCTATCGCGGGGCGGGATGACATCCTTGGCGATGCCGCCAAGCGCGATGAGAGCGTTGACTCCGTTGACCTCGTTGAGGTTTCGGGCGCTATCAAGTGGTTCGACGTTGCCAAGGGCTATGGCTTTATCCTGCCCGACGACGGCGCGTCCGGCGATATCCTTCTCCATGTGACCTGCCTCAGGCGGGACGGCTTCCAGACTGCCCTTGAGGGCGCGCGCGTGGTTTGCCTAGTGAAGCAGGGCGAGCGTGGCTTGCAGGCGTTCCGTGTCCTTTCCATCGATATTTCGACGGCAGTGCATCCAGCGGAAATGCAGGAGCAGCGCACCCACGTTGCTGTCACGCCGGAAAGCGGGCTCGAGCGCGCGCTGGTAAAGTGGTTCAACCGCACCAAGGGTTTCGGCTTCCTGACGCGCGGCGAGGGCACTGAAGATATTTTCGTGCATATGGAGACCCTGCGCCGCTACGGCGTGACCGAGCTTCGGCCGGGGCAGGTCGTCCTTGTTCGCTTCGGTCGCGGCGACAAAGGCCTTATGGCTGCCGAAATTCATCCCGATATGGGTACCTTGCCGGTCTCGCATTAGCGTACCGAACCGAGGATTACCGAATGTTTGTAAAGCGTTGGCCACTGGCGAGCTGGGCCTTGGCTGCATGCGCGACCGTTTTAGCCGTCCTCTTTTTCCTGTTTTCACAACAGCCGGGCGTCGCTGACGGGCAAGCGATGATGCTTCCCGTCGATCCCGCCGCGCTGGTGGCG
>MKRZ01000007.1:0-10764 GCA_001897075.1 Mesorhizobium sp. 61-13 | reverse complement strand
ATGAAGAACACGCCGATGCCGCTCGACCTGCTCTTCATCGGGCCGGACGGCAAGATAAAGGCGATCCTGCCGGGGGAGCCGTACTCGGAAGCAGCCATATCCCCAGACGAGCCGGTGCGTTACGTTCTCGAGCTCAAGGCTGGCACCGCCGCAAAACAAGGCATTTCGGACGGCGTTCTGTTAAAGCATCCCAGGATTGCGCATGCACCGGTGCCCAGCGAAGCGCCAACCGGCAACTGATCGCTACGGAATATCTCGATGCAGTTCTTCAATCATGACGGTTTTGATTTCGCTTTCCTCGATCGCCAGCCGGCAAAAGGGAAGGGCGATCCCGTGCTGCTCATTCACGGGTTTGCGTCGAGCCACTATGTGAACTGGTTATCGCCCGGCTGGTTCAAGACGCTCAACGATGCTGGATACCGCGCAATCGCCTTCGACAATCGTGGACATGGCTCGTCATCGAAGAGCTATGAGGAGGCCGACTATACGCCTGACAAGATGGCATCGGATGCGGCAGCGCTGCTTGAACACCTGGAGATCGAGCGCGCCCATGTGATGGGTTACTCGATGGGCGCGCGGGTCTCGGCCTTTCTCGCTCTTGCGGAACCGGAAAAGGTAGCAACCCTGGTGTTCGGAGGGTTGGGCATCGGCATGGTGGATGGTGTCGGCGAATGGGATCCCATTGCCGATGCACTTTTGGCCGACGACCCATCGAAAACGACGCACCCGCGCGGGCGCTCGTTCCGCGCATTTGCCGACCAGACCCGGAGCGACAGGCGCGCACTGGCAGCTTGCATAACGACATCGCGGGAATTGCTGACGGAAGACCAGGTGGCGCGGATAACCCAGCCCACATTGATTGCAGTTGGAACCAAGGACGATATTGGTGGTTCACCGGACGAACTCGCCGCTCTGATGCCACGCGCAACGGCGTTCCATATCGAGGGCCGTGACCATATGCTCGCGGTGGGCGACAAGAGCTTCAAGCAGCGCGTGGTGGAGTTCTACGCGGAAAATCCGCTTGAGTAGACCGGGGTAAGATACTGGAATTCAAGGGCCTGTACGCTCAAGGGCGGACAGGGACCGGCTGATGTTTTCGCGGGCCTGCGCCTCGAACCGGCCGCGAAATTCCTGGGTCAAGAAGATGGATGGCCGCTCGAGGAAGGAGCGCAACACAGCGCCTCGTCCGACAGTCCACGCCGCCTCCGGCACCCAGGCATATTCTTTCCGGACTGCCGCCTCGTACCTGTCGAAAACGTCAGGTGCGGCGCCGAGGATGGACATGTCCATGTCGAGAAACAGCGAGGCATCGCGCAACGCGGCGGCGCTTTTGAGCTCCGGCAACTCATGTTTTGCCGTGGCACGTATCATCGTCACGATCCGGTCCAGACGCGTCGCTTCCAACTTGCCCGAGAGGCGGTGCGCGGCGAGGCCTGCACTTTGTTCCTCGTTGTCTTTTGCCTGGCTGTCGTAGATCGCGTCGTGAAACCAGATCGCCGCTTCAACGGCTTGCGGATCCGACAACAGGGGCCGGTAATCCTCGGCCAGCGCCAACAGAGCTTCGATGTGTTCTATGCCATGGTAGTGGCGGCTGCCGTCCCGATAAAGTGCGGTTAGCTCTCGCTTGAGTGCTTCGTCGACAGGAGGCGCGCCGGCTGCCGTCACAGGCCAAGCACCCTTGCGATCTTGGGAGCTGCGTCGTGCCAGTCCTGCACGACGTTTATGTCGCACGGCAGCGGCGGCAGAAATTCGCGCAGGCTGTTGTCGGCCATCAGGTGGAAGAGATGGGCGTCGGCCACGGCTTCGCGCGCCGAGACCAGATTTGGCGGCTGGTCGTCGACAAAAGCGATAGGGCGGCCGTGCGGGCCGCGCAGCTTGGCCACGGCAGGGCCCTTCGCCATTTCGGTGGTGAGCAGCGGGTAGGGCAGGCCGAGCGCATCAAGATGGGCGCGTCGCGTGGCGCGATGGCGGTGCGGCATGGCCGTCAGCAGGACGATCTCGGCCTGACCGGCAAAGCCCGACAAGGTTTCGGCAGCGCCTTCGGTGATGCCTTGCCATGCGGCCTGGTCTTCGAAGAATTCATCGAGAAGCGCCCAGACCTCGGTCTGGTCGACCAGGCGGCCGTTTGCGCGCTCGGCGATATTTCCGGTGAGGCGGAAGGAGGAAAAGGTCAGCCCAAAGCCGCGTTCTTCGAGGAAGCGGGGAAACGGACGGATGAATTCGAGGACGACGTCGTCGACGTCCAGAATGAGCAAGGGCCTGTCGTCAGAAGCCAGTTCTTCAATCTGGCGTGCTGTTTCTGGATCATCGCTCATGTCGAACTCTCATATCTGTCGTCGCCTGCCGGCAGGTGTTTTTGTGCCGTTCCAACCGAAGCTGGAGGGGTTCCGGTTTCCTCTGCGAACCGCAATAGCGTCGGCTCATGCGCCAGGATGAACTGCAAGACACCGGCGAGAAAGCCGGGTTCGGCAGCCGCGCGCCTTATCGAAGACGCCTCTATGCCTGTAATGGCAAGGAAACGCGGCAGAAGTTCGGGATCGGCGGCAATGAAGCCCAGCGCCTTGATGGCGACGGCTTCAGCTTCCTGTTGTCTTGACGCATTGTCTGGCATCGTTACCTTTCCCGCGGTCGGGATTGGGATTCTTGAGTCCCCCGGCAAGTAGTCGCATCTGCCGCCCGCGGCAAGTTGCAGCAAGAAGCAAATCAGCGGCCAGCCGGATGCAGGTGTTTTTCGAACGGTTGATTTCCGTTTCGTCAATCATCTTGCGGTAGTGTGGCAACCGGGTTTGGTGCGTTCCGGCTGAGCGCATGGCGGTTGCTGTTTTCACGGACAGCGTCCGGGACGGGAAGTCGATGCCGAAAAAAGTTATGATCGTCGAAGATAACGAGCTCAACATGAAGCTCTTCCGCGACCTCATAGAGGCTAGCGGCTACGAGACCGTGCGCACGCGCAATGGCCTTGAAGCGCTGGAGCTGGCGCGCACCCACAGGCCTGATCTTATCTTGATGGATATCCAGTTGCCCGAGGTGTCGGGGCTGGAAGTTACCAAGTGGCTGAAGGAGGACGACGATCTGCACGTCATCCCGGTCATCGCGGTGACCGCTTTCGCCATGAAGGGCGACGAGGAGCGCATTCGTCAGGGGGGATGTGAGGCCTACATCTCCAAGCCGATCTCCGTGCCGCGTTTCATCGAGACCATAAAATCCTATCTGGGCGACGCCTGATGATTGCACGTTTCATATTCGAAGGGCGCTTCAGATGACTGCCCGCATCCTTGTGGTTGACGATATCCCGGCGAACGTGAAGCTGCTAGAGGTTCGCCTTCTGGCCGAATATTTCGAGGTGTTGAAGGCGAGCTCGGGTCCCGAGGCAATCGAAACCTGCGAGACCAGCAAGGTCGACGTCATCCTGCTGGACGTCATGATGCCGGACATGGACGGCTTCGAAGTCTGCCGCCGGCTTAAGAGCGATCCCGCCACTTCCCACATTCCGATCGTGATGATCACCGCATTGGATCAAGTGACCGATCGGGTGAGGGGGCTGGAAGCAGGAGCCGACGATTTCCTAACTAAGCCCGTCAACGACCTGCAGTTGATGACGCGCGTGAAAAGTCTCGTCAGGCTCAAGATGTTGACCGATGAGCTGCGTCTTCGAGCGGCGACGACCCGCAATATCGGCATTGAAGAATTGCTGGGGCGCAATTTCCCTTCGCAAGAAGAGTCTCCGAAGGTGCTTCTGGTGGATGAACGCCGGGCGTCGTTTGAACGTATACAGGCGATGCTGCGCGGATCCGTCGAGCTTGATGTCGCGACGGATCCTCACGCCGGCTTCTTCCAGGCGGCGGACTCCAATTACGAATGCGTGATGATTTCGACCGGCTTTGCCGATTTTGATCCGTTGCGTCTTTGCTCGCAGTTGCGATCGCTCGACAGGACCCGCTTCCTGCCCATCATCCTTGTCGCGGATGCCGGTGAGGAGGACAGGGTCATTCGCGGCCTGGAACTCGGCATCAACGACTATCTCGTCCGGCCGATCGATCCGCACGAACTGACGGCGCGGCTGCGCACGCAGGTTCGCCGCAAGCGCTACAATGACCAGCTGCGCGCCAGCGTCACGCAGACAATCGAGATGGCGGTGACCGATCCGCTGACCGGCCTGCACAACAGGCGATATCTGGATAGCCATCTGCAGACGTTGTTCGACCGCGCGGTTGCGCGCCGCAGACCGTTGTCCGTCATGATAACCGATCTCGACCGCTTCAAATCCGTCAATGACACATACGGCCATGATGGCGGGGATGATGTGCTGAAAGAGTTCGCGCGGCGCTTGCGCCAGAACGTGCGCGGTATCGATCTGGCATGCCGCTTCGGAGGCGAGGAGTTCGTCATCGTCATGCCCGACACCGACGGTCCAGTCGCAGAGAAGGTGGCTGAGCGTATTCGTGCAGAGGTTGCGCATCTGCCTTTTGCAGTCGGCAAGGATGGAAAGTCGATCGAGGTCACGGTGAGTGTCGGCGTCTCATCGTTGCTCAAGGGCGCGGACAGTGTCGAGGCTCTGATGAAGCGCGCCGACCTGGCGCTTTACGAAGCCAAGAGCGGCGGCCGCAACCGTGTGGTCGCGAAGGCAGCTTAAAGACTTAAGCCAAGTCAACCAACAGATTTAGCTCGTCAATTCAGAATGGTTATCAATTTACCTTAATCCAAGCGACCCCCGAAGCTTGGTTAAGAAAGTGTTGATTTTCCTATGCTCTTGCGCAACTGTCCATGCCATTGGGACGACTGCTCCGAGGCGAGGTGAATTCCGGAGCTGTTCAAAGAATACCCCATGATGCTCAGGTCCGCCGCATCTCCTGGGTCCGTGGGGTCGGCCGGCCGGCGCTGGCACATAGTGGCCTCCTCGTACCGCTGCCAACCGCCGACCGGCCCCCGTATCACTTTTCAGCTGATAGAAATTGAAGCGCCACCTGCATCCTTGCTGCGCGGGTAAGGGGTGGCGCACGTGGCCGCTCGTCAGATTAGCCGCGCAAAGCGCCGGCCTGTCGCTAGCACCAGCAAGCCATAAAAAAAACTCAAGCCCGCCGAAGCGGGCTTGAGCTTTTGTCGTTTACGGATGTTTGGATGGGCTTCTTAGAAGTCCATGCCACCCATACCGCCCATGCCGCCGCCGGGCATACCGCCAGGCATGCCGCCGGCAGCGTCCTTCTTCGGAGCATCGGCAATCATGGCCTCAGTGGTTACCAAGAGGCCAGCTACCGAAGCAGCGTCCTGAAGGGCCGTACGAACGACCTTGACCGGGTCGACGATGCCGAGGGCGATCAGATCGCCGTACTCGTCCTTGGCTGCGTTGTAGCCGAAGGTCGCGCCCTTGTTCTCAAGGATCTTGCCGACAACGATCGAGGCTTCCGCACCGGCGTTGGCAGCGATCTGGCGGGCCGGAGCCTGCAGCGCGCGGCGAACGATGGCGATGCCAGCAGCCTGGTCGGCATTGGCGCCGGTGGCCTTGATCGCGGAGGAAGCGCGCAGAAGAGCAACGCCGCCGCCGGGGACAATGCCTTCTTCAACCGCAGCGCGGGTCGCATTGAGCGCATCGTCAACGCGGTCCTTCTTCTCCTTGACTTCCACTTCGGTCGAGCCGCCGACGCGGACCACGGCAACGCCACCGGCCAGCTTGGCCAGACGTTCCTGCAGCTTCTCCTTGTCGTAGTCGGAAGTGGTTTCCTCGATCTGCTGCTTGATCTGAGCAACGCGACCCTGGATCTCACCCTTCTTGCCGGCGCCGTCGACGATGGTGGTGTTCTCCTTGGAGATCGACACCTTCTTGGCGCGGCCGAGCATGTTCAGGCCGACGTTCTCGAGCTTGATGCCGAGGTCTTCCGAGATGACCTGGCCACCGGTCAGGATGGCGATGTCTTCCAGCATGGCCTTGCGGCGATCACCGAAGCCCGGAGCCTTGACGGCAGCGATCTTCAGGCCGCCGCGCAGCTTGTTAACGACCAGCGTGGCAAGAGCCTCGCCTTCGACGTCTTCGGAGATGATGACGAGCGGCTTGGAGGTCTGCACAACAGCCTCGAGCACCGGCAGCATGGCCTGGAGGTTCGAGAGCTTCTTCTCGTGCAGCAGGATGTAGGCGTCTTCGAGTTCAGCAACCATCTTGTCGGGGTTGGTGACGAAGTAAGGCGACAGGTAGCCACGGTCGAACTGCATGCCTTCGACGACTTCCAACTCGGTGTCGGCGGTCTTGGCTTCCTCGACGGTGATGACGCCCTCGTTGCCGACCTTCTGCATGGCCTTGGCAATCATTTCGCCGATTTCGGTCTCGCCGTTGGCGGAGATCGTGCCGACCTGGGCAACTTCCTCGGAGGTCTTGATCTTCTTGGCCTTCTTGACCAGCTCGACCACGACTTCGGACACGGCGAGGTCGATGCCGCGCTTCAGGTCCATCGGGTTCATGCCGGCGGCAACGGCCTTGTGGCCTTCCTGAACGATTGCCTGGGCCAGAACCGTAGCAGTCGTGGTGCCGTCACCGGCCTTGTCGTTGGTCTTGGAAGCGACTTCGCGAACGAGCTGGGCGCCCATGTTCTCGAACTTGTCTTCCAGCTCGATTTCCTTGGCGACGGAAACACCGTCCTTGGTGATGCGCGGAGCGCCGAAGGACTTGTCGATGACGACGTTGCGGCCCTTGGGACCGAGAGTGACCTTCACCGCGTCGGCGAGGATGTTGACACCGCGGAGCATGCGCTCGCGGGCGTCACGGGAGAATTTTACGTCTTTAGCAGCCATTTCTTACTCCTGGGCTTTGCGCCCGAAATTCTGATTGCCGGTTTCTATTCAAATACGGGCAGCGTTATCAGCCGATGATGCCCATGATGTCGGATTCCTTCATGATCAGAAGGTCTTCGCCATTGAGCTTCACTTCGGTGCCGGACCACTTTCCGAACAGGACGCGGTCGCCGGCCTTGACGTCCAGCGGAACGAGCTTGCCGTTTTCGTCACGAGCGCCGGAGCCGACGGCGATGATTTCGCCTTCCTGCGGCTTTTCCTTGGCGGTATCGGGGATGATGATGCCGCCAGCGGTCTTCTCTTCGGATTCGACCCGGCGAACGACCACACGGTCATGAAGCGGGCGGAACTTCGACTTTGCCATTTGTTTTCCTCGGTCACGGTGATGAGAAAGTAATTCCTCCGTTCGGCGACGCCGAACCTTGATTAGCACTCATAAAGGGCGAGTGCTAACGTGCCCGTGAGATAATCAGGCCCCTTGGCAGAGTCAAGGAGAGCCTGCCGCGAGTTGGATAAATTTTGCTGCGGTACGCCGGGTATCGTGCGCTTTCGAACCAAGTTTGCATTCATTGCGGGAAATTAAAGTTGGTTTCGAGCGACGCTCATCGACCTGTTGGCATGATTTCCAGCAAGTCCATCAATCCGCGTTTTTCTGCGATGCAGATAAATTTTTGCGGCTTTGTGCGATGCAGCATCTTGAAAGATAAGCACGCTTATTATATAACGCGCTCATGGTTACCGAGGGCACAGACAGACTGGGGTTTTTGATCCACGACGCGGCGCGATTGATGCGCAAGCGTTTCGAGGCGCGCGCCAGTAGTTTGGGCTTATCAGCTGCGCAATGGCGCCTGATGGTAAGGGTGGCCAAGGAAGAAGGCATCGCCCAGGCGAGGCTGGCGGAGTTGCTCGAGATTGAGCCGATCAGCGTTTCGCGGCTGATCGACCGCATGGAAGAGGCAGGCTGGATAGAGCGCCGCGCGGACGCTTCGGACCGTCGCGTAAGGACCATCTTTCCGACGCCGAAATCACGCCAGGCCTATGCCCAGGTGAAAAGCCTTGCAGGTGAAGTTTACGAGGAAGCGATGACCGGCATGTCCGGAGAAGACAGGCGTTTCCTGATTCAAGGATTGAGAACGCTGGTCGATAACCTCTCTGACGACGAGACCGCGTTGTGCAAGCAAACAAACAAGCTGGAAAGCACCGCACGATGAACGCTGTGACGAAAGTTGACGAGAACGCCACCAAGCTGGAGATGGATTCTCCGGCTGACCAGGTTTCCATGACCGCCGCGCCCCAGGCGCAGCCGCTTCCAGCAAAGGCAAAGCGTCGCCCATCCAATCGCTTCGTTTGGATGTTTGCGTTGCCTGTGCTTCTGGCCGTGGGTGGTGGCTATGTATGGGTGACCGGCGGCCGCTATCAGGAAACGGAAAATGCAAATCTGCGTCAGGCGCGCGTTTCCATCGCGGCCGATGCGGCAGGACGCATCGTCAAAGTCGACGTCAATGACAACCAGTCGGTGAAGAAGGGTGATGAGCTTTTCACGATCGACCCGGCACCCTATCGGATCGCGTTGGCGCAAGCCGAGGCGGCGGTTGCAGGTGCAAGGCTGAATGTCGAGCAGTTGCGTGCCGCCTACAACCAGGCCATGTCGCAGGAGCGCGTCGCTTCCAGTGAGGTGGACTATTTGCAGTCGCAATTCGACCGGGCAACCGACTTGTCGAAGAAGGGCATCAGCGCAATGTCGTCGCTCGATCAGGCGCGCAATGACCTCGACAAGGCCCGCCAAGAGCAGTCTGCTTCAGAGCAGGGCATTGTCAGCGCCAAAGCAGCGCTTGGCGGCAATCCCGATATCGAAACCGACCAGCACCCTACGGTACTGGCGGCACTCGCCGCTCGTGACAAGGCTGCCTATGATCTCGCCCAGACGACCGTGCGCGCGCCGGCTGACGGCGTTGTCTACCAGGCGTCATCATTCAAAATCGGACAGTTTGTCGGTACCGGCACGCCCTTGTTTGCGCTGGTGGAAACCGGCGACACCTGGATCGATGCCAACTTCAAGGAAACGCAACTTACCCATATGAAGCCGGGCCAGAAGGCTGAAGTTGTGCTGGACACATATCCCGGCCGCACGTTCGAGGCGACTGTTCAAGCGATTGGCGCCGGCACGGGCGCGGAATTCTCGTTGCTGCCGGCCCAGAATGCCACCGGCAACTGGGTGAAGGTGACCCAGCGCATTCCAGTGCGCATCAAGCTGACCGATGACGATGCCAAGCTCGCGCTGCGTACCGGCATGAGCGCGACTGTCAGCGTCGATACAGGCGTGTCGCGCGGGCTTCCGAGTGTCTTCGGACACGCGGTCGCCGCCGAGTAACCAAAGGCGGATCGAGCCGACGACGGTTCGATCCGCCTGATTTTCATTTCACGTAGTTTCGGAAGCTCGAACCCATGTCACAGGGCGAGACCCATCGCGAAGTGCCGCATCGCGGCCTGATCACGTTTTCGATCATGCTTGCGACGATCATGCAGGTGCTCGACACGACGATCGCCAACGTGGCGTTGCCGTCGATGACGGGCGATCTCGGCGCGTCGCAAGATACGATCAACTGGGTTTTGACCTCGTATATCGTGGCCGCGGCCATCATGACGCCCGTGACCGGCTGGGTGTCCGATCGGATTGGCCGCAAGGAGCTGTTCCTGGTTTCGGTCGTCGGCTTCGTCGTCTGCTCGATGCTGTGCGGCGTCGCCTGGAGCCTGGAAAGCATGGTGGCTTTCCGCCTGCTGCAAGGCGTGTTCGGCGCGGCGATCGTGCCGCTTTCCCAGACCTTCCTGCTCGATATCAATCCGCGCGAGCGTCATGGACAGGCGATGGCGATATGGGGCGCGGGCATCATGGTGGGGCCGATCATTGGCCCGACCCTTGGCGGTTGGCTGACCGAAAGCTTCAACTGGCGCTGGGTGTTTTTCATCAACCTGCCAGTCGGCATCGTCGCCTTTCTGGGCTGTGCGGCCTATCTGCCGAGCGTTGCCAAGCGGCTGCGCGGGTTCGATTTCTTCGGCTTTGCGATGTTGTCGCTGGGGGTTGGCGCACTGCAGTTAATGCTGGATCGCGGCGCGGAGGTTGATTGGTTCTCGTCGATCGAAATCTGGATCGAGTTCGGCCTGGCCGTGACCGGCTTTTGGGTGTTCATCATTCACACCGTCACGGCAGAGCATCCTTTCATCGATCCGCGAATATTCCTCGACCGCAACTTCGCGACCGGTCTTGTCTTCATCTTCGTGATAGGCGTCATCCTGCTTGCCAGCCTTGCTCTGCTGCCGCCCATGCTTTCCGTCGTGTTCGGCTATCCCACCATCACTACGGGCATGGTGATGGCGCCGCGTGGCGTCGGCACCATGATCTCGATGTTGCTGGTGGGCCGCCTTGTCCGTGTCGTCGATCCGCGCATGCTGGTCGTCATGGGCCTGCTTCTGACGGCCTATTCGCTCTATGACATGTCAGGCTTTTCGCCTCAGATGGATGACTGGCCGATCCTGACCACGGGCGTGATCCAGGGACTCGGTCTCGGATTGGTGTTCGTGCCGCTGTCCACGGTGGCCTTTGCAACGCTCGATGCGCGCTTCCGGACGGATGCGACAGCCTTGTTCAGCCTCGTTCGCAATATCGGCTCGTCCATCGGCATCTCGATCGTGACCGTGATGCTCACGCGCAACGCCCAAATCAATCACGGTGAACTGGCGGCCCAGATCAATCCTTACAATCCGAACCTGTGGATCGCCTCACCGGGAGCGGCCCAAGGCGATCCGGCTGCGCTTTCGCAGCTCAACGGCCTCGTCAACGTGCAGTCGCTGATGATTTCCTATGTCAATGACTTCAAGCTGATGATGCTGGTAACGCTTTTGGCGCTGCCGCTGGTATTCCTGCTGCGCCGGCCGCAATACGCGCCGGCACCGGGAGCGCCTGCGGCACATATGGATTGATGGAGC
>MKRZ01000006.1:76965-104921 GCA_001897075.1 Mesorhizobium sp. 61-13 | reverse complement strand
AATTTTCCGGGAGTTTTGCTACGATTGTAGTTCGAAGGGTGAACGGGCCTATTCGGCCGTCCAACCGCCATCGATGGAGATATGCGTTCCGTTGATCTGCGCCGCAGCGGGCGAGCACAAATAGAGGGTGGCGGCGGCGACCTGTTCGACGGTGACAAACTCCTTGGTCGGCTGCTTGGCCAGCATAATCTCGCGGATCACCGTTTCACGATCCATCTTGTGCGTTTTCATCTGGTCGGGGATCTGTGCCTCGACCAGCGGGGTCAGCACGTAGCCGGGGCAGACGGCGTTGCAGGTGATCCTGTCGCGCGCAACTTCCAGCGCCACCGTCTTGGTGAGGCCCAGGATGCCGTGCTTGGCGGCGACGTAAGCCGATTTGAAGGGAGAGGTGACGAGCCCATGCGCCGAGGCGATGTTGACGATACGTCCGCCGCCATTGGCCTTCATCAAGGGAATTGCCGCAGCGATGGTGTGGAATGCCGAGGAGAGGTTGATGGCGATGATGGCATCCCATTTGCCTATTGGAAATTCCTCGACCGGGGCGACGTGCTGGATGCCGGCATTGTTGACAAGAATGTCCACCGAGCCGAAGCGCTCCGCTGATTTTGCGATCAGGGCGCGGCACTCATCCGGCTTCGACATGTCGGCCTTGATGTAGGCGGTTTCGATCTTGTGCTTTTCTGCAATCTGCTTGGCGATGGCGTGGTCTTGCGGCGTATCGGAAAAGGAATTGACGACGATGTTGCAGCCGTCGGCGGCCAAGGCTTCGGCAATGGCCAGCCCTATGCCCGAAGTGGAGCCTGTGACGATGGCGGTTTTCACGTTGGGCATGACTCAAGTCCTTCGGAAGCGGAATGTTGCGGCGCAATATATGCAAGGTGCGCCGCAAAACCAGCGCCAATTCCGGTTCGGTGGGGTCGGGTTTGCGCCGTTGAGGTTCTGAAAACCGTCCCTGGCATTCGTTCACGCGCTTGTGTCCGCCAAACGGAAAACGTGGCTCAAATCCCGATCATAAAACTTGACCGTCTATCTCATGTAAGCCTAAGCACTCGGCCCACTGAACAACATTTTCAGTGTTAGGAGATTCCATGAAGTCCGTTTTCTCGGCCCTCGCCAGCGCCATAACCCTGGCAACGATCCTCACCACCTCGCCTGTTTCTGCGCAGGAAAAAGAGATCATCGTCTACAACGCCCAGCACAAGAGCCTTGCCGAGGAATGGGCAAAAGCCTTCACCGAGGAAACCGGGATCAAGGTGACGCTTCGCAATGGCGGCGACAGCGAATTCTCCAACCAGATCGTCGCCGAAGGCGCGGCTTCCCCGGCGGATGTGTTCCTGACGGAAAATTCACCGGCCATGACGCTGGTGGAGCAAGCGGGGCTGTTTGCTCCGGTGAACGCGGACACGCTGGCGCTGGTGCCGAAGGAATACCAGCCGTCCAGCGGCAAATGGGTCGGTATCGCTGCGCGTAGCACGGTGTTTGCCTATGACAAGACCAAGCTCAATGCAGACCAGTTGCCGAAGTCGCTGGTCGACCTTGCCGATGCAAGCTGGAAGGGTCGTTGGGGCGCATCGCCTTCCGGTGCCGATTTCCAGGCCATCGTCAGCGCCTTGCTGCAATTGAAGGGCGAAGAAGCCACTGCCGCCTGGCTGAAGGCGATGAAGGAGAACTTCAAGCCTTTCAAGGGCAACGGCACGGTGATGAAGGCGGTCAATGCCGGCGAGATCGAAGGCGGCGTGATCTACCACTATTACTGGTTCGGCGATCAGGCCAAGACCGGCGAGAACAGCAAGAACGTGGAACTGCACTATTTCAAGAACGAGGACCCGGGCGCATTCGTTTCGGTTTCAGGCGGTGGCGTGCTCGCTTCGAGCAAGCATCCTGATGAAGCACAGGCGTTCCTGAAGTGGATCGCCGGCAAGGGCGGGCAGGCGGTTCTGCGTGACGGCACGTCGTTCGAGTACACCGTCAGCACCGGGGAAGCGGCGAATGCGAAGCTGGTTCCGCTCGCCGATCTGCAGGCTCCGAAAATCGACCCGGCAACCCTGAACTCGAAGAAGGTGACCGACCTGATGACGGCGGCCGGCTTGCTTTAGCCGTTAATCCTCCTAAAAGGACTCAAGTTCCGCTCCTGCGGGGTGCCCCGCGGGAGCTTTGTATTTCAGGCTCGGCATTTGCCATGACAAAAAGCTCGACCTTGCGGTCGTCGCCCCGGCACAAGAACAGACGGCCCCGCACTTGATGCAGTCGTCGCCGGATTTCGCTCGTCCAGTCGCGCAGGCCTCCCTTGCCGGCCAAAGGATGCGGCTATTCCGGCTGCCGTGGATTGCGATTGCGGCGATCCTGGTTTCCCTGTTTGCGCTTATCCCGCTTGGCTTCATCATCGCGGTCGCCATTCAGATCGGCTGGGCGACGGTGGTCGAACTGGTGTTTCGTCCGCGCGTCGGCGACCTGCTCGTCAACACCTTCTTTCTCGTCGCGTTGACTGTGCCGTTGTCGATTGCCCTTTCGGTGGCGCTTGCGTGGCTGACCGAACGTAGCGACCTGCCCGGCGCAAGATTATGGGCGTGGCTGGCGGTTGCGCCACTGGCGGTTCCGGCCTTTGTGCACAGCTACGCCTGGGTGACGCTGGTGCCCGGTGTCCACGGTCTTGGCGCGGGCGTTTTCATTTCGCTAATTGCGTATTTTCCATTCCTATACCTGCCGGTTTCCGCCGCCATGCGTCGTCTCGATCCCGCGCTTGAGGATTCGGCTGCCTCGCTGGGGCTTGGGCCATGGCGCGTGTTCTTCCGCGTCGTGCTGCCGCAACTGCGGCTTGCCATCTGCGGCGGCTCGCTTTTGGTCGGCCTGCATCTGCTGGCCGAATACGGGCTTTATGTCTTTATCCGCTTCGACACCTTCACCACGGCAATCGTCGACCAGTTCCAGTCGACCTTCAACGGACCTGCGGCCAACATGCTGGCCGGCGTGCTGATTGCCTGCTGCTTTGCGCTGCTTGTGCTTGAAATTCTGGTGCGCGGCGAGGAGCGCTATGCGCGCGTCGGTTCCGGTGCTGCGCGCCAAGCGCCGCGCGCGCGGCTTGGCCGGGCAACCTTGCCTTGCCTGCTCTTGCCGCTTGTGGTTGCCGTGCTGGCAATCGGGGTGCCGTTCGTCACCATCGGGCGCTGGCTTGTCGCTGGCGGTTGGGAGGTCTGGCGACTGGACGAGATTTCAGCCGCGCTTGGCCAGACGGCGTTCCTCGCCATTGCCGGCGCCGTGCTCGCAACTGTCGCGGCGATACCGATGGCATGGCTTTCCATCAGAAAGCCGGGCCGTCTGCAGCGCGTGCTGGAAGCCACCAACTATACGGTGGGTTCCCTGCCCGGCGTGGTCATCGCGCTGGCACTGGTCACGCTCACCGTGCGCTTCATGCTTCCGCTCTACCAGACACTCGTGACGATCCTGATCGCCTACACATTGATGTTCTTGCCGCGCGCCATCATCAGCCTGCGCGCCTCGATTGCGCAGGCACCTGTAGAACTGGAGCGGGCCGCCAGCAACCTTGGCCGCAGCCCCGCCAACGCCTTATGGTCGACCTCCATCCGCCTTTCTGCACCGGGAGCGGCCGCAGGCATGGCGCTGGTGTCGCTCGGCATCCTCAACGAACTGACCGCCACGCAGATGCTTGCGCCCAACGGCACGATGACGCTGGCGCTTGCCTTCTGGTCCTATAGCGGCGAAATCGACTATGCCGCAGCCGCGCCCTATGCGCTGATCATGGTGGCGGCGTCGCTGCCGCTGACCTGGCTGCTCTATGTGCAGTCGAAGAGGATGGCCGGGCAATGAGCTTTCTCGAACTTCAGGGCCTGCGCAAGAGCTACGGTCCGGTCAAGGCGCTGGACGGCATCGATCTTGCCGTGCCCGCAGGTGGACGCACCGCCATCGTTGGCCCGTCAGGATGCGGCAAGACGACATTGTTGCGGCTGATCGCCGGCTTCGAGGCCCCCGACGATGGCCACATCAAGCTCGACGGACAGGTGCTTGCCAATGGCGGCGAGGCCGTGCCGGCGCACAAGCGCGGGATTGGGCTGGTGGCGCAGGACGGCGCGCTGTTTCCCCATCTCAGCATCGCCGACAATATCGGTTTCGGCATGGGCCGCAACGAGGACAAGCGCAATGAGCGGATCGCGGAGCTTGCCTATATCGTCGGCCTCGACAAGACGATCCTCAGGCGGCGGCCGCACGAGCTTTCCGGCGGCCAGCAGCAGCGCGTGGCGCTGGCAAGGGCGATGGCCAAGCAGCCGCGGCTTATGCTGCTGGACGAGCCGTTCTCGGCGCTCGATACGGGGCTTCGCGCCTCGATGCGCAAGGCGGTTGCCGAATTGCTGGAAGCGGCGGGTATCGCCACGATTTTGGTGACGCACGACCAGGCCGAGGCGCTGTCGTTCGCCAGCCAGGTGGCGGTGATGCGGGACGGCAGGTTCTCGCAGGTCGGAACGCCGCGCGATCTTTATCTGCGCCCGAAGGACCGGATGGTCGCGGAGTTCCTTGGCGACGCCATCATCCTGCCGGCCAGGATCGCAGGCGGCTTCGCGCAATGCTCGTTGGGCAGCCTCGCGATCGACAGCAAGGAGCGCCGGGACGTGGCCCGCATCATGCTACGGCCCGAACAGATCCAGCTTAGCCGTTCGTCACGCGAAGAACTTGCCGGCAGTGTTACCTCCGGCGTCCTGTTCGGTGAGGTGACGGAAGCGGAATTTGCCGGCTCGACCTGTTCGGTCGCGGTGCGGCTGTTGAACAGTCCCGATCCGCCGGATGCAGCGGCCATCGGAAATTCGCCGCTGATGGTGCGCCAGCCCGGGCTCGGCGCGCCGATGGTCGGCGATGTCATGCGGGTGACCGTTACGGGGCCAGCCCATCTTCTCGCCTGACTTCGACTGAAGGCGGCGGATGAAAGCAAAACGGCGCGGGATGGGTCCGCGCCGTCTTCGGTTCGTGCATTAGCGGTTGCGGGCAGCCAGCGTGCGCAGCCGCAAGGCGTTGAGGCGGATGAAGCCCTCGGCATCCTTCTGGTCGTAGGCGCCACGGTCGTCCTCGAAGGTGACGAGGTCGTTGCGGTAGAGGGATTTCTTCGACTTGCGCCCGGTGACGATGGCATTGCCCTTGTAGAGGCTCAGCCGCACTGTGCCTTCGACGTCGTCCTGGCTCTTGTCGATCAGCGCCTGCAGCATGACGCGCTCGGGCGAGAACCAGAAGCCGTTGTAGATGAGCTCGGCATAGCGCGGCATCAGCTCGTCCTTGAGGTGAGCCGCACCACGGTCCAGCGTGATCGATTCGATGCCGCGATGGGCGGCGAGCAGGATGGTGCCGCCGGGCGTCTCGTAGACGCCGCGCGACTTCATGCCGACGAAGCGGTTCTCGACCAGGTCGAGCCGGCCGATGCCGTTGTCGCGGCCGAGATCGTTGAGCGCCGCCAGCATCGACGCCGGCGACAGCTTCTTGCCGTTGAGGGCGATGGGATCGCCCTTGAGGAATTCGATCTCGATCTCGGTGACCTTGTCGGGGGCATCCATGGGCGAGACGGTGCGCTGATGAACGAATTCCGGCGGCTCGATCCACGGGTCTTCCAGCACCTTGCCCTCGGAGGACGAGTGCAAGAGATTGGCGTCGACCGAGAATGGCGCGTCGCCCTTCTTGTCCTTCGGCACCGGGATCTGGTGCTTTTCGGCGAAATCGAGCAGGTCGGTGCGCGACTTGAACGACCAGTCGCGCCAAGGCGCGATGACCTTGATGTCGGGGTTCAGCGCGTAGGCCGAGAGTTCGAAGCGGACCTGGTCGTTGCCCTTACCGGTGGCGCCGTGGGCGACGGCATCGGCACCGGTTTCGCGGGCGATATCGACAAGATGCTTGGAGATCAGAGGCCGCGCGATCGAGGTGCCGAGCAGATAGAGGCCTTCATACTGGGCGTTGGCGCGGAACATCGGGAAGACGAAATCGGAGACGAACTCCTCGCGCACATCCATGACGCGGATGTCCTTGATGCCCATCATCTCCGCCTTCTTGCGCGCCGGCTCAAGTTCGCCGCCCTGGCCGAGATCGGCCGTGAAGGTGACGACCTCGGCTCCGAGTTCCGTTTGCAGCCATTTCAGGATGATCGAAGTGTCGAGGCCGCCGGAATAGGCGAGCACGACCTTCTTGACGTCTTTCAGCTTGGACATGGGTGTTTCCGGTGTCTTTTCGATTGGTGGCGTGACGTGAAATTCGTGCGCACTCATAAGCAGGAAAGTGCTGCCGGACAAGCTTTCGGGCGAATTGTGGAAACGCGATGCCGCCCTGGTCCAAACGATTGGCGCGACAAGACGAAAAACGCCAGCATAGGAAACAAAGTTTCATTGGGCATTGCCCAATTTTTATGCAATGGAAAGCCCGTCCACCCCACCACGCAAGTATCATCAAGCCAGACAGGAACTCATGATGCCCGAAGACAGCCTACTTGATAGCGCCCTTGTTCGTCTCGACGAAGCCGCCCGGCACATCAACGTCGATGCAGATGTTATCGAGAAGCTGAAATATCCGCGAGAAACGACCAAGGCGCGCTTGATGATCCGCATGGACGACGGCTCGCGAAAATCGTTCCTGGCATGGCGATGCCGTTACGACGACACGCGCGGCCCGACCAAGGGCGGCATTCGTTTCCACCCAGATGCGTCGGCCGACGAGGTCGAGATGCTGGCGTTCTGGATGACGTTCAAGTGCGCCGTCATGAACCTGCCTTACGGCGGCGGCAAAGGCGCGGTCCAGGTTGACCCGCGCAAGCTTTCCAAGGCCGAGTTGGAACGCCTGTCGCGCTCCTACATGCAGGCGTTCTCGCGCATTATCGGACCGGACCGCGATATTCCGGCGCCGGATGTCTACACCAACGCCATGATCATGGGCTGGATGGCAGACGAGTACAGCCAGATCGTCGGCCACGCCTCGCCGGCGGTCATCACCGGCAAGCCGCTGGCCCTCGGCGGTTCGGTCGGTCGCGGCGATGCGACGGCGCGCGGCGGCTACTATCTGGTCCGGCACCTGTTCACCGAGCTCGGCCTCAAGGGCAAGCTGCGCATCGCCATCCAGGGGTTCGGCAATGCCGGCCAGCATATTGCCTCGCTGTTTGCGGCGGACGGGCACAGCATCGTTGCCGTTTCCGATTCCGGCGGCGCGGTAAAGTCGGCGGGCGGACTTTCGCTTGAAGCGCTGCTTGCGGCCAAGAAGGAAGACAAATCCGTCATCCAGACCATCGGCAAGGATGGCCACGAGGCCTTGAGCGCTGACCAATTGGTCGGCGTCGATTGCGACGTTCTGGTGCCCGCGGCACTGGAGAACATGATCCGCATCGACAATGCCGACACGATCAAGGCGCGCGTGGTGCTGGAACTGGCCAACGGCCCGGTCACGCACGACGCCGACGAGATCCTCGCCAAGCGCAATGTCGTGGTGTTGCCTGATATCCTTGCCAATGCCGGCGGCGTCACCGTTTCCTACTTCGAGTGGGTGCAGAACAAGCAGGGCTATTACTGGGAGCTGCCTGAAATCCACGAGAAGCTGCGCGTCATCATGGAGCGCGAGGGCCGCGCGATCTGGGAACTGGCGACATCGCGCGGCATCACCGTGCGCACAGCTGCCTATGTCCATGCGCTCAGCCGCCTTGCCGAGGCGATCGAGGCACATGGGACGCAGAGCTACTTTGACAGCTAAGCTGCGTATTGGATAAATGGAGCCGATCGGACGGCGAAAGCCGTCGGTCGAGCTACAACCATCTTAGGGCGTCGCGTTAAGCGACGCCCTTTCCAATGAAAGTCAGGCGGGCCAACAGATGTCCTTCGTTCCAGACCTTTCCGTGCTGATCCAGTTTTCCATCGCCACCATCATCCTGGCGATAACGCCCGGCCCGGACATGACGCTGTTCGTCAGCCGTACGCTCAACCAGGGGCGGGTGGCGGGCTTTGCCTCGATGGCTGGGGCTCTGTGCGGGACGCTGGTTCACACGACGCTGGTCGTCGTCGGCATCTCGGCCCTGATCGTTGCTTCTCCGACCGCGTTTTTCGTGCTCAAGATTTTCGGCGCCGGCTACCTGGTGTTTCTTGCCTGGCAGGCGCTCACCAAGGGCTCGGCTTTTTCGCCGGAGCAGAAGGGTGGACCTCAGGTCTCGCTGTTTCGTGCCTGGGCTGCCGGTCTTGGCGTAAACCTGCTCAATCCGAAGATCATCCTGTTCTTCATGACGTTTCTGCCGCAATTCGTCTCGGCGCATGACCCGCATGCGCCCGGGAAGCTGTTCTTCCTCGGCTTCATGTTTGTCGTGCTGTCGATCCCGGTGACTGCACCGATGGTGTTTGCGGCGGAAAAGTTCTCGGCGGCGATGAAGGCCAGCCCAAAGATCACGCGCGTGGTCGACTACATGCTGGCAGGCGTGTTTTCCGCCTTTGCGCTGAAGATCCTTACGGCTCAGGCGAAGTAGGCACCTGCGGCGGCGGCGCGGAGCGCCAGCTTCCCGCCCAGCGCCCGGCGGTCAGCCAGTAGGCAATGCCACCAACCATGCCGGCTCCGACAATGCCGAGCGCGACCGGAGTCCTGGTCAGGTCGTAGCCGCCATCGACATTGCCAGACGCCGTTGCAATGAACGAAATGCCGACTGCTGCGCCGAAAAATGCATAGGAGAGCCAGTCCCTGCGGCCCAGCAATTCCGCCACGCCGATTGCGACGGCGGATGGGAAGAAGACGAAGTAGGCCACGAAAAGTGCGACGAAGGGGACGGAAAACATCATGGCGGCCCCAGTCACCGGCCGCACGTCCTGTTCGAGAAATCCGGCTGAGCCAAGAAAAAGCACATGGATGAATGCGCTGGCCGCCAGAACGGCTGCGACATATCCAATGAGGATGACGGCGAAGCGGAGCAGATAGGCGAGTATCCGCCCCATCATGCCTCGCCGTGGCCGGCGATCATCATCGCTTCCAGCGCAAGACGGTCCACTTTGCGCATGCGTTCCGATTCCGATTTCAACTGACCGCAGGCGGCGAGGATGTCGCGGCCGCGCGGCGTGCGGATCGGTGACGCGTAGCCGGCATTGTTGATGTAGTCGGCAAACTTCTCGATCGTCTCCCAGTCCGAGCACTGGTAGTTGGTGCCCGGCCACGGATTGAACGGGATCAGATTGATCTTGGCCGGAATGCCTTTCAGCAAGTGCACCAGCGCCTTGGCGTCATCGAGGGAATCGTTGACGTCCTTCAGCATCACATATTCGAAAGTGATGCGACGAGCGTTCGACAGGCCCGGATAGGCACGGCAGGCGGCGATCAAATCCTTGAGCGGGAACTTCTTGTTGATTGGCACCAGAAGGTCGCGAAGATCGTCATTGGTGGCGTGCAGCGAGATCGCCAGCATGACGCCGACCTCTTCGCCGGTGCGGGTGATTTCCGGCACGACCCCGGAGGTGGACAGCGTGATGCGGCGCTTCGACAGCGCAAGCCCATCGCCATCGGAGGCTATCAGCAGCGCCTTCTTCACCGCCTCGAAATTGTAGAGCGGTTCGCCCATGCCCATCATGACTATGTTGGAGACCTTGCGGCCGTCCGAAGGCACGATGGCGCCGGCAGGTGTGTCGCGGTCGGGAAAATCGCCGAGACGGTCGCGGGCGGTGAGCAACTGGGCGAGGATTTCTTCCGCGGTCAGGTTGCGCACCAGCTTCTGGGTGCCGGTGTGGCAAAACGAGCAAGTCAGCGTGCAGCCGACCTGCGAGGAGATGCAGAGCGTGCCGCGTCCTTCTTCGGGAATGTAGACGGTTTCGATCTCTACGGGTCGGCCGGCACCGCGCGGCGGAAAGCGGAAAAGCCATTTGCGCGTGCCGTCGGTTGAAATCTGCTCTTCAACGATCTCGGGGCGCGACACGGTGAAGTGCTTGTCGAGAGCAGCCCGCAAATCCTTGGAGATGTTGAACATCTCGGCAAAGTCGGACACGCCGCGCACATAGAGCCAGTGCCAAAGCTGGCTGGCGCGCATCTTGGCCTGCCGCTCGGGCACGATGCCTGCGGTGACCAGCGCCTCGGCAAGTTCCGGACGGCTCAAGCCGACCAGCGACGGCTTTTCAGGCATAGTGGCGCGTGCAGCCAGGGCGGCGCGGGTCGCGTCAGAGGTCAGATCGATAGATAAGGCCATTACGGTTCGTTTACTCGGTCGAGGGACCGTTACAGATAGGAGTTACCGGCGACATATCACAGGTGTGCTGCGCCGTCACCGCTGCTGCAACGCGGCCAAAAGGTCCGGCAATTCACCGAGATGGGCAAGCTGCCTGAAACGCGGCTCATCGACTGGCGGTTCGGCGTGCTCCAGAACCCAGGTCAGGTCATGCGGGACATAGACACCCCAGCCGCCGGCTTGCAATGCGGGAACCACGTCGGATTTCAGCGAATTGCCGACCATCATGCTCTTTTCGGGGCCATCGCCGTGACGGCTGAAAATGCGGTCATAGGTGTCGGGTTGCTTGCCGCTGACGATTTCCACCGCGTCGAACAGTTCGCCGAGCCCGGACTGCGCGAGTTTGCGCTCCTGGTCGAACAGGTCGCCCTTGGTGATCAGCACCAACCGGAAGCTGCCGGCCAGCTTCTCCAGGGTTTCGCGCGCATGGGGCAGCGTCTCGATGGGGTGGGAAAGCATTTCCCGGCCGGCCTTGACGATGCTGGCGATGATTTCTGCCGGCACCTTGCCGTCAGTGACTTCTATCGCGGTTTCGACCATCGACAGGGTGAAGCCCTTGATGCCGAAACCATAGAGCTGGAGATTTCGCCGCTCGGCGTCGAGAAGCCGCTGCTTGAGACCACTTGCCTCGGCGTGATCGGCAAGCAGGGCGACGAAATGGTCCTCGGTCAGCCGGAAGAACTGCTCGTTCTGCCACAGCGTGTCGTCGGCATCGAAGCCAATGGTGGTAAGCTTGGGGTTGGCGAGAGGCATGTTCGTTCGAGCCAGCAGGCTATGCGGTAACCTTTAACATGCAACAATCGCAGCGTCACGTTGTAAGCCGGTCGCCCAATGGTATCCATCGCCAATCTTCTGCTCGCCTTGCTCGTCGTAAATGGCGCCGCGTTCGTGGCCTTCTGGTGGGACAAGCAGTTGGCGGAGGTCGGCGCACGGCGGATCAGTGAACGGACCCTGCTGGGGCTTGCACTGATCGGCGGCAGCCTGGGCGCCATAGCGGCCCAACAGATATTCCGGCACAAGACGCGCAAGGAGCCTTTCAGGACGCTGCTTCACCTGATCGTGTTGCTGCAAATGATAGCCGTGACAGCCTGGCTGGTTGCCCCGGACGCCATGAGCGATCTGGTTCGCCAGTTGGCGAGTTGATCAGGACATTTCTATTTGCAGCTGGCGATCGAACTCAGCGCCGCCGAAATGCCTTTCAGCGAGAAGACGTAGTTCGTGGCGTTGCCGCGGCCGGACTTGGCCTGCACCTTCATGTCCGTGCCGCCTTTCATGGCGGCGATCAGCACGGGTTCTTCGGCAGCGTTCTCGACCCAAGCGGACTTGCCGCGGGTGAACATGGTGAAGGACTTGTCGCCGACTGAAACGGTGACCTTGGAATTTTCCTGGAAATTGTAGCCGGCAATGAACTGCGGCTCGTAGGAGACCTGCTGGCCGGGCCGCTGGCTGACAAAGAAGAACATGTCGCCGTGATCGAGCGTTGGCGGCTGCTTGTCGGTCGGCACGGTGAGCACATAGCACACCTTGCCGTTGGTTGCCTGGTAGCTGTAGGTGCCCCAGGCATTGTGCTGCCCGATCTTGGTTGCCTGTTGGGCGAGCGCTGGCGTCGCCGCGGCGATCAGCACCAAGCTTGAAACTGTAGCAATCAATCCGCGCATTGTGTTTCCCGTATTCCAAATGGTGCGGGGGCAGGCCGGCGTCTCGGCCTGCCCGTTCGCTTTATTTTGATTTAATCTGGGTTACCAAAGGATGAAGTTCTGCAAGAAAGCACTTCGCCATAGGAAACCGCCGCCATATCGGTGCCTGGCCGCGTACATCCGGCCCAAGCACCATGTCCCTGGCGCGACTTGGAAAGCAGGAAAAAGGCGAGAATTTGACTGGCGGGATGCGGCGTGCTGCCGTCGTCACCCATTGTCGGCGATTGCCTGACGTGCCGCCAGCCTGTGCGCCGGGGTGATGTGGGCGCGAACCGCGGTGATCGCGGCCGTCAGCACGGCGATATCGTCGGTGAAGCCGAGGCCGAGGATGACGTCGGGAATGGTGTCGACGGGCAAGATGAAATAGCCGAGAGCGGCCAGCAGGATGCCCTTGGCGCGCAGCGGTGTGTTCTTGTCGAGCGCGCAATAGTATGCAGCGACGACATCTTCCATGAATGGGATCTGCCGCGCGGCCTGCTTGGCCTTGCGCCAGAATTTCGCACGCACTTCGCTTTCGTTGCCGGACTTGCCGCCAAGATCAATGAAGTCGAAGTCGTTGTCCTTTGCCATCGCTTGTCGTCTCCTCGCGGGCCTGCCTTCAAGGATGCCCGCAGGGGAAATGTGGTAAAGACCGCCCCCCACTGCAAGATGGAACCGGTTCAGTCGCCGAAGATGCGATTGATCTTCTTGGCCAATTCCACGTCGAGCGCAGTCAGGCCGCCGGCGTCGTGGGTGTTCAGGGTAATGTTGACCGTCTTGTAGACGTTCGACCAATCGGGATGGTGGTCCATCTTTTCCGCCGCGAGCGCCACGCGCGCCATGAAGGCGAAGGCCTCGGAAAAATTCCGCAAGGTAAATGTGCGGTTAATGGAGCCGCCGTCCGCGGCGAGTGACCAGCCTTGCAAACCGGCCAGCGCTTCCTTGATTGCGTCCCTGTCGAGTTTTTCTCGTCCCATGCGGTCCATCCATGCTATCGGCTATTCGTGCACGCAAACATAGCGCGGGATCGATGGACGCGAAGCCCAAAAAATCAATCCTGTTCGTTTGCCTCGGCAATATCTGCCGTTCGCCGCTGGCCGAAGGCGTGTTCGCTTCGGTTATTCAGGAAAAGCGGCTGAGCGAATTTTTCGAACTCGATTCGGCAGGCACCGGCGGTTGGCATGCGGGATCGGCACCCGATCCGCGGTCCGTCGCGATCGCCGCCAGTCACGGCATCGACATTTCAAGGCAGAAAGCGCGCAAGGTGACCGCGGGCGACTTTTCACGCTTCGATCTCATCCTCGGCATGGACCAGAGCAATGTCGAGGAACTGCAGCGCCTCGCGCCGGCAGATGCCCGTGATCGCATCCACCTGTTCCTTGAGTTTGCCGACGGCAAGGTGCGCGATGTGCCTGACCCGTATTACGGCGGTCCCGACGGCTTTGCTGCAGTCTATCGCATGATCCGCGAAGCGTCGGATGTGCTTTCTAGCCGGTTGGCCGAACGCGTGTCGGTGCCCAGCAGCGGCCAGGCTTCCTCGACGATGTAGGGGCCGCCGCCGACTGAATCGCGCGACGACATCAGCACGAACCTGCCGACGCGGAAGGGCGTTGCGGCGAAGTTGCCGCGCGCCGAAAGATAGCTTGCGACATCGAGAGGGCTGGAATTGCGCAACCGTGCCAGCGTGACATGCGGCATGAATTTGCGCGGGTCGGCCGGTATGCCCATGCGGTGGCAGATACGGTCGATTTCAGCCTGCAAGGCCGTCATGCCCGGAGAGGCGGTGACGCCTGCCCAGACCGCGTGCGGCTTCTTCTGGCCAAAGGCGCCGACACCGGAGAGCGCCAACGTGAACGAAGGCCGCCGCACACGGTCGAGTTCATTGGCGATGTCGTCGGCGACGTGGCCGGGCACGTCGCCGATGAAACGCAAGGTGATGTGATAGTTTTCGACGTCTATCCAGCGGGCGCCGGGCAGACCTCCCCTGAGAAGCGAGAGAGAGAGGGCAGCGTCACGCGGAATTTCGAGGGCGGTGAAAAGACGTGGCATTGGCAGCCTCCTGTCCCCGAATCGAACTCTCTTGATCTAGCGAATCACCGATAGCAGGCTGGGGCAAGCGGTTTGTTGCCGGCGGGGGTGCCCACAGCTTACCCTTACGGAAGCTGTGGCTATTGTGCTACTGGGCGGCCGGGAGCCCGGCCAAGGCCTTTTCCATTGTCGGCAGGAAGCGTTCGACCATGCGTTCGACCCCGGCGGCATTTGGATGCATGCCGTCTTCGAGCTGCATGGATTTGTCGCCGGCCACGCCATCGAGGAAGAACGGATAGAGCGTAGCGCCGTATTTTTGCGCCAAAGTGGGGTAGATCGCCCCAAACTGCTCGCCATAGGCATGGCCGAGATTGGGGGCCGCGACCATGCCGGCCATCACCACCGGAATGCCGCGCTTTTTCAGGCGCGACAGCATGGCGTCGAGGTTCTGTTCGACCAGGGCCGGCTCGACACCGCGCAGCATGTCGTTGGCGCCGAGTTCGAGGATGACGAGCCTGGTCCCATCGGGAACCGACCAGTCGAGGCGGGCGAGGCCGCCGCTTGTCGTATCGCCGGAGACGCCGGCGTTGGCGACGGCCACATCATGACCCTTGGATTGCAGCGCAGTCTGCAATTTGTCGGTAAAGCCTTCGCCGGGGCCAAGGCCGAAGCCCGCCATCAGGCTGTCGCCGAAACCGACGATCTGCAAGGGCTCGGCCCTGACGGCGGCCGCTGGCGCAATCGTGAATGCCGCGAGCGTGACAATCAGGGCAAGGATGTGTTTGAAAGCCATGCGGCAGGCCCCATATGACGAGGACAATTTCAGAATACTTTTCCCATATAGGATGAATCCGCTTTGACAGAAGCCGTCATCGAACTGAAAGACGTGTCGCTGACGCTTGGAGAGGGCGCTTCGTCGGTCCATGTGCTGAAGGGCGTCAGTCTCTCCATATCGGCGGGCGAAGCAACCGGCATCGTGGGTCCATCCGGTTCGGGCAAATCGACCCTGCTGATGGTTCTCGCCGGTTTGGAGCGGGTGGATCAAGGTGCGATACGCATTGCCGGCGAGTTGCTGAACGGCAAGACCGAAGACCAGATCGCGGCGTTCAGGGGCCGCAATATCGGCATCGTGTTTCAGTCATTTCACCTGATCCCCAACATGACGGCGCTCGAGAACGTGGCCGTGCCGCTTGAATTGGCCGGGCATCCCGATCCCTTTGCGGTGGCGGAAAGGGAACTGGCGGCGGTGGGGCTCAGCGATCGCGTCACGCATTATCCGGGTGAACTGTCCGGTGGTGAGCAGCAGCGCGTGGCGATTGCCCGGGCGTTGGCGCCGTCGCCGCCGATCCTGATTGCGGACGAGCCGACCGGCAATCTCGACCAGGCAACCGGCAAGCAAGTTGCCGATCTTCTCTTCACCAAGGCTGCCGAGCGCGACATGACGCTGGTTTTGGTAACTCATGATCCCGCATTGGCTGCACGTTGCGCGCGCCAGATCGCCATGCGTTCAGGCCGCATCGAACAGGCTCCCGCCGTCAAGGCGATTGCCTGATGACGCTGGCCAGAACGCTCGTCCTCGCCCTCCGGTTTTCCTTGCGCGAGATGCGGGGCGGGCTGTCGGGCTTTGCTATATTCCTTGCCTGTATCGCGCTTGGGGTGGCGGCGATCGGCGGCGTCAATTCGGTTGCGCAATCGATTGCGGATGGCGTTGCCAACCAAGGTCAGCCACTGCTGGGCGGCGATTTGCGCTTCCAGCTCAACCAGCGCGAGGCGAGCGCCGAGGAGCGTTCCTATCTCGAAGGATTGGGGACGTTGTCGCATAGCGCCAACATGCGCTCCATGGCGCGTCTGGAGGACGGTTCCGACCAGGCTCTGGTCGAGGCCAAGGCCGTCGATACAGCCTATCCGCTTTATGGGTCATTGGAGACGCAGCCCGCGCTTTCCAGAAGCGAGCTGTTTGACGAACGCTCGGGCGTGTTCGGAGCTGCCGCGCCGGAGTTATTGTTCGAACGGCTTGGGCTGAAGCCCGGCGACAAGATCAGGCTGGGTGAGGCAACTTTTGAACTGCGCGCCGTTTTGACCACCGAACCGGACGCCGTTTCGGATGGTTTCGGCTTTGCTCCCCGCCTGCTTGTCTCGATGGAAGGGCTGAATGCTTCCGGCCTCATCCGGCCGGGCAGCCTGGTCGAGCATTCCTACAAGGTCAGGCTGCCTGCCGGATCAGACGAAGCCGACGTCAAGAGACTGGAGGTCGAGGCGCGCGCGGCCTTCCCGCAGGCCGGCTGGTCGGTGCGCACGCGCACCAACGCTGCGCCGGGGCTTTCGTCGAACATCGAACGGTTCTCGCAGTTCCTGACGCTGGTTGGCCTGACGGCACTGGTGGTCGGCGGCGTCGGCGTGGCCAATGCCGTGCGCGCCTATCTCGACGGCAAGCGCTCGGTCATCGCGACCTTCAAGAGCCTCGGCGCATCGGGCGGTTTTGTCTTCACGGTCTATCTGGTACAGATCCTCGTGATTGCAGGGCTTGGTATTGTCGTCGGCCTTGTGCTTGGGGCGCTGATGCCGTTTGCTGCCAGCGCGGCGCTGCAATCGGTCATTCCGGTGCCGGCGCAGGCAAGCGTCTACCCCGGCGCGCTCGGTCTTGCCGCCGCTTTCGGCCTCCTGGTTACGCTGGCTTTTGCGCTTTTGCCGCTCGGACGAGCGCGCGACGTGCCGGCGACTGCCCTTTTTCGTGAAATGGGATTTGCAAGCCGAGGCATGCCGCGTGTCATCTACGTGGTTGGAGCGCTGGTGATCGCGCTAGGCCTTGCCGGCCTTGCAATCTTCAGCGCCGAGGATCGCCGCATAGGCTGGATTTTTGTCGGCGCGACGGTGATCTCCTTCCTCGTTTTGCGGATTGTCGGCTTTCTTGTGCAATGGCTGGCACGGAAAGCGCCCCGCATCCGGTCGACGGTGCTGCGGCTAGCCGTCGGCAACATCCATCGTCCCGGTGCCTTGACGCCGTCAGTGGTGCTGTCGCTCGGTCTCGGGCTGACGCTTCTGGTGACGCTGGCTTTGATCGACGGCAATCTGCGCCGCCAGATTACCGGCAGCCTGCCGCAGATGGCTCCGAATTTCTTCTTCGTCGATATCCAGGCCAGCGATGTCGATGCGTTTTCCAAGCTGGTTGCGGCCGAGGCTCCCGATGGGGCCTTGGTGAAGGTGCCGATGCTGCGCGGCCGCATCATGGCGCTGGACGGTGTCGACGTGGCCAAGGCCAATATCCCTGCTGCCGGGGCGTGGGTGCTGCGCGGCGATCGCGGCCTCACGTACGAGGCGAGCCTGCCGGCCAATTCCACGCTGAGCGAGGGGAAATGGTGGCCGTCCGACTATACCGGCGAGCCATTGGTGTCGTTTTCAGCGCATGAAGCGCAGGAGCTTGGCCTCAAGCTGGGAGACACGGTGACGGTGAATGTGCTGGGCCGCAACATCAGCGCCCGGATCGCCAGCTTCCGGCAAGTGCAGTGGGAATCGATGGGCATCAACTTTGTCATGGTGTTTTCTCCGAACACTTTTGCCGGCGCGCCGCACAGTTGGCTGGCGACGCTGGCGGACAAGGAGGCGACCCCAGCGGAAGATGCGCGGGTGCTGAATGCCGTTACCCGCGCCTTTCCGGCGGTGACGACCGTGCGGGTCAAGGATGCGCTTGATGTCGTCAACCGGCTTATCGGAGAACTTGGCGTAGCGATCCGCGCGGCCGCCGCGGTCGCCCTGGTGTCGTCCGTGCTGGTGCTGGCCGGCGCCCTTGCCGCAGGCAACAGTGCCCGCATCCACGATGCCGTGGTGCTGAAGACGCTCGGTGCGACGCGCCGGACGCTGATAGCCGCGTTTGCGCTGGAGTATATGCTGATCGGGCTGGCCACGGCTGTGTTCGCGCTTGCCGCAGGCGGGGTCGCGGCATGGTTTGTGGTGAGCGAGATCATGACGCTGCCTTCGCAGTTTTCGCCAGAGGTCGCGCTGATGACGATCGTCCTTGCCCTGGTGCTTACGGTCGGGATCGGGCTTGCCGGAACATGGCGGGTGCTGGGGCACAAGGCCGCGCCGGTACTGCGCAACCTTTGATCTCGAGAGGCCTTCGACCCTGAGAATTTCGTTAATTCTTGGTAATCTTTAGCCAAATTGCGCTCGAAATCTGCATTTTTATGCTTTCACGAAGCGTTGCCGGTGGTTACAGGCCTTGTTCTGGAGGGCAAGAACCCTCATATTTTGCCGTAGGCATGCTGGAGCCCCGCCAGCGGCGCCTGGGTTGGAAAGAACCCGACACCCGACGGGGCAGAAGCAACAGAGGAATTCCATGGCTGAACCCCTACGCAACTACCAGACGCGCACGGTTCCCTATGGCCGCACGGATGCGGCTATCGACGAGGGCCTGCGCGCATATATGATCCGCGTCTACAATCTGATGGGCATGGGCCTTTTGATCACCGGCCTTGCCGCCGTCGCCGCCATCATGATGGCGACGACCAATGATCCGTCGGCCGCCGTCGCCACGCTGCCGAGTGGCCAGATGCTGACCTCCTTCGGCTACGCGATCTTCGCTTCGCCGCTGAAATGGGTGGTCATTCTTGCCCCTCTCGCTGCCGTGTTCTTCCTGTCGTTCCGCGTTCAGTCGATGAGCGTGCCGGCCGCCCAGACCACTTTCTGGGTCTATGCCGGCCTCGTCGGCCTGTCGCTGTCGTCGATCTTCCTGATCTACACGACCGCTAGCGTGACGCAGACCTTCTTCGCAACGGCGGCCGCCTTCGGCGCGCTGTCGCTCTATGGCTACACGACCAAGCGCGACCTGACCGCGATGGGATCGTTCCTGATCATGGGCGTGTTCGGCCTGATCATCGCGATGGTCATCAACATCTTCCTGCAGTCGTCGGCTCTCTCGTTCGCCGTTTCGGCGATCGGCGTGCTGATCTTCGCGGGCCTGACCGCGTACGATACGCAGAAGATCAAGGAGATGTATTTCGAGGGTGACGACCAGGTCGTGGCCGGACGCAAGTCGATCATGGGTGCGCTTACCCTTTACCTCGACTTCATCAACCTGTTCATGTTCCTGCTGCAGTTCATGGGCGACCGCCGCTAAACACGGCTGGACCAGATAAATGCCAAGGGCGGCCCAACGGCCGCCCTTTTCATTTGCCGTGATGTTTGATGTAATAAAAGGCAGAAAATAAAGATGCCTATTTATTGAGCAAAATGATGATACGAGAAGCAACTGAAGCGGATCTCGAACAGATCACAGAGATTTACTCGGATGCCGTTCTCCATGGCACTGCCAGCTACGAGCTTGAAGCGCCGTCACTTGCCGAAATGCGGGCACGCCATGACACGCTGCGCGCCGGCGGTTTCCCCTATCTGGTTGCCGTGGACGGATCCGGCAGCATTCTCGGCTATGCCTATGCCGGGCCATTCCGGACGCGCCCGGCCTATCGTTTCATCGTCGAGGATTCGGTCTATGTGGCTCCAGCGGCAAAGGGCCGAGGGGTCGGCGCGGAATTGATGCGCGCGTTGATCGATGCGGTGCGGCAACTGGGCTTCCGGCAACTCGTCGCGGTGATCGGCGACGGCAGTGACGATAGCCCTTCCGTTCGCCTGCATGAGAAACTGGGCTTTCGCCATTGCGGCCGGCTGGAAGGCTCCGGCTACAAGCACGAGCGCTGGCTGGATACGGTTTTCATGCAACTGGAACTGAATGGCGGCACCAGCCGCGCGCCGGATGCGGATTCATGGCCGGAACGGAGATTCCGCCAGGAGGCTTGAGAGCCAACCGGCCGCCCGCGATTCTGCCAAGCCAACATGTTGATTCACTTGCGGAAAGGTGATGCAGAGGCCGGCCGCGCCGGTCTAGGCTTTCACCAGCCTGAGCGTGCTGTCGAAGACGCCGAGCACGCGCGCCAGTTCGTGGCCGCGCTTGAGGATACGACCGCCGGCGGCCACCACCGAGAATGCCCCTTGCCGCCTGGCCAGCCGCGGGTCCTTGACGATCTGGAACAACGGAACCTCGCTGGCGCGCCGGAACACCGAAAACACCGCGCGGTCGGACAAATGGTCGATTGCATAGTCGCGCCACTCGTTGGCGGCGACCATGCGTCCATAGAGCCTCAGGATCAGATCAAGCTCACGCCGGTCGAACGCGACCGGCATATCGAGGCGTTCGCGACGCGCCTCGTGAAGTGGGATCAATATTGCGGATGCGTCTGGGTCCCCCGTGCCTCCGCCGCCTTCGCTCATGCCTCAATCCCTCGAACAGGCCAATGTGAATTGTGCCGTGGGGACAGGTTCGCGCTTTCATGGCGGAATTGCAAGGGTGAGGCGATGGGGCGAGGCGCGCCTTGGCGACGGCGCCTGTTGTCACGTTTATGAACGAGGTGTTGGAATTGGTGATGCGTCGCCACATTTTCGCCGTTTTTTATCCGCGCTAACGCCCCAATGTCCGACGAGTTTACCCATGTTGCCTGAGACGGTTCGGTCCGGCACTGGCTCGTAACCCCCAAGCCCCCCGCCCACGGGTCTGAGTCGGATCGAACCAACCTCGCCAAGAGCGAGGCAACGGGCAGTTTTCCTCGATTTTTGTCAGTTTGACCGGCTCGCTCTAACGGGCTTTCGGGCGCGTTACGAATGCCGCTCCGATGATCGGCCCGGGCAGGCCGTCTTTCGCGACAGACTGGAGCAGAACGGCACAGCCGCCCTTCTTGGCGACCTCGCTGGCGGGCAACTCGTAGCGCTGTGCTTTGCCGTGCCACATGCCGGCGGTCTGGATGCCTGAAACGGCGTTCCAATAGGTCATCTTGCGGCCGCCATTCTCGCCCTTGCCTATCTCGATTGTCTGCGGCGGGTCGAAATAGACGATTACGACATGTGCCATGGGCGCCTCGGAGACGCTGGTGGCGGTGGCGTCACCGGCCTCGATGACAATACCGTCGCCGTCGCGCCTGACCTTGATGGCGACCTGCATGCCGTCGCCCGATTTCCGCAATTTCGCCAATGTGCCGTCGACCGCCGTGCGGCTGGCGCCATTGACGTGGGTTCGGCCATTGATCACGGCTTGCGGCGTATAGACCGATCGGCCGCCGAATGCCCGCATATAGTCATACTGGCGTTCGGTGTTTTCCTTGCGGCTCAATGTATCGCGCCAGCCGAGATAGTCCCAGTAGTCGACATGGTAGGCGAGCGCCACGATGTCGTCCTTGTCGGCGAGTTCGGTGAAGAGCTGGTCTGCGGGCGGGCAGGAGTTGCAGCCCTGGCTGGTGAACAATTCCACCACGCCCAAAGGCTTCTCGATTTCCGCAGCGGACGAGGCTCCGGCACATGCCGACAATGCGAGCGCAAGGGCCGCTAGCCGCAATGGTTTTCCAGATGCCATGGCACTTCCGAATCCGCCGGCTTGCCCGACTTCTTTCTCGTTGCCGACCTGTTTGGCAGATGCCGCAGTCAACGGGAAGTCACGTTGCGGTGAAATTTGTGTGCCATAGGTAACAAAACCGCCGGAGTTTCCCCCGGCGGTTTTGGCTTTTTGCAGCGATGCGGCGATCGTCAGGCGACGAGGTCGCGCAGCACGTATTGCAGGATGCCGCCGTTCTTGAAGTAGTCGAGTTCGTCGACCGTATCGATGCGGCACAGGATGGGAATAGACTTCACGGTGCCGTCGCCATAGGTGACCTTGGCAACCATCTTCTGGCGCGGCTTGATCGTTTCAAGCCCATCGATCTCGACCAGTTCGTCGCCCTTGAGGTTGAGCGAGGCCCATGAGGTGCCTTCCTCGAAGACGAAGGGAATAACGCCCATGCCGACCAGGTTCGAGCGGTGGATGCGCTCGAAGGACTGGGCGATGACGGCACGCACGCCGAGCAGGTTGGTGCCCTTGGCAGCCCAGTCGCGCGACGAGCCGTTGCCGTATTCGACGCCCGCGAAGATGACCAGCGGCACACCTTCCTGCCTGTATTCCATGGCGGCGTCGTAGATCGACATCTCCTCCTTGGACGGATAGTGGATGGTGTAGCCGCCTTCGCGCCCGTTTTCGCCCAGCATGTGGTTGCGAATGCGGATGTTGGCGAAGGTGCCGCGCATCATCACTTCATGGTTGCCGCGACGAGTGCCGTACTGGTTGAAGTCGGCGACCGCGACGCCATTTTCGGTCAGGTACTTGCCGGCAGGCGAAGCAGCCTTGATCGAACCGGCCGGGGAGATGTGGTCGGTGGTGATCTTGTCGCCGAACAGACCGAGCACGCGTGCACCCTTGATGTCGCCGATCTTGCCGGTGCCGCTCTTCATGCCGACGAAGTATGGCGGGTTCTGCACATAGGTCGACTTGTTGTCCCAGGCGTAGGTCTGGCCTTCCGGAACCTTGACCTTCTGCCAGTTCTCGTCGCCCTTGAAGACGTCGGCATATTTGCGGGCGAAGAGTTCGCGCGTCACGTTCTTTTCGATGAACTCCTGGATTTCCGCCGAGGTCGGCCAGATCTCCTTGAGGTAGACCGGCTTGCCGTCGCGGTCCTCGCCAAGCGGCTCGGTGGTCAGGTCAAGCGTCACCGTGCCGGCAAGCGCGTGGGCAACGACCAGCGGCGGCGAAGCAAGGTAGTTCGCCTGTACATCCGGCGAGACGCGGCCTTCGAAGTTGCGGTTGCCGGACAGGACGGCTGCGGCGATCAGGCCCTTGTCGTTGATGGTCTTGGAAATCGGCGCCGGCAGCGGGCCGGAATTGCCGATGCAGGTGGTGCAGCCGAAGCCGACAAGGTTGAAGCCGATCTGGTCCAGTTCCTTCTGCAGGCCGGACTTCTCCAGATATTCGGCGACGACCTGCGATCCAGGCGCCAGCGAGGTCTTGACCCACGGCTTCTGCTTGAGGCCGCGGCGGTTGGCGTTGCGCGCCAGAAGGCCGGCACCGATCAGCACGCTCGGGTTAGAGGTGTTGGTGCAAGACGTGATCGCGGCAATCACCACGTCGCCGTGGCCGAGGTCATGCGAGGTGCCCTCGACTGCGTAGCGCTTGTGGATTTCGGCTGCCTTCTTGTACTCGGTATCCATCGCCTTGACGAAACCGGCGGGGATATCCTGCAGCGACTGCCGTCCTTCGGGACGCTTGGGACCTGCCATGGACGGCACCACATCGCCGAGATCGAGTTCGAGCGTGTCCGTGAAAACGGGGTCGGCGGAGCCGTCATGGCGCCACATGCCCTGCGCCTTGGAGTAGGCCTCGACCAGTTCGATGCGGCTTTCGGCGCGGCCGGACATGTTGAGGTAGCGCAGCGTTTCGCTATCGACCGGGAAGAAGCCGCAGGTTGCGCCGTACTCAGGGCCCATATTGCCGATGGTGGCGCGGTCGGCCAACGTCATGTTGGAGAGGCCGGGGCCGAAGAACTCGACGAACTTGCCGACGACGCCCTTCTTGCGCAGCATCTGGGTGACGGTGAGCACGAGGTCGGTGGCGGTGACGCCTTCCTTGACCTTGCCGGTGAGTCGGAAGCCGATCACTTCTGGCAAGAGCATGGAAACCGGCTGGCCGAGCATGGCAGCCTCCGCCTCGATGCCGCCGACACCCCAGCCGAGAACGCCGAGGCCGTTGATCATGGTGGTGTGGGAATCGGTGCCGACGCAGGTGTCGGGATAGGCGACGGTTTCGCCGTCGTCGGAATTGGTCCAGACGACCTGTCCGAGATATTCGAGGTTGACCTGGTGGCAGATGCCGGTTCCGGGCGGCACGACGCGGAAGTTGCGGAATGCCTGCTGGCCCCATTTCAGGAATTTGTAGCGCTCCTCGTTGCGCTGATATTCCAACTCGACGTTGCGCGAAAACGCCATCGGCGTGCCGAACTCGTCGACGATGACGGAATGGTCGATGACCAGATCCACCGGCACCAGCGGATTGATTTTCTGCGGGTCGCCGCCGAGCGCGGCGATGCCGTCGCGCATCGCGGCCAGATCGACAACGGCAGGGACGCCGGTGAAGTCCTGCATCAGGACGCGCGCCGGGCGGTAGGCGATCTCGACGCCGGCGGTGCCCTTGTCGGTCAGCCATCCGGCGACCGCATGGATGCTCTCCTTGGTAACGGAACGGCCGTCTTCGTTACGCAGGAGATTTTCCAGCAGCACCTTCATGGAATAAGGAAGCTGGGCGATGCCGGTCAGACCGTTCTTTTCGGCCTCGACCAGATCATAGTAGACATATTCGGCGCCGCCGGCAGTCAGAGTGCGGCGGCAATTGAAACTATCGAGAGATTTGGACACGTGCGATCCCATCCTAAAGTCGGTTCAGCCTGAATGGGAACGGACTCCGATGGCATGCTCATCACGCGCAAAGGTGCGGGTACGGCCATTTCCGCTGTCCACCCCCAAGCGTCCGGGCCGTTAAAGGCGGCTCGCGCGCTGGTTCGGCGCAAATTGGGTTCCCGAGCCGACCGCTGGCTCGGTTGCCACGCATATAGAGAATTTTCTGGAATAGTTCTAGACACGGAATCGCCATTTTTGCCGCAGCCCAAAGCCGCAGCACTCAGACTTTGGACGGAGGGACACCCATGCGGCTGATCGCCGAAAATCTTGGCGGCGAGCGCGGCGGCGAGATCGTGTTTTCCGGCGTCGGTTTTGAACTCCATGCCGGGCAGGCGTTGATCGTCACCGGCGCAAACGGCTCCGGAAAATCGACGCTTTTGCGCATCGTGGCCGGGCTTTTGCCGGCAGCAGAAGGCAGCGTGCGTCTTGCGGATGCCGGCGAGGCTTATCCGTCGCCCGCGTCTGCCTGTCACTATCTCGGCCACCAGAATGCAATGAAGACGGCTCTGACCGTGACGGAGAATCTCGATTTCTGGCAGCGCTTCACCGGTGAGCCGCGCCTGCCCATTGCCGAGGCGCTCAATGTCGTGGGGCTCGGCGGCATCGGACATTTGCCATACGGCTATCTCTCGACCGGCCAGAAGCGCCGCATCTCGATCGCCAAGCTCCTGATCAACCATCGGCCGATCTGGCTGCTGGACGAGCCCACCGCCGGCCTCGACAAGGCGTCGGAGGAACGCTTTGCGGCGTTGATGACGGCGCATTGCGCCGCCAGCGGCATCGTGGTTGCGGCAACGCATTTGCCGCTCGGCATCGAGGCACAGGAATTGCGCATGGGAGAAAGCGCACATGGCTGATCGCCTGGGAGGCAGACCGCAGTGCTAGCCCTGTTTACACGCGACCTGCGGCTTGGTGTGCGTGCTGGTGGCGGTGCGCTGACCGGCGTCATCTTCTTCCTGGCCGTCATTGCCACGATTCCGTTTGGCGTCGGGCCCGATCTCAACCTGCTGGCCCGCATCGGCCCTGCAATCTTGTGGATCGGGGCATTGCTGGCATCGCTGCTTGGTCTCGACCGATTGTTCCAGGCCGACCGGGAGGACGGCTCGCTCGATCTGATGGTGCTTGCCGATGATCGCCACTTCCTCGGGCTGACGGTGCTGGTCAAATGTGCGGCGCATTGGGTTGGCTGCGTGCTGCCATTGGTGATTGCCGCGCCATTGCTCGGGCTGTTCATGAACATGGAGCCGCTGGCGATCGGCGCTACGGCGTTGACGCTGCTTGTCGGCACGCCTGCCATCACCTTCATCGGTGCCGCAGGGGCGGCCGTAGCGGTTGTCTTGCCGCGTGGCGGGCTTTTGATTTCGGTTCTGGTGCTGCCCTTGACCATACCCGTGCTCATCTTCGGCGTTTCGGCAAGCTATGGCGCTGTCGCGGAACCCGATCCGTTTCTCCAGCCTTTTCTCATCTTAAGCGCGTTGACGCTTTTCCTTGCCGTTATCGGACCGCTTGCGGCGGGTTTGGCGCTTCGCCATGGCAGCGATTGATCACGTTTGGTTCATGCGTGCGTCTGCGGCGCGGTGGCCAATTGCGTGACCACCGGGCGAGGGCTAAGGGAAGGCATGATGGCGCAAAATAGCGTGGTTCAGGCAGTTGCGGGACGTGTGGCGGGGTTCAGCGCATGAGCACGCATGATCTCTATGTCGCCGCCGCCTACGCTGCCACGGTGATCGTGCTGACAGGGCTGGTGGGCTGGATCCTGCTTGACCGGCGGGCGCGCAAGAGGGAACTGGCCGAACTCGAGGCATCTGGCATTCGCCGCCGCTCGGACCGGCCCGGAGCCGCCAAATCGTGAGCGATGAAGTACAAAAATCTGCCGGGCGTCGGTTCCTGCCGCTGCTTCCATTGCTGGTTTTTCTCGGTCTTGCCGGCCTGTTCCTGTCGCAACTGATGTCGGGCCGCGACATTTCGGAAGTGCCTTCGGTGCTGATCGGGCACGTCGCGCCCAATACCGAACTGCCGCCTCTCGAGGGCAGCGGGCTTGCCGGGCTCAAATCCCAGGATTTCATCGGCAAGGTGACGTTGGTGAACGTCTTTGCTTCGTGGTGCGCGCCTTGCCGGGAAGAACATCCCTTGCTGGTTGAACTGGCCAAGGATGAGCGTTTCGTGCTGGCGGGAATGAACTACAAGGACAAGGGCGAGAACGCCGTGAAGTTCCTTGCGGAACTTGGCAATCCCTACAAGGCGATAGGCGTCGACGAGAACGGCCGCACCGGCATCGACTGGGGCGTTTACGGCGTGCCGGAAACCTTCGTCGTCGGCAAGGATGGCAAGATCGCCTACAAGCATGTCGGTCCGCTGACGCCGGACTCGGTTCGGACCAAACTCATGCCGGAAGTCGAGAAGGCGCTGGCCGCCCAAGCCTCTTCCTAAGGATTGACGCCTAGCCGAAGAATTGCTGGCGGACCTGATAGAGCATTTCCGAGCGGCTGGCACGCATGTCGGCAAGGTCGCGGTCAGTCAAGCTCTTGATTTCGTTGACAGTCCGATTGTAGTCCTTGCGCTTGGCGATACCGCTGCGAGCGCGGGCGATGAGGTTGTCCAGGAACATGGTGTTCTCCATTGGCACCTCGCAGGCGAGATGCGTTGTTCCTCCCTCAGTTACGGAGTGTGACATGGTGATGCTGTACCGCAAAAGCTAGATATTGCAGGGCAGCAATGCGCCGGATGCATACGGGCCGATTTTGCGCTAGTGCGCTATCCGGCGCTATTTCTTCTCTATTTGTGCGTCGAGGGAATGGCGCATGATCAGCCGCATCTGGCTTGCTGTGAACAGGATGGTGATGGGGATGTTGGCCCATACCTTGAACGCAATCCAGAAGTCGGTGGAGAAATTGCGCCAGACAACTTCGTTGACGACGGCCATCACCAGGAAGAACAGGCCCCAGCGGAAGGTGAGCTTGCGCCAGCCTTCGGCGTCGAGCCTGAAAGCCGAATCGAAGACATAGCCGAGCAACGATTTTCCGAAATAGAGGCCGCCGAGCAGGATAAAGCCGAACAGGGCGTTGACGATGGTGGGCTTCATCTTGATGAAAACATCGTCCTGCAGGTAGAGCGTCAGCGTGCCGAAGATGAACACGACGATGCCCGAAACCAAGGGCATGATCGGCAGGGTACGGGTGAGCAGCCACGACACGATCAGCGCAAGCGCCGTCGCGGTCATGAAGAGACCGGTGGCAATGAAAATGGGACCCCCGAACTCCGTCAGTGCGGGGAATATTTCGGCCAGCCAGGCCGCCCGCGCATTGGCAAAGAAGAATACCAGCAGCGGGCCCAATTCGAGAGCGAGCTTGAGCCCCGGATTGATGGCTACCTTCTTCGCCTTGGGGGGGTCGGAAGGGTCGCTTTCGAGGATTGGGGCGTTCATGATGGCTCGCTACCGATGAAAGTGATGGCTGGCGCCGAATTGATGAGGATAATGTTCTAGCCTACGCCTGCAATGGCCTTGGCGAAATCACTGGCTGAAAATGGCTCCAGGTCGTCGACCTGCTCGCCGACACCGATGAAATAGACCGGCAGCTTATGCTTTGCGGCGATGGCGACGAGGATGCCGCCACGGGCGGTGCCGTCGAGCTTGGTCATGACTAGTCCGTTCACGCCGGCAATGTTGCGGAAGATCTCGACCTGGTTGAGCGCGTTCTGGCCGGTGGTGGCGTCGACGGTCTGCAAGACGGTGTGCGGCGCTT
>MKRZ01000006.1:64636-76957 GCA_001897075.1 Mesorhizobium sp. 61-13 | reverse complement strand
TCAGTTCGGCCTTGTTCTGGAGCCGGCCCGCCGTGTCGATGATGAGTACGTCCGACCCAGCCGCCTTGGCTTTTTCGAAGGCGTCGTAGGCGAGGCCGGCTGCATCCGCGCCAAGCTTGGTGGCGATAACAGGGGAACCGGTGCGTTCGCCCCAGATCTTGAGCTGTTCGATGGCAGCGGCGCGGAAGGTGTCGCCGGCGGCGAGCATCACCGAGAGGCCGCCTTCGGTCAGCTTGGCGGCAAGCTTGCCGATCGTCGTGGTCTTGCCGGTGCCGTTGACGCCGACGACCAGCACGACATGGGGCTTGTGCGACAGGTCGAGTTCCAGCGGTTTGGCAACGGGCGCCAGGACCTTTTCCACTTCCGCCGCCATGACGGCGCGGACTTCGGCGTCGGACACATCCTTACCGTAGCGGCTGGCGGCAAGCGAATCGGTGACGCGCAGTGCCGTCTCGACGCCGAGATCGGCGCGGATCAGCACATCTTCCAAGTCCTGAAGCGTTTCCTCGTCCAGCTTGCGCTTGGTGAAAACGCCGGCGATGTTTCCGGACAGCTCGCGCGACGAACGCGCCAGCCCATCCTTCATGCGCTGGAACCAGGATAGTTTTGGCGCAGGCGCGGCGGGCGCTGCCGGCTCGGCCTTCTTCTCGACCGTCTTTGCGACGGTTACCTTGCCCTCTGGGACCTTGCCTTCGGGCTCGCGCGGTGGGGCAGGCGCCGGCGCGGCAGCCGTCTTAGCAGCAATACGCTCTGCCTCTGCGGCGCGTTCAGCCTCCGCTAGACGTTCGGCTTCGCGCTCGGCGGCATGTGCCGCTTCACGTTCCGCGATTTGCGCCTTCTCGCGCTCGCCTGCGGCCAATCGTTCCTGCTCGGCCTTTTCCGCGGCCTCCCGCGCTGCGCGATCTTCTGCGTCCCGTGCGGCCTTTGCAGCAGCTCCCTGCTCGGCGCGTTCGCGGGCAAGGCGTTCATCCTCCGCAGCCTGGCGAGCCTGTGCCTCGCGCGCCGCAGCCTGGCTCTCCCGCTCGGCCTTTTCTTGCTCCAGCTTGCGAGCGGTCTCTGCGGCAAGACGCGCGGCCTCTTCTTCAGCAAGCCTTCTGGCATCCTCCTGCGCCAGCCGTTCGGCCTCCTCGGCCTCGCGGCGGCGCTCTTCAAGCCATTCGGCCTCGATGCGATCGGCTTCGGCGAGCAACCGCGCCTTCGCTTCCGCCTCCCTTGCAGCCTGGGCAACCTCGGCTTCCTGCCGCGTCTTCTCCTCTGCTTCTCGCGCTGCCTGTTCCGCCGCCAGCCGCTCTGCATCCGCCTGATCGGTGACTGGTGCGCCAAGCTGCTGGCCGGCCTCGTCGGCAGACGTTTCCTCGACCTTCTTTGACCCGAAGGAGAAGACTTTCTTGATGAAATTCAAAGCCATCAGGCAGCCCGCAGTGTGGGTTCGGCGACAAGCCGCTGGCCGTCATGGCCGGTGATGACCGCATCGATGATCTCGCCCGGCTCGCCAGCGTCGATGGCCGCCAGAGTAAACCCCTCGGTACGGCCAAGGCCCTTGCGTTCGACAAGGACAGATTGGTTGCTGGATTGCAGGCGTTCGAGATGGCGGCGGTAGGCGGCGTCGCCGGCAGCGCGCAATCGTCCGGCGCGTTGCTTGACGACGTCGCGCCGCACCTGAGGCATGCGCGCGGCGGGCGTGCCTTCGCGCGGCGAGAACGGGAAGACGTGCAGGTGCGTGAGACCGCATTCTTCGACGATTTTCAGCGAATTCTCGAACATCTCGTCGGTTTCGGTCGGGAAGCCGGCGATGATGTCGGCGCCGAAGACGATGTCGGGGCGCAGCTTGCGCACGTCGGCGCAAAAGCGGATGGAATCGGCGCGCAGATGCCGGCGCTTCATGCGCTTCAGGATCATGTCGTCGCCCGATTGCAGCGAAAGGTGCAAATGCGGCATCAACCGCTTTTCGGTGGCGATGGCTTCAAGCAGTTCTTCGTCGGCTTCGATGGAATCGATCGACGACAGACGCAGCCGCTTTACGTCCGGCACCTGGCGCAGGATCGTCCTGACCAAACGCCCAAGCTTGGGGCTGCCGGGAAGATCGGCGCCGAAGCTGGTCATGTCGACGCCCGACAGGACCACTTCCGCGTAACCGTTGCCGGCCAACCGCTTGATCTGCTCGACAACGGCGCCCATCGGCACGGAGCGTGAATTGCCGCGCCCGTAGGGAATGATGCAGAAGGTGCAGCGGTGGTCGCAGCCGTTCTGCACCTGAACGAAGGCGCGGGCGCGCCCTTCGATGGCATCGACCATATGCGAGGCGGTCTCGCGTACGGAAAAGATGTCGTTGACGCGGGCCTTTTCGAAGTTGTTGACGCCGAAATCGGGCAATGCCCGATAGGAATGCGCCGCAAGTTTCTCCTCGTTGCCAAGGACAAGATCGACCTCGTCCATGGCGACGAAGTCCTGCGGGCCGGTCTGGGCAGCGCAACCGGTGACGATGATGCGGGCATCCGGATGCTCGCGGCGCGCCTTGCGCACCGCCTGCTTGGCCTGGCGCACGGCTTCGCCGGTTACAGCACAGGTGTTGAAGATGATCGCGCCGCCTGCAAGTTGGCCGAGCCCGGCCTTTTCGGCCTCACGGCGCATGACTTCGGATTCATAGGTGTTGAGCCGGCAACCGAAGGTGACGACCTCGATGCCTTTCGTCTCTTCAGAGCTCATCAGGCTGCGCTTTCCGTGTCGCGCTGCCATGCGCCCGTGGCCGGGTCGAACGTGCCGGAAAATTCCCATTCAGCGGCACCGGTCAAGACCACGTGGTCGTCGTCGCGCCATTCGACGTGCAACTGGCCGCCCGGCGCGGTCAGATTGACGCTTCGCCCCGTGCGGCGGGTGCGTGCGGCGGCTACGGCTGCCGCACAGGCGGCAGAGCCGCAGGCTCGGGTGAGGCCGGCGCCACGTTCCCAGGTTCTGATTGTCAACGCATCAGGCCCGGTCACCTGGGCTATGGTGATGTTGGCGCGCTCGGGAAACAGGGGGTGGTTTTCCAGCATGGGGCCGAAACGGTCGAGTTCGTAAGACCAGACGTCGTTGTCGACCCAGAAAATCGCATGCGGGTTGCCCATGGAGACGGCAGAGGGCGAATGCAGCACTGGCGCATCGATCGGCCCCACCTGCAGTTCGATCATGCGGGTGTCACGGAATTCCTCGGCTAGCGGAATGTCCTGCCAGCCGAAACGGGGCGTTCCCATATCCACGGAAATCTGGCCGTCGGCATGTTCGATAGCGTTGAGGATGCCGGCCAGTGTCTCGAAGGTGAAAGCCTTGCGGCCTGTTTCGGCGGCGAGAGCCTGCACGACGCAACGGGTGCCGTTGCCGCAGGCCTGGGCAGGCGTGCCGTCAGAATTGAGGATGGCGATGTAGTAGTCGGTGCCGGGCGTCCGCGCTTCATGGATCGCCATGATCTGGTCGAACTTGGTTGCCGGATCGGCATCGAGCGCCAATGCGGCTGCCGCGCTTACGCTATCCGCACGGCCGCGCATGTCGGCGACGATGATCTCGTTGCCGATGCCGTTCATCTTGGCGAAGGGGGCTGCGCCTGCCATCTATCCGTTCGTTTCCGCCACGGCAATTCCCGGAAAAGTGACTGGCGGTTTTCCGTGTGGAACTGCGAAGTTCAAATGCTTGGCGCTATATGGCGGAAACGGGCAGCAATTACCAGTGCAACCGGCTTCAGGTAACGGCGAAAAGGCCCAGTACCACCAACAGGAATATGACCAGCACGATGGCAATCAGGATGCGCGCGCCCGTGGCTGCTGCGCCGGCAAGTGCCGGCATGCCGAGCAGGCTGGCTGCGGCTGCGACGATGAGAAGAATGAGAATCCACTTGATCATGACGAGCCTCCGACACGGCAAGATGCGTGCGGTGGAAATGCGGGCGGTGCTGTTGAGTTCCCTCTGCCGGGGCGCGAAACGGCTCACTGCTGCAGATTTGCAACAAATCGGAAGTCAAAACCCTATTTTAACCATATCCGGTTGAAATTCTGCCACCTTCACCATCTTGGTGGGGGTACCCATTTTTCGAACGGCGCCCATGAGAGGTCCCGTGGAGGTTGCGATGGCACATTTGAGAACCGGCCTGATTGCTGCATTCGGAGCCGTGTTGCTGGCGAGCGGATGCTCAAGCACACGTTTCTCCTCCATGGATTCGGCCCAGCCCGAGCCGTTGCAGGCTTCTCCGTCGGGCACCGTTTCATCCAGCCAGTTGCCGCCTCCGGCAACGCCTGCGCCGACCGATCCTTCGCAGTTCCCGGCGGCTCCACAGGGTACGCAAGTGGCCGCGCTGCCTACCGATGGAAGCGCGCCCGCGGGTGCGGCGGACCTGACGGCCTCAAGTGTCGCAGGCGTGTGGACGGCCAATGTCGCCGGCCAAAGCTGCAAGGTCGCAACGCCGCAAACGAAGTTCGGCCAGGGTTACCGCGCCGGACCGTTGCGTTGCCCGGCACCTGTCGATGGCGTGAAGTCGTGGAACGTAGCGGGCAAGCAGCTCACCCTCTACGATCAGGACGGTGGCACGCTCGCTCGCCTTTATTCCTCGGGAGCCGGCAAATTCGACGGCCAGACTTCCAATGGGCAAGCCATTTCGCTAACACGCTAAGCCATACGGGGCTTATTCGGCGAAGAGACAAATGCACCTGCGTGACGGCCTCCAGACCCACGCGACCGTCAGGCAGCGCTACGACCATCTGGTCGAAAGCGGGGCCGTGGCGCGCGACGCCGAACAGTTGCGAATTGTCGGGCGGCTGGACAAGCTGATCGATACCATTTCGACAAAACGGGTCGCGCAGAAGTCGAGCGCGCTCGGCTGGCTGTTCGGGCGCAAGCGCGAGGCGCGCGAACTGGTCAAGGGCTTGTACATCCATGGCGGCGTCGGGCGCGGCAAGACCATGCTGATGGACATGTTTTTCGAGCTGGTTCCGGTCAAGCGCAAGCGCCGTGCCCATTTCAACGATTTCATGGCCGACGTGCACGACCGTATCCAGAAGCACCGCCAGGCGCGCAAGGATGGCACGGTCAAGGAAGACGATCCTATATCGCCCGTGGCCCGCGCGCTTGCCGAGGAGGCCTGGGTCCTGTGCTTCGACGAGTTCACGGTTACCGATATTGCCGACGCCATGGTGCTGTCGCGGCTGTTTTCCGCATTGTTCACCGATGGCGTCGTCCTTGTCGCCACGTCCAATGTCGCGCCTGTCGATCTTTATCGTGACGGGCTGAACCGGCAGCTCTTCATGCCGTTCATCGGTATTCTGGAACGGCATACGGAGGTTCTGGCGCTGGACAGCGACAAGGACTATCGGCTGGAAAAGCTGAACAGCCTTCCGGTCTACGTGACGCCGGCGGATGCCAGCGCCGACGCAGCACTTGATGCTGCGTGGTCGGCCGTGACCGAAGACCAAGCCGAGAAAGCCGTCGAGATCAGGATCAAGGGCCGCACAGTCGAGGTGCCGCGTGCCGTGGAGCGTGCGGCGCGGTTCTCATTTGCTGAACTTTGCGATGCGCCTCTCGGCGCGCGTGACTACCTGGCGATTGCGGAACGCTTCGACACCATCTTCATCGACCGGATCCCTGTTCTTGATCAAACGCGGCGCAACCCTGCCAAGCGATTCATTCTTTTGATCGACACGCTCTACGATACGCACAAGCGGCTTGTGGTGAGTGCCGAGGATCGGCCGGAGAAGCTCTATGCCGGAAGGCCGGGCGTCACCGAGGCATTCGAGTTCGACCGCACGGCGTCAAGGCTGATCGAAATGCAAAGCCGCGACTGGCTGGATGCCTGGAACGAGCGGCACGAGGAGAGTGACGGCGCTGCGAGGCGTGGCAGCGAGGCCAAAGCCGGCGTCATCTCTTGATCTCGGAGGCCCTGGCTTCGGACAGTTTCCGAAGCGTCAACAAACCTGTATCTTGGGAAAGTTGTTTGACGTTTACGTAAATCAAACCGTTTATAACCGATTGAAATTTCAGGCGTGGAAATAACCGTTTGAATTTTTAACGGGCCGGGTCTATGGGGTGCGGCGAATTCTCGCGGGTTCACCGCACCCCACCGGCCTCTTCTTCGACGCCGTCTTGGCGCCGTCACACAAAAAGGGAATTGATCCTGACATGGCACGCAACAAGATAGCGCTCATCGGCTCGGGCATGATCGGCGGCACGCTCGCCCATCTGATCGGACTCAAGGAACTCGGCGACGTCGTCCTGTTCGACATTGCCGAAGGCATTCCGCAGGGCAAGGGCCTGGATCTGGCGGAATCGTCGCCGGTCGATGGCTTCGACACGCGCTATGTCGGCGTCAACGACTATGCGGGTATCGAAGGCGCGGATGTGTGCATTGTCACGGCAGGCGTGCCGCGCAAGCCCGGCATGAGCCGCGACGACCTGTTGGGGATCAACCTCAAGGTCATGGAACAGGTTGGCGCGGGCATCAAGAAATATGCCCCTAAGGCGTTCGTCATCTGCATCACCAACCCGCTCGACGCGATGGTGTGGGCGCTGCAGAAGTTTTCCGGCCTGCCCAAGAGCCATGTCATCGGCATGGCCGGTGTTCTGGACTCCTCGCGCTTCCGCTACTTCCTGGCCGAGGAATTCAAGGTGTCGGTGGAAGACGTGAGCGCCATGACGCTTGGCGGCCACGGCGACGACATGGTGCCGATGGTGCGGTATTCCACCGTTGCCGGCATTCCCCTTCCCGACCTGGTCAAGATGGGCTGGACTTCCAAGGACAAGCTCGAAGCCATCGTCGAGCGCACCCGCAAGGGTGGCGGCGAAATCGTCGGCCTGTTGAAGACGGGGTCGGCCTATTATGCGCCGGCGGCGTCGGCGGTTGCCATGGCCGAGGCCTACCTCAAGGACAAGAAGCGGGTTCTGCCCTGCGCGGCGCATCTGAACGGCCAGTATGGCGTCAAGGACACCTATGTCGGCGTGCCGGTGGTGATCGGCGCCGGTGGCGTCGAGCGCATCATCGAACTCGATTTCAGCAAGCCCGAGCAGAAGATGTTCGAAAAGTCCGTCAGTGCAGTGCAGGCGCTCACCGAGGCTTGCGTCAAGATCGCCCCGCAACTCGCCAAGAAGTGACCGGAGGCATATCGAATGAACATTCATGAGTATCAGGGCAAGCAGCTCCTGAAAGGCTTTGGTGCGCCGGTCGCCGAGGGCGTGCCGGTGTTCAAGGCAAATGAGGCGGAAGCCGCCGCGAAGGCGCTGCCGGGTCCGCTTTATGTGGTGAAGAGCCAGATCCACGCCGGCGGACGCGGCAAGGGCAAGTTCAAGGAACTGCCGGCGGATGCCAAGGGCGGTGTCCGCCTTGCCAAGTCGGTGGCCGAGGTGGTTGCCAACGTCAACGAGATGCTGGGTGCGACGCTTGTCACCAAGCAGACCGGCCCTGCCGGCAAGCAGGTCAACCGCCTCTATATCGAGGACGGCGCCGATATCGACCGCGAGCTTTACCTGTCGCTGCTGGTCGACCGTTCGGTAGGTCGTGTTGCTTTCGTCGTTTCGACCGAAGGCGGCATGGATATCGAGACGGTGGCGCACGACACGCCGGAAAAGATCGTCACCGCTGCAATCGACCCCGAAAAGGGCGTCACCGCCGGTGACGTGAAGACGCTCAACGCCGCGCTGAAGCTTGCCGGCGAAGCGGCGAAGGACGGCGAGACGCTGTTTCCCCTGCTCTACAAAGCCTTTGTCGACAAGGACATGAGCCTGCTCGAGGTCAACCCGCTGATCGTGATGAAGAACGGCAGGCTGCGCGTTCTCGACGCCAAGGTGTCGTTCGACAACAATGCGCTGTTCCGTCACCCGGACGTGGTCGAGCTGCGCGACACGACCGAAGAGGACGAGAAGGAAATCGAGGCGTCGAAATACGACCTCGCTTATGTCGCGCTCGACGGCAATATCGGCTGCATGGTCAATGGCGCCGGCCTTGCCATGGCGACCATGGACATCATCAAGCTCTATGGCGCTGAGCCTGCGAATTTCCTCGACGTCGGCGGCGGCGCTTCCAAGGAGAAGGTGACTGCGGCCTTCAAGATCATCACCAAGGACCCGGCCGTCAAAGGCATACTGGTCAATATCTTCGGTGGAATCATGAAGTGCGACGTCATTGCCGAAGGCGTGGTCGCGGCGGTGAAAGAGGTCGGCCTACAGGTTCCTCTGGTGGTCAGGCTCGAAGGCACCAATGTCGAGCTTGGCAAGAAGATCATCCGCGAAAGCGGGCTCAATGCGACGTCAGCCGACGACCTCGACGATGCCGCGCAGAAGATCGTCAAGGCCGTGAAGGGGAACTGAACCGTGTCCATTCTCATCAACAAAGACACCAAGGTTCTCGTCCAGGGCCTGACCGGCAAGACCGGCTCGTTCCACACGGAACAGGCGCTGGCCTATCACGGCACCAAGATGGTCGGCGGCATTCACCCGAAGAAGGGTGGCGAGAAGTGGGACGGTTCGGTGCCGTTGCCGATCTTCGCGACCGTTGCCGAAGGCAGGGAAAAGACCGGCGCGACAGCGTCCGTTGTCTATGTTCCGCCGGCAGGCGCTGCCGCCGCGATCATCGAGGCGATCGAAGCTGAAATGCCGCTGATCGTCTGCATCACCGAAGGCATTCCTGTGATGGACATGGTCAAGGTCAAGGCCCGGCTCGACAAGTCGAAGTCCCGGCTGATCGGACCGAATTGCCCGGGCATCGTTACGCCCGACGAATGCAAGATCGGCATCATGCCCGGCAACATCTTCCGCAAGGGATCGGTCGGCGTTGTTTCCCGCTCGGGAACGCTTACCTATGAAGCTGTGTTCCAGACCACCAATGCGGGCCTCGGCCAGACCACTGCGGTTGGCATCGGCGGCGATCCGGTCAAGGGTACGGAGTTCATCGACGTGCTCGAGATGTTCCTCGCAGACGATGAGACCAAGTCGATCATCATGATCGGCGAGATCGGCGGTTCGGCGGAAGAAGACGCTGCCCAGTTCCTCAAGGACGAGGCCAAGCGCGGGCGCAAGAAGCCGATGGCGGGCTTCATCGCCGGCCGTACTGCGCCAGCCGGCCGTACCATGGGCCATGCGGGTGCGGTGATCTCTGGCGGCAAGGGCGGAGCGGAAGACAAGATCGCTGCCATGGAAGCTGCTGGCATCAAGGTTTCGCCGTCGCCGGCGCGATTGGGAACGACGCTGGTCGAAGCGATCAAAGGCTGATTGACGCGCCGGACGGATTTCCATCCGGCGCGAACTACCAGGAAGGGTGGACGTTAACAGCGCGGCGACGGCCGCAGGTCACGACGCGGCGGAGAGCCGCAAACGCAAGGAGACGAGCCTAAGGGCTTCGAGCGCGACATGGCGAGACAAGATCAAACCAACGACCAATTCTCCCTCACATCTTTCCTCTATGGCGGCAATGCCGACTATATCGAAGCCCTTTACGAGGCTTACGAAGACGATCCTGCCTCAGTTGATCCGCAGTGGCAGGATTTCTTCGCTGCGCTGAAGGACGATGCCGCCGACGTCAGGAAGAACGCCCAGGGCGCTTCCTGGGCCAAGCCCTCATGGCCGCTTCAGGCCAATGGCGAGCTGGTGTCGGCGCTCGACGGCAATTGGGGCCTGGTCGAGAAGGTCATCGAAAAGAAGATCAAGGACAAGGCGGTCCCCAACGGCGTTGCGCCTTCGGATGCCGATGTCCATCAGGCAACGCGCGATTCCGTGCGCGCCATCATGATGATCCGCGCATTCCGCATGCGCGGCCACCTCCATGCCAAGCTCGACCCGCTCGGCATTGCGGGAGAGCTCGAAGACTACAACGAATTGTCGCCGCAGAACTACGGCTTCGACGAAGCCGATTTCGATCGGCCGATCTTTCTCGACAATGTGCTCGGGCTGGAGTTCGGCACGGTCCGGCAGATGCTGGAAATTCTTACCCGCACCTATTGCTCGACGCTGGGCGTCGAATTCATGCACATCTCGGACCCCGAGGAAAAGGCATGGATCCAGGAGCGTATCGAGGGTGCCGACAAGGAGATTTCCTTCACTGCCGAAGGCAAGAAGGCGATCCTGCAGAAGCTGATCGAGGCCGAGGGCTTCGAGCAGTTCATCGACGTGAAGTACAAGGGCACCAAGCGGTTCGGGCTCGACGGCGGTGAATCCCTGATCCCTGCGCTCGAGCAGATCGTCAAGCGTGGCGGCCAGCTCGGCATGAAGGAGATCGTGCTCGGCATGGCCCATCGCGGGCGTCTCAATGTGCTCAGCCAGGTCATGGCCAAGCCGCACCGGGCGATCTTCCACGAGTTCAAGGGCGGGTCCGCCGCTCCCGACGATGTCGAAGGCTCGGGGGACGTGAAGTACCATCTTGGCGCGTCGTCTGACCGCGAGTTCGACGGCAACAAGGTGCACCTGTCGCTGACGGCCAACCCCTCGCATCTTGAGATCGTCGATCCGGTTGTGATGGGCAAGGCGCGCGCCAAGCAGGACCATCTCTACGGGCGGGCCCGCGAGGAGATTGTGCCGCTGGAGGAGCGCGCCAAGGTGCTGCCGCTGCTTCTGCACGGCGACGCCGCCTTTGCCGGCCAAGGTGTGATCGCCGAAATACTCGGCCTCTCCGGCCTGCGCGGCCATCGCGTTGCCGGCACGTTGCATTTCATCATCAACAACCAGATCGGCTTTACGACCAATCCGCGGTTCTCGCGTTCGTCGCCCTATCCGTCCGATGTTGCGAAGATGATCGAAGCGCCGATCTTCCACGTCAACGGCGATGATCCGGAGGCGGTTGTCCATGCCGCCAAGGTGGCGACGGAATTCCGCATGAAGTTCCACAAGCCAGTGGTGGTGGACATGTTCTGCTATCGCCGGTTTGGCCACAATGAGGGCGATGAGCCTGCGTTCACGCAGCCGATCATGTATCGCTCCATTCGTGCGCACAAGACGGCGGTGCAGCTCTATGCCGAACGCCTGATCGCCGAAGGCCAGATCACCCAGGCCGACTTCGACAAGATGAAGTCTGATTGGCGCGCGCATCTCGAAGCCGAGTTCGAGGCCGGGCAAGCCTACAAGCCGAACAAGGCCGACTGGCTGGACGGCGCGTGGTCGGGCCTCAGGACGGCGGACAATCAGGACGAGCAGCGGCGCGGCAAGACCGCCGTGCCGGTGAAGGTGCTGAAGGAAATCGGCAAGAAGCTTACCGAAGTGCCGAAGGGCTTCGAAGCCCACCGGACGATCCAGCGCTTTCTCGAGAACCGTCGCAACGCGATAGAGACGGGCGAGGGCATCGACTGGGCGACGGCCGAGGCACTGGCATTCGGCGCCATCCTTTTGGACGGCAATCCGGTGCGCCTGTCCGGGCAGGACAGCGAACGCGGCACCTTCTCGCAGCGTCATTCAGTGCTTTACGACCAGAAAGATGAGACCCGCTATATTCCGCTGAACAACCTCTCGGCGGCGCAGGCAGGTTACGAGGTGATCAACTCGATGCTGTCCGAGGAGGCGGTGCTTGGGTTCGAGTATGGCTATTCGCTGGCCGCGCCAAAGGCGATCACCTTGTGGGAAGCGCAGTTCGGCGATTTCGCCAACGGCGCGCAAGTGGTTTTCGACCAGTTCATCTCGTCTGGCGAACGCAAATGGCTGCGCATGTCGGGCCTCGTCTGCCTGCTTCCGCACGGCTATGAAGGGCAAGGCCCGGAGCACTCTTCGGCTCGCCTTGAGCGCTTCCTGCAGCTTTGCGCCGAAGACAATATGCAGGTTGCCTATTGCTCGACGCCGGCAAACTACTTCCACATCCTGCGCCGGCAGTTGAAGCGCGACTTCCGCAAGCCGCTGATCCTGATGACGCCGAAATCGCTTCTGCGCCACAAGCGCGCGGTGTCGACAATTGCGGAAATGTCGGGCGAAAGCGCCTTCCACAGGCTGTTGTGGGATGATGCGCAGTCGGCTGGAGCCGGCAGCGAGCTGGTGCGGCTGGTCAAGGATTCCAAGATCCGCCGCGTCGTGCTTTGCACCGGCAAGGTCTATTACGACCTGCTGGAAGAGCGCGAGAAGCGCGGCATCAACGACATCTACCTGCTGCGTGTCGAACAGCTTTATCCATTCCCGGCCAAGGCCTTGATCACCGAGCTGTCGCGGTTCCGCGGCGCACAGATGGTCTGGTGCCAGGAAGAGCCGAAGAACATGGGGGCGTGGTCGTTTATCGACCCCTATCTGGAATGGGTGTTGGCTCATATCGACGCCAAGCATCAGCGGGTGCGCTACACTGGCCGTCCTGCCGCCGCGTCGCCTGCGACCGGCCTGATGTCCAAGCATCTGGCGCAGCTT
>MKRZ01000006.1:62626-64595 GCA_001897075.1 Mesorhizobium sp. 61-13 | reverse complement strand
GCACAATGGCTACCGAAATCCGCGTTCCCACTCTCGGCGAATCCGTCACCGAAGCGACGATCGGCAAATGGTTCAAGAAGGCGGGCGATGCAATTGCCGCCGACGAACCGATCGTCGAGCTTGAAACCGACAAGGTGACGATCGAGGTGCCTGCACCTGCGGCCGGCACACTGACCGAGATCGCCGCAAATGAGGGTGAGACTGTGGGCGTCGGCGCTTTGCTTGGTACCATCGGCGCCGGCGGGGGCAAGGCCGCAGCACCTCAACCCAAGCAGGAAACGGCAGTGGCGCAGGCTTCCGCGCCCACGGCTGCGTCGACCACGAAGGAGGCTGCGGCACAGCAGGCCAAGATCGCGGGCGAAGCCCAGATCGAACAGCGCGCCATGCCGCCGGCTCCTGCCGCCGCCAAATTGCTGGCCGAGGCAAACCTCTCGACCGATCAGATTTCCGGGTCCGGCAAGCGCGGCCAGGTGCTGAAAGGTGATGTGCTGGATGCCATCGCCAAGGGCGCTCCCTCACAGCCGGCAGAAGCGCCTCGTGCGCCCGCCGCTCCGGTTGCGGTTCGCGCACCCTCTTCAGCGGACGATGCGCCGCGCGAAGAGCGTGTTCGCATGACGAAGCTTCGCCAGACCATCGCACGGCGTCTCAAGGAAGCACAGTCGAATGCGGCCATGCTGACCACCTTCAACGAGGTGGACATGAAGGGCGTGATGGACCTTCGTGCGAAATACAAGGACGTGTTCGAGAAGAAGCACGGCGTGAAGCTGGGCTTCATGGGCTTCTTCACCAAGGCGGTGACGCATGCGCTGAAGGAAATCCCGGCGGTCAATGCGGAGATTGACGGCACCGACGTCATCTACAAGAACTACGCTCATATCGGCGTGGCTGTCGGCACCGACAAGGGCCTGGTCGTGCCCGTGGTGCGCGATGCAGACGCCATGTCGATTGCCGAGATCGAAAAGGAAGTCGGCCGGCTGGGGCTTGCGGCACGCGACGGCAAGCTCTCCGTCGCCGACATGCAGGGCGGCACCTTCACCATTTCCAACGGCGGCGTCTACGGTTCGCTGATGTCGACGCCGATCCTCAATGCTCCGCAGTCGGGCATCCTAGGCATGCACAAGATCCAGGACCGTCCGGTGGTGGTCGGCGGCCAGATCGTGATCCGGCCGATGATGTATCTGGCGCTGTCCTACGATCACCGCATCGTCGACGGCAAAGAGGCTGTGACCTTCCTGGTGCGGGTCAAGGAAAGCCTGGAAGATCCGGAACGGCTGGTGCTGGACCTCTAAAGGATCGGCACCATGGCAGCAGGCAGCACTCGCTTGCGAAGAAATCCGGTTCTGTGGACCGCTTTGGTGTCGGCAACATTGTTTGCCGCGCCGATGGCTGCCAACGCCGCTTGCCCGTTGGAACTTGCCGTCTATGGCGACCGCGACGACGCAGCCTGGATCGATTTCAGGCCGACCGGCGAGTCGGCCGTGGTTACCAACAGTTTCAAGATGGTGCTCGACAAGGGCGTCGTCCTTGACGGCATCGTGATGTGGAGCGAAGGGGTCAAGCGCCCCTATGCTTCGCTCATGTATCAGTGCCCGGAAGGCGACGTGACCGGGGAAGAGATCGCGGCCTGTACGCTGTGGGAGGGCGTCGTCTACACGGCAGATGCCAGCGGTAAGGTCGATTTGATTCCAGCCGAGGGCAAGGCCGCCCCGCCGATGCTTATCTTCCCAGACCTCGGTCCGACGCTGCGCATGTCTGCGGCTTACGGAGAGAATGGATTTTCGAAGTTGCCTTGGGACGTTTTTGCATTGAAGGGTTGCCAGGAATAGGTGGCTCGCGGGTGGCGAAGCCGTTTCGCCCTGCATAGATCGAAGATGCCGGCAGGCCGGCAAGAAGGATTGAAATCATGGCTTATGATGTCGTCGTCGTCGGGTCGGGTCCGGGCGGATATGTTTGCGCCATCAAGGCTGCA
>MKRZ01000006.1:0-62547 GCA_001897075.1 Mesorhizobium sp. 61-13 | reverse complement strand
GTCAAAGGCATTGCTGCATGCATCGGAAATGTTTGCCGAAGCCAGCCATTCCTTCGATACGCTTGGCGTCGAGATCGCAGCGCCCAAGCTAAACCTGAAGAAGATGATGGCGCACAAGGATGCGACCGTGGCCTCCAATGTCAGCGGCGTCGCGTTCCTGTTCAAGAAGAACAAGATCGACACCTATCGCGGCACCGGCAAGGTCGTCGCGGCTGGCAAGGTCTCTGTGACCGGCGAGGACGGCACGGCGCAGGACATCGAGGCAAAGAACATCGTCATCGCCACCGGTTCCGACGTGGCGGGCATTCCGGGCGTCAAGGTCGATATCGACGAGAAGGTGATCGTGTCTTCCACCGGCGCATTGTTGCTGGACAAGGTGCCGGCCCATCTGGTGGTGGTCGGCGGCGGCGTTATCGGCCTCGAGCTCGGCTCGGTGTGGGCGCGCCTCGGCGCCAAGGTCACGGTGGTTGAATTCCTCGATACCATCCTCGGCGGCATGGACGGCGAAGTGTCGAAGCAATTCCAGCGCATGCTCGGCAAGCAGGGCTTCGAGTTCAAGCTCGGCGCAAAAGTGACAGGTGTAACCAAGGCCAAGAAGGGCGCAACGGTAACCTTCGAGCCGGTGAAAGGCGGTGCGGCGGAGACCGTCGAGGCGGATGCCGTGCTGATCGCCACAGGTCGTAAGCCCTACACGGATGGGCTGGGGCTCAAGGAAGCCGGCGTCGAGATGGACGAACGCGGTCGCGTCAAGACGGACGGGCATCTGCGGACGAACGTCGCCGGCATCTATGCCATTGGTGACGTGGTTGCCGGACCCATGCTCGCTCACAAGGCAGAGGACGAGGGCGTCGCGGTGGCCGAGATCATCGCCGGACAGGCCGGACATGTGAACTACGACGTCATTCCGGGCGTCGTCTACACCAGCCCGGAAGTTGCATCGGTAGGCAAGACCGAGGAAGAACTGAAGAAGGCCGGGGTGGAGTACAAGTCCGGCAAATTCCCGTTTACGGCCAATGGCCGCGCGCGGGCCATGCTGCACACCGATGGGTTCGTCAAGATATTGGCAGACAAGGCAACCGACCGCGTGCTTGGCGTCCATATCGTCGGCTTCGGGGCCGGCGAGATGATCCACGAGGCGGCGGTTCTGATGGAGTTCGGTGGTTCGTCGGAGGATCTCGCCCGCACCTGCCACGCGCATCCGACGATGTCTGAAGCGGTCAAGGAAGCAGCGCTAGCCACGTTCTTCAAGCCGATCCATATCTGACCGTTTCGACCCAGTTTCATGTAAAAACGGCCCGCCGATTGGCGAGCCGTTTTTTCGTTGATGGCCGATGTCAGTTGGCAGGTGCCGGAGCGGGCTCGGCAGGAGCCGGTTGCGTTTCGGTAGGCGCAGGGGCAGGAGCAGGTTCTGCCGGGGCTGGCGCCGGTGCAGGTTCAGCTGGTGCGGGGGCAGGAGCCGGTTCTGCAGGAGCAGGCGCCGGGGCGGGTTCTGCAGGCGCAGGCGCTGATTCCGTCGCTGCGGGTTGTTCGGCAGGAGGCGCAGCGGGCTCACCACGCACAAAGATGTAATATGCGGCTATTGCAAGAGCGATGACGATCAAGGCGATCAGCCATGTGCTGCCGCCGCCACGCGACTCCATCGGTGGTGGATTGGCAATGCGCGGATCGGACGTTGAAAGCGGTGGTACAGGGTTTAACGGATCCGTAAGCCGTGGATCGTTCGGGTCCGGCTTGTTGGGGTCGGCCATACTGTCCTCCTGGGTGAAATGGATCGGGCAATACCCAACAACGCGCGAACGGCGAATGGGTTTCATTGCCCGTCGCATATGACCAGTCACCCAGGATGGGTGCGGCATTTACAAGCAGATATGCCGGCAGCCACGCACAGCGCGATTGCTTTAAAATACCCTTCGTCCGATCAGATTGCTCGTGCTTATTGCGCGGTCTGTGCCGAAGTTGCCTGCGATGGCAGAGGCAAAGCGGTCTGCTCGTCGGGAACCGACATCGGGGGCTGATCTTGCGAAATGCTGGCGACAACGGCCGTCTTGTCTACGGCAGCGCTATCGGCTGATTTCATGAAATCGCAGGCATGGGCCGCCGATACCGAAAGGCCGAAAGACGCCGCCAGGATAAGCGCTTTTGTCATGCTCTTCTCCTTCCATCTCACTTGGACAGAGGAAAGCTAGCAGATTTCGCAACGATGGCCCAATCACGCTTTGCGTGAGAGGCAAGCTGCTTGATGTTTAGCGCTTTGGGGAAAGTGCCGGTTAGGCGGCAAACATGAAAACGGCCAGGAACGACAGGAAGAACAGCACATTGACTGCTGCGAGCAGCTTCATGCCGAAAAGGGCGGTGCGGTCTGCTATGGCGAAGGCGCGTTTCATAGCCTGAAGCCTAAGGTCAAATCGCCGCCAAACCGTTAACGAATGCATCAAAATTGTCGGAATGCTACACAAACCGTGCGGTTAGGCGCGCGGGTGCGCCGACTGGTAGATTTCCAGCAGGCGTGCCGTGTCCACCCCGGTGTATATCTGCGTCGTCGAAAGGCTGGCGTGGCCAAGCAGTTCCTGAATGGTACGCAGATCGCCGCCTCGTCCCAACAAATGGGTGGCGAAGGAGTGGCGCAAGGCATGCGGCGTTGCCGTGTCGGGCAAGTTCAAGGCGGAGCGCAGCTTGACCATTTCGCGCTGGATGATGGCAGGGTTGAGCGGGCCGCCACGCGCGCCGCGAAACAACGGGCCATCCGCGCCAAGATGGTACGGGCAGAGCCTTCGATATTCCATGACTGCCTGTTGCGCGACCGGCAGCACCGGTACGAGCCTTGTCTTGCCACCCTTGCCGGTCACCCGCAGCACCGTTTCATTCAGGTCCGCAAGATTGCTCCCGGTGAGCACAAGGGCTTCCGAAATACGGAGGCCCGAACCATAGAGCAGTGTCAGCACGGCGGCGTTGCGCGCAGCGATCCAGGGTTCGTCGGCAAGCTGTTCGCTGGCCGAAACCACCTTCCTGGCATCTGCTGCGGTCAATGGTTTCGGCAGCGACTTGGGTTGCTTCGGTGCACGCAGGGCCGCGGCACCCGCCGCATTGACGAGGCCCTGTCGCTCCAGAAACCGCAGCAGCGATCGGATGCCGGCAAGGCCGCGACCCAAGGTGCGGGCGCCGGCACCGCCGTTCCTGCGCGAGGCCAGAAAGCCACGCAAGTCTGCAGGCCGAAGGTTTGCGATGTCGGCGATGCCCGGCGGTCCGCCGCAGTGGCCGGTGAGGAATTGCAGGAACTGACGGCTGTCACGCTCATAAGCTTCGACGGTGAGCTCGGACAGGCGGCGCTCGCCCGCCAGCATGGACAGCCATCGCTGCCTGGCGTCTTGGAGGTCTGGCTTTGCCGAAATCAGGAATGGTTCCTGCATGATCGTTTCCATCTTCGTCTCGCCATCTTGCTGAAGCGAGGTTAGGAAGCGGTGAAGGATGCTTGTAATGCGGATGTCCCAAACCATCGCCGGCAGAATGGTTCCATCTAGCCATGAAACGCTCTAGGACATGGCAAAGCCCGCAGGATTCAATCGATGTCGAAGCTCAACAATCCCGTCCAGATGGCCGTCATCGGTGCAGCGCATGGCATCAAGGGCGAGTTGCGCGTCAAGACCTTTACCGGTGCGCCGGAGGCGCTTGGCGACTACGGGCTGCTGTCGGCTCGGGATGGACGCACCTTTGAAGTTGTCAGCATCAGGCCGGCGGGCAATGTTGCCGTGGTGCGCTTCAAGGGCATCGACGGGCGCACCGAAGCAGAAGCGTTGACCGGGACCGAACTTTTCGTCGATCGATCGGCGCTGCCTGAATCCGTCGAGGAAGATGAATTCTACCAAGCAGACCTGATCGGTCTTGCGGTGAAGGACGATACCGGTGCGACCATCGGCAAGGTGCTGGCGGTGCAGAATTTCGGCGGCGGCGACATACTCGACTTGATGCTGGGGAGCCGCAAGGGCGTGCTCATTCCCTTTACCCAGGCAGCGGTTCCGGAAGTGTCGATTGCAGGTGGTTTCGTACGCATCGATCCGATTGCAGCCGGGCTGGTCGAAGATGAGGACGGCGACGGCGAGCCAGACATTGAGACGGCCCCGGGCCGCGACGGTTTCGATGCCAAGCGTCGCCCGCGTGGACCGAAAGACGCCGGAGGCAACCGGTGAGCTTTGCCGCTTCGGTTCTCACGCTTTATCCGGAAATGTTTCCGGGCGCGCTCGGCGTCTCGCTTGCAGGCCGTGCGCTGCAAGCGGGCACCTGGTCGCTTGAGACGGTGCAGATCCGCGATTTCGCCACAGATCGCCATCGGACGGTGGACGATACGCCGGCTGGCGGTGGTGCAGGCATGGTGATGCGCGCCGACGTGTTGGCACGTGCCATCGATAGTGCGGCCCCTGAAGGCGATCCGCGTCCGCGTCTGCTGATGAGCCCGCGCGGCAAGCCGCTGACGCAGGCGAAGGTGCGAGACCTGGCGTCAGGTCCAGGCGTCGTCATCTTGTGCGGGCGCTTCGAAGGCGTCGACCAGCGCTTGATAGAGGCGCGCGATCTCGAGGAAGTCTCTATCGGCGATTACATTCTCTCAGGCGGCGAGCCGGCTGCGCTGGTGTTGCTGGATGCCATCGTGCGTCTTTTGCCGGGGGTCATGGGCAACGATCAGTCGGGCGAAGAAGAGAGCTTCGAAAACGGACTTCTTGAACACCCGCACTATACGCGGCCACAGGAATTCGAGGGCCGGAGCATTCCTGAGGTTCTCACCTCCGGCAATCACGCCAAGATTGCCAAATGGCGTCATGATCAGGCGGAAAGCCTGACCCGTGAACGCCGCCCGGACCTGCTCGATAAGGCTTGAAAAGTCGCAGACCCGCTCAGGCGGCAAGAAATTCGGGGTTTTGTTTTATCAACGCAACCTTGAGCTTTTCCAGGGCGCGCACCTCGATCTGGCGGACCCGCTCCTTGGAGATGCCAAGTTTGCCGCCGAGCTCTTCCAAAGTAGCGCCCTCATCTTTGAGCCGACGCTCCTCGATAATTCGCAACTCGCGTGCATTCAGCGCCCTGAGTGCGGCCTTGAGCCATCCGGAGCGTCTCTCGACATCAATGGTCGTGGATGCGATTTCGTCAGGCCAAGGATCATCGCACACCAGGAAATCCATTCGCTCCGTGGAGTCGGATTCGCCGGCCAACGGGGCATTCAGCGACCTGTCGGGAGTGGACAGACGCGCGTCCATTGTTGCAACGTCTGATGTTGAGACGCCAAGCGCGGCCGATATTTCCTCATAGAGTGCCGTGCTGGACAGCATTTCATTGCCGTTGGCCAAACGCGCCCTCAGCCGCCGCAAGTTGAAGAACAGGGATTTCTGCGAAGAACTGGTTCCACCGCGAACGATCGACCAGTTGCGTAGAACGTAGTCCTGCATCGAAGCCCTGATCCACCATGTTGCATATGTGGAAAAACGCACCTCGCGCTCAGGCTCGAAGCGGGAGGCTGCTTCCAGAAGGCCGACATGACCTTCCTGGATAAGGTCGCTGGCCGGCAGGCCGTAGTGGCGAAACTTCGCGGCCATCGAAATAACCAGCCGCATGTGGGCAACGGTTATCCGGTTCAGCGCGTCCTGATCATGGTCCTTGCGCCAGCTCAGAGCCAATTCCTGCTCTTCCTCGCGACCGAGATAGGGCGCCGCCATGGCAATGCGGATGAAGTCGCGCGACGTACTGTCCTGCATCATGGCGGTACTCCGACCTTGAACATCCTGCATGTGCCGACGCTTAAGCGAAAGCACTGTTTGACGGTCAGGAACGCTCGAGATCGGAAGTTGGTTCCGGACGATTCCGCGGGTCGAAGAGGCGCATTCGACGCGGATAACAAAGCCCGACACCGATCAGCAATTGCTAGAAATCCATTCCTGAAAGGCGGATATTTTGGGATTCTCCTTCCTTATTTTATGCCTAAAGTTCTGCGAGATTGCCGGCATCTACAAAAAGCGCCCGTTGCGGGCTCAACAGGATCACAGAAAAATGAACTGGGTTAAATCGCTTATCGTCGCCGGCACGCTGCAGGCGCTCGCTGTCACGGCTGCCGCTGCAGGCGCCAATCTCGACCAGATAAAGGCGGACGGCGTACTCAAGATCGGCACCGAAGGCACTTACGCTCCTTTCACCTACCACGATGCATCCAATGCACTCGTCGGCTTCGATGTCGAGATCGGCAAGGCGGTTGCGGACAAGCTTGGCGTCAAGGCAGAGTTTCTTGAAGGCAAGTGGGATGGCCTCATCGCGGGCCTCGACGCCAACCGCTACGACGCGGTCATCAACCAGGTCGGCATCACCGAAGAACGCAAGGCGAAGTACGACTTCTCAGAGCCTTACATCGCTTCCAAGGCGGTGCTCATCGTCAAGGGTGACAACACCGACATCAAGGGCTTCGCTGACCTCAAAGGCAAGAAGTCGGCCCAGTCGCTGACTTCGAATTTCGGCAAGCTGGCTGAGAAAAACGGCGCGGAACTCGTCGGCACGGACGGTTTCGACCAGTCGATCCAGTTGCTTTTGACCGGCCGCGCGGACGCGACCATCAATGACAGCCTGTCCTTCCTCGACTTCAAGAAGCACAAGCCCGATGCCGACGTGAAGATCGCGGCACAGGAAGAAAATGCCGATTATTCGGGCGTGATCGTGCGCAAGGGCGATCCCGAACTGGTCGCAGCGATCAACAAGGCCCTGGCCGATATCAAGGCCGACGGCACCTATCAGAAGATCGCCGACACCTATTTCGGCCAGGACGTTTCGAAATAACAACCGGGCTGGCGATCCAGCCAAACTGACCAAGCGGCGGCCGCAAATATCGGCCGCCGCTTTCCGCTTGACGGGTCGGCGCGCAATCCTGCGCCCGACGCAAGCGATGATTTCCGGAGGTTTTCCGTGCCGCACTGGCTGCAATTGATGCTGGAATCGCTTGGCCCGCTTTTGTGGGCCGCGCTGGTTTTCACCACACCGCTGACGCTTCTCTCGTTCACATTCGGCTTGATCGTCGGTCTGGTCGTGGCGCTGATCCGGCTGTTCGGACCGAGGCCGCTGGTTGCGGTGGTGCGCTTCTATGTGTGGATCTTTCGTGGCACGCCGCTTCTCGTCCAGCTCTTCCTGATCTTTTATGGCCTGCCGTCCGTTGGCATCCTGCTCGACGCCTTTCCGGCAGCCCTGATCGGGTTCACCCTCAACATCGGCGCCTACAGTTCAGAAATCATCCGCGCCGTGATCGGCTCGGTGCCAAAGGGCCAATGGGAAGCGGCCTATTCGATCGGCATGACGTGGCGCCAGGCCATGCGCCGGACCATCCTGCCGCAAGCGGGGCGCGTCGCGGTGCCGCCGCTTTCCAACACCTTCATCTCGCTGGTGAAAGACACTTCGCTCGCGGCTGCCATCACCGTGCCGGAGATGTTCCAGGCCGCGCAGCGCATCGTCGCCGTCACCTACGAGCCGCTGATCCTCTATGTGGAGGCAGCGCTGCTCTATCTTGCCATGAGTTCGGTGTTATCCGCCTTGCAGGCCCGATTGGAGACACGGCTCAACCGCTATGGCGGCTTCCTGGAGGCACGGGCATGATCGGCCTCACCGATATCGAAAAGCGCTTTGGCGACAATGTCGTGCTGAAGGGTGTGTCAGTCGCCATCGCTGAAGGTAGCGTTACCGCTTTGGTCGGCCCGTCCGGCGGCGGCAAGAGCACGCTTTTGCGATGCATCAACCTGCTCGAGATCCCAACCTCCGGCACGCTGCGCATCGGGGAAGAGACGCTTGCCTTCAAGCCCGGCGAGAAGGTCGCGTCCAAGGATATTCAGCGGTTGCGTCGCCAGACCGGCATGGTGTTCCAGAATTTCCAGCTTTTCCCGCATCGCACTGCGATCGAGAATGTCATGGAAGGACTGACGACTGTGCTTAAATGGCCGGTTGAGCGGGCGCGCGAGCGGGCGCTTGCCTTGCTTGATAAAGTTGGCATGGCGCACAAGGTCGATGCCTGGCCGGCGACGCTTTCAGGAGGCCAACAGCAACGCGTGGCGATTGCCCGCGCCTTGGCCCCTTCGCCGAAGGTTTTGCTGTGCGATGAACCGACCTCGGCGCTGGACCCTGAGCTGGCGCAGGAAGTGGTCGACGTGCTCGGACAGCTCGCAAGCGAAGGTACGACCATGGTGATGGCCACGCACGACCTGCGCCTTGCTTCCAAGATCGCCAACGAAGTGGTGTTCCTGGAGGCTGGCGTCGTCGTGGAAAGCGGGCAGGCGACAAGCCTGTTCGCCAATCCGCAGCGCGAGCGCACCAGACGGTTCATTGCGACGTTGCGCCACGAACAGGAAGGTGGCTGAACCGACTAGAACCGTTCAGCCCTGCCAAACGCCTTCCTTGCGCAGGTCGTCCATGGTGCGCGAAATGCCTTCGCGCAGGATCGCCACCATGTCGTCGATCTGCTCGCGGGTGATGGTCAACGGCGGCGACATCACGCACATGTTGATCAGTGGCCGCACCAGCAGGCCGAGTTCGTGGCAATGCGCGTCGATGCGCGCTCCGACATTCTTGTCGAGTTGCAGCGCATTCTTGCTTTCGCGGTCGGCCACGCATTCGACACAACCCATCAGGCCGAGACCGCGCACTTCGCCCACCAGAGGCAACTCTTCCAGCGTCTTCAACCGAGCCTGAAAGTACGGCGCGATGCTTCGGGTATGAGCGAGAACGCTCTCCTCGAGGATATCGAGGTTCTTGAGCGCCACCGCGCAGCCAATGGGATGACTGGTATAGGTAAGGCCATGGCCGAACAGCGCATCGGGATGGTTTGAGCGGCGCAAATCCTGAAGCAGGCGTTCGGAAATCACCACCCCGCCGAGCGGGAAATAGCCGGAGGTGACGCCCTTGGCAAAGGTGATCATGTCGGGGTCGAGGCCGAACACATCGCCCGAAGCGAAGACGTGACCGAGACGACCAAAGGCGGTCACCACCTCGTCCGATACGTAGAGGATATCGTTGGCGCGGCAGATTTCGCGGATGCGCTGCAGATAGTTGTCCGGCGGTATGATGACGCCGCCGGAAGCCTGAACCGGTTCGCCGACGAAAGCGCCGATGCGTTCGGCTCCGACGCGCGCTACCGTCGCCCTGAATTCGTCCACGAGGAAGTCGCTGAACGCCTCCGTCGTCATGCCCTTTGGCCGGCGGAACGGGTCGGGCGACGTCAGCTTGACGACCAGTTCTTCGGCGCCGTCCATCCAGTCCCAGTCACGCGGTCGTCCATTCAGCGAGGCCGAAAGGTAGGTGGAACCATGATAGGCGCCGCCACGGCTGAGGATCAGCTTCTTTTCCGGCCGTCCGCGCACGTTGTTGTAAAACTGCATGAAACGTAGCGCCGTCTCCACTGCCGACGAACCGCCGGTGGTGTAGAAGACATGATTGAGGTCACCGGGTGCGTGGGAAGCGATGCGCTCTGCAAGTTCGGCCGATGGCGCGTTCATCGTGTACCATGGCGTGTTGTAGCAAAGCTGCATGGCCTGGTCGTACATCACGCGGGCCAGTTCTTCGCGGCGATGGCCGATATTGATGCACCACATGCCGGCAGGGCCGTCGATCAGCTTTTTGCCGGTGCTATCGGTGATGTAGATGCCATCGCCTTCGCCGATCAGGGCGCGGGCTTCCTCGCCAACGGAACCGGCATACGGCCAAGGCTGGACAAGGTGGCGTTTCGCCTGCTCGACGGCCTCCGGTTCTTCGCTGCCACCGGCCTGATCCATCGATAAGTCGCGTAATGCCGCCATTGCTGCCTCGCTTTCGGTCCCGCCCGGCTTACCGCCGGTTTGGGCCTTGTCGTCACTTCATTTTGAATGTCTGTTCAATCAATATGGCAGAAATAGCGCTTGATTTCAATCGTCGGATGCGCTCATGATTGGATGACAGCGGGCAAGCTCACGCAGAACGGGCAACCGCATGACCAATGGGATGGCAGCATGGCAGGCAAGTCCAGGCCGGCGACTGCATACGCACCCGAAGCCCTTCGCGGGGTTTTGCCGTGACGGCGGCTGTGGAAGACAGCCCAAGGCTCGGATCGAAACGAGCCCGCCGCGATGTTCTTCTGCAATCGGAAGCCGTTCAAGGTCTTGGACTGATCAGCCCGACCTTTCTCTACGCGGTGGTCTTCCTGCTGGCGCCGATCATCGTGGTCATCGCGCATTCGTTCTGGACGCAACACTACCTCACGATCGACCGCACCTTTACGCTGGAGAATTACCGCATTGCGCTGACGGAGCCGATCTACCGCGACCTGTTGTGGCGATCGCTCTACATCTCGCTGACGGTGAGTTTCCTGACGGTGGTGTTTGCCTATCCCATCGCCTACTTCATCTCGTTCCATGGCGGCCGCCACAAGGGTTTGTGGTTGTTCCTCATCACCATACCGTTCTGGACCAGCTACCTGTTGCGCGTGATGGCCTGGAAGGTGATCCTTGGCTACAATGGCGTGCTCAATTCCGGCCTGATGGGGCTTGGCATCATCGATGAACCGTCGACGGCGCTGCTTTACAATTCGAGCGCCGTCATCATCACGCTGACCCATGCGTGGGCGGCCTTCGCCATCCTGCCGATCTTCGTCTCGCTGGAAAAGGCCGACCGTACGCTGGTCGAAGCCGCGACCGACCTCGGCGACGGCCCGCTGCGCTCGTTCCTGCGCGTAACGCTGCCTCTTTCCATTCCTGGCGTGATCGCGGCGCTTCTCATCGTCATGATCCCGACCGTCGGCGACTATGTGACGCCTAAGCTGGTCGGCGGCAAGGATGGGGTGATGATCGCCAATGCCATCCAGGTTCAATTCGGCAAGGCCGCCAACTGGCCGCTGGGTGCTGCGCTCTCGGTCACTACGATGGTCATCGTCACGATGATGGCGCTGGCCAGCGTCTTCATCATCCGCTCGGCAGCGAGGATGGCGAGATGAGCGGGTTGAGGCGCTTTCTACCCGGCAGGTCCTGGCTTGGCGCCTATGCAGCCATCTATGTCGGGTTCCTCTACCTGCCGGTAATCTTCCTGCCGATTTTTTCCGTCAACACAGCTGCGACACCGAAATTCCCCCTCTCCGGCTATACGCTGAAATGGTACGAGCAGTTGCCACACACGCCGGCATTGCTCGATGCTGCGTGGAACAGTCTCATCGTCGGCATTTCTGCCTCTGTCCTCGCCACGACGCTGGGCATCCTCGCCGCGCGCGCCATAACCCGCTACCGGTTTCCGGGCCGCCGCTCGATCAACGGGCTGATCATGGCGCCGCTGGTGTTGCCGGAGATCATCGTCGCCATTTCGATGCTGCTGGTCATGTTGCAACTGGGCCTCAGCCTTTCGCTGTTCACCGTCGTGCTCGGCCATGTCCTGATCTGCATTCCCTATTCGATGACGGTGCTGATTTCCGGTTTCGAAGGGTTCGACCGAAGTCTCGAGGAAGCTTCCGCCGACCTGGGTGAAAGCGCCTTTGGCACGTTTCGCCGCGTGACATTGCCGATGGTGATGCCGGCCATCATCTCCAGCCTGCTGGTTTCCTTCACCATCTCGCTGGACGAGTTCATCATCGCCTTCTTCCTCACCGGAACGGAGGCAACGTTGCCGATCTATATCTGGGGACAGTTGCGGTTTGCGGCCAAGCTGCCCGGCGTGCTGGCGCTTGGCACGCTGCTACTTGTTCTGTCCTTCGTCATGTTGTCGATCGCCGAGATCCTGCGCCGCCGCGCCGCGCGCCGGACCAGCAATGAGGGAGGCCTTTATGCCTGAACGCCCCGTAGCCGATCGGCCCATGATCGAGATCACCAATGTCACCCGCAGCTATGGGGCATTCAAGGCGCTGGACGACGCCAATCTCGTCATCAGGGAGGGCGAATTCTTCTCGCTGCTCGGACCTTCCGGATGCGGCAAGACCACATTGCTTCGCATGATCGCGGGCTTCGACAATCCGACCAGCGGCACCATTGCCGTGGATGGGCAAAGAATGGAGGGCATCCCGGCCAACCGGCGGCCGACCAACATGGTGTTCCAGAGCTACGCCATCTTCCCGCACCTCAATGTCGAGCAGAATGTCGCCTATGGGCTGAAGCGGCTTAGGCTGGATTCTGCGGAGGAAAAGCGGCGGGTAGAGGAAGCCCTGGGGCAGGTTTCGCTGAACGGTCTCGGCAAGCGCGGCGCAACCGAGCTTTCCGGGGGTCAGCGGCAGCGCGTGGCTTTGGCGCGCGCCCTTGTTATGCGTCCGAAGGTGCTTTTGCTGGACGAGCCGCTGTCGGCGCTGGACAAGAAACTGCGCGAGCAGATGCAGGTTGAACTGAGGCGATTGCAGCAGGCGGTGGGCATCACCTTCGTCCTGGTGACGCACGACCAGTACGAGGCGCTGGCGATGTCGGATCGTATCGCCGTGATGTTCGGCGGACGCATTGCGCAAGTCGCATCGCCGAAGGAAATCTACCAACGCCCGGTCAATCGGCAGGTGGCGGACTTCCTCGGCGGCATGAATTTCGTCAAGGCCGAAATCGTCGAAGAGCAGAACGCATCCTTGCTGGTCGACACGCTCGGCTTCGGCCGGATCAAGACCGACAAGCCCAAGGCCTTTGTTCGCAACGGGAGCGGCGCGACGCTCGGCATCCGGCCTGAACGGCTGCGTGTGCTCTGGGATGATTCGAGCGCGAAATTCGAAGTTTCCGGCAAAGTGGTGGAGCGCCACTATTTTGGCGAGATCACGCACCTGATCGTCGAGATACCCGGCCTTGAAAAACCGCTGTCGGTAACCGAAACCAACGATTTCGGTGCTGACGATATTCCGGTCGGTTCATCGATCCGCCTGGCTTACGATCCCGAGGCTTTGGTGGCTCTGGCCGATTGAAGCCAGTTTGAAAATGCCGGCCGGCAGTACGCCGGCCGGCTGGCAATTCTAGCAGCTACTTCTTAGTAGCCGGCTTTGATCTTCTCGAATTCGGCAATCATTTTCAGCTTCAGGTCGGACGGAACAGGCGACTGGAAAAGCGTCTTGTCGACGAATTTTCCGACGTCGTCGTAACCCTTTTCCTTGAGTACCTGCGGATCGACAGCCTCCATACCCTTGGCGTTGGCCTGGCCGTAGCCCCAATCGCCGACCAGCACCTTTGCCACTTCGGGGTCGTTGATGGCGTTGAGGTAGTCGTAGGCCTTGTCGGTGTTGCCGGGCGCATCCTTGAACAGAACATAGCCGCAAACCCAGGTCGAAATGCCTTCGTCGGTATCCTTCTTCGACTTGATCGGCGCGCCGGCCGCTATCGACTGGACCGCGGCATCATTCCACGCCCAGGCAAGGTCGACTTCACCGCCGGACAGCGCCTGGACGATATCGGTCGTATCCGTCCAGTACAGCCGCACGTTCTTGTGCACTTTGCGCAGGAAGTCGGACGCCTGCTTGAACTGGTCGTCGGTCATCGTCGTCCAGTCCTTGATGCCGAGGACAAGGCTGGCGAGTGCATAGGCGTCGTCGACGTTGTCGCCGATCGAGACGCGGCCTTCAAATTTCGGATCGGCAAAGGCCTTCAGCGACTGGACGTCCTTTTCGTCGACCTTTTCGGTGTTGTATGTCACCAGCGTGTTGCCCCAGTCCCACGGCATGAACCAGGCCTTGCCATCCGCTGTCGTGGCAAGGTCCTTCATCGCCATGATGCCGGGGTTCAGGCTGTTCCAGTCGGTGATCTTCGAGGTGTCGAGCGGCTGCAGAAGACCGGCCTCGCGCCATTTCACGACGCTTTGCGAGCAAGGATGGCCAAGGTCGGCCTTGAAGCCGGAGCGGATCTTTTCGAAGGCTTCGTCTTCATCGCCGAAGAAAGCGAATGTCGGCGAATCGCCATTCTTGTCGAGATATTTCTGATGGAAGGAAGGGTCCTCATATCCTGACCAGTCGAAGACAATAAGCTCGTTGTCTGCGGCTATCGCCAGTGCGGCAACCGAGGCGGCCAAAGAGCCCGCCAGAGCCAGCGTCAGGGTCAAACGTCGGGAAATCGTCTTCATCGTTCCATCCTCTGTTTGGTGTTATGCCGTTTTCCGGTCTGCCGCCTCCCGCGGGTAGTGATCCGGAAATACCGAAGCCAGGAAATCATAGGCCGAGGTGAGCGCGGTTTCGCGCGTGACACCTTCTGCGCCGATCATCAGCCTGAGCCACAGTCCTTCGAGCAGGGCGCTCAAAGCGAGCGCTGTCGCTTCCACATCGTAGCCGTAGCCGGCCCGCTGCTTGAGGCTCGCGCAAAGCTCGACGATAATGCCCTGGTAGGTCTGGTCGCGCGCGCCGCTCAGGGCCTGGTATGTGGGCCTCGACTTGGCTTCGCCCCAGAAGGCGCACCAGGCGGCGAGCTTGCGCTTGTTGCAGACAGCGCGGTCGAAATCGGCGGTAACGAGTGCTTTCAGGCGCCGCGCCGGATCGTCACCAGCCTTGGTGAGAGCGGCGCGCCAGTGAGCGCCATATTCGTCGTACATATGCTGCAAGGTCGCGATCAGCAGTTTTTCCTTGCTCTCGAAATGGAAGTTGACGATGCCGCGCGACAGGCCCGCACCATCGGCAACATCCGCCATCGTTGTATCGGAGTAACCGCGCTTGGCGAGTGAATCGATGGTGGCTTCGATCAGCTGCAGGCGGCGCACTTCCTTGGACGCTTTACGGCCGCGTCTTTCAGGTTCGGCCTTCGCGGCCGGGTTTTCCAGACCTTCTTCCACTGCCGCTGTCTTCATCGGATGAGCCGCTTCCATATTTCCGGCTATCCTGTCCTGCCGGGCTTTCGCCCTCGCAGATGAGTGGGACGGTGCTCGCCGCTGTCAAGCACTACCTGCATGGCTTCCCATGTCTTGATGTTCTTATCAACATAGGCAGCGCCGACGGCCGATGCCGCCCGCGCATAGAGGGGACCCTTCAATCGCGCCAGTTCGGTTCTGGCCACATCGCGATACCAGGGGTTTCGATCGCGCGTCTCGATGTCGGTGAAGCCGGCCAGCCGCATCGCCTCCGAATAGCGCGCGGGCGAGGCCATGGCGAAGGACAGTCCCTCGGCGGCGATATAGGCCTTCATCTCGGGCGACGGCTCGCCGTCATGCGAGATCATCCAGTTCGATGCGGCAAACACCCCGCCCGGCTTCAAGATCCGGAATATGTCGGCAAACAGCGCGTCCTTGTCGGGCACGTGCAGCAAGGCATCCTTGGAAAAGACGATGTCGAACGAATTGTCGGCAAATGGCAGGCCGCCGGGGGCAGCCTGCACGAAGCTGGCGCGCCCGGACAGTTTGCGCTCGGTGGCATGGCGGCGGGCGGCTTCTATGACCGGCAACTCGACATCGAAGCCGGTAACTGCGGAAAGCCCATGCGCTTCGAGGAGATGCAAGGTGACGCCGCCGGCGCCGCATCCAACATCGAGAAGGGTCTTGCCCTTGAGGTCCAGGCCATCAACGACCCGGTCGACCTCGTCCGGCCCGCCGGGGGACAGGTATCCTTCACCCCACAGAGCCTCCAGAAAGCGGATGGCGCTGTCGTCATATTCTGGTTCTGCCGTTGCCGTCTCGATCATCGGATCACAGATTTTCAAGTCCCGCAGACGAAAAGAAAGCTAGCGCATTCCCGGCAAAACGCAACCTCATTTGTTGAACATTCATTCAATATGGCTGGACAAAATTGGGGTGATCGTGGCAAATTTGGATAAATCAGGGCCAGATCACGCGAGCAGAAGGTCGGCTGGAATGAAGAGTTGGGACGCGATTATCATCGGGGGCGGCCATAACGGACTGGTCAATGCGTGCTATCTGCAGCGCGCCGGCCTTGAGGTCCTCGTGGTTGAAAAGAATGGCTGGGTTGGTGGGGCCGCCACCAGCCGGGAACTGACGCCGGGCTTTGCCTATTCAAACTGTTCCTATGTCTGCTCGCTGTTTCGCCCGGAGATCATGCGCGACCTGGAGTTGCCGCGCTTCGGCCTGCAGGTCATTTCCTATGAAGGCGGGGCGGTGCTGACCCGCGACGGCGACTATCTCGCCAACTATCGCGACCATGATGCGCACAGGCGCGAATTCGCCCGTTTCTCCAAGCGCGATGCGGAGGCCTATGACCGCTATGCCCGTGACGTGACGCGGCAGTGCCGCTTCATCCAGCCTTTGCTGATGCGCACAGCGCCCGATCCGACCAGCCTCAAGCCGCGTGACCTTGGCGAACTTGTCTATCTCGCCAGGAAGTTCGGCGAACTTTCCGCCGCAGAAATATCGCTGATGCTGCGTTTCTGGACGATGTCGATCTCGGATTTCCTGGATGAGTATTTCGAGACCGATGTCATCAAGGCGAACTTCGCCATATCCGGCATCATTGGCACCGCGCTCGGGCCGATGTCTCCCGGCACCGCCTACGTGCTTTTGCATCACTACATGGGCGAGGTCGACGGTTCTGTCGGCGCCTGGGGTTATGCGCGCGGCGGCATGGGAGCCGTGACCAAGGCGCTGGCCGCTTCCTTTGAGGCTTCGGGCGGAACGATCAGGACGGGCGCCGAGGTCGAGCGCGTGCTGGTCAAGGGCGGCAAGGCAAAGGGCATCGTTCTTGCCGGCGGCGAGGAGATCTACGGCAAAGTTGTCGTCTCCAATGCGGACGTAAAGCGGACCTTTCTCAAATTGGTCGAGGACAAGGACCTGCCGGATGTCTTCCTGCGGCGCGTGCGCAACTTCAAGATCCGCGGCTCGTCGGGGAAGGTGAATATCGCGTTGGATTCGTTGCCGGAGTTTCCGGCTTTGCCCAAGAATTCACCCTGCTACCGCGGCGATCTTCATTTCACCGATACGGTCGAGCGCATGGAGCGCGCATATGACGACTGGAAGGCCGGCCGCTGGTCCGCCGATCCATTCCTCGACATGATGATCCCGACCACGCTCGACCCAACCATGACTGCGCCGGGCAAGCACTTCATGAGCTGCTTCGTGCAATACGCGCCGCCAAAGATTGAGGGACGCGATTGGACCGATGCCGACCGCGACGGCTTTGCCGAATCGGTGATTTCGCAGATCGCCGACTACTCGCCCGGTTTCCGCGACCGCATCGTTCACATGGAGGTGCGCACGCCGCGTGAACTGGAAGCCGAGGTCGGCCTTACGGAAGGGAACATCTTCCAGGGCGAACTCACCTTCGACCAGTTGCTGTTCAACCGCCCGGTACCGGGCTATGCGCAATACCGTTCGCCGATCGGCGGGCTCTACATCTGCGGTTCGTCCACCCACCCCGGCGGCGGCGTGATGGGCGCACCCGGACGAAATGCCGCCGCCGAAATTCTTCGCGATCTTGCCAAGCCCCGCCTTCACATGAGCCCGGCCCATGACATCATTTGATTGCATCGTCGTTGGCGGTGGCCACAACGGCCTGGTTGCGGCAGCACTGCTTGGAAAGAGCGGTCGCAAGGTGCTGGTGCTGGAGGCTGCGGCCGAGGTTGGGGGCGCTGCCCGAACGGAAGAGTTCGCGCCGGGCTTCCGGACGTCCTCGCTTGCGCATGTCTTGAACCGGCTGCATCCAGACGTGGTCAAGGAACTGGACCTTGAACGGCATGGCCTGCGTCTGAAGCGGGACGCCTTCATTCCCTCAATCGCGCTTGTGAAGGTAGGCTCGCCGCTTATCCTGCAAGGGGCGTATGGCGAGAGCCTCACAGGTGCCAGCGCCACCGAACAAACCTCATGGCGTGGGATGCGAGCCCAGTTGCTGCGCTATGCGGATATTCTGAAGCCATTTCTGTCGCGCCGTCCGCCAGATCTCGGCGGCCTGTCTCTCGGGGAAACCGCCGCGCTTGGCCAGATGGCATTGGCCTTGAAGCGTCTCGGCAAGGAAGACATGCGCGACTTCCTGCGTGTGCTTCTGATGAACGTGGCTGATCTGCTTGACGAGCAGTTGTCGGATGACCGGCTGAAAGGTCTGCTTGCCTTCGATGCCGTGCTCGGAGCGCATCTCGGTCCGCGCTCGCCGACATCGCTGCTCGGCTTGTATTATCGCCTTGCGGGTGAGATTGCAGGCGAAGCCGGGGCGCAGCTTTTGCCGGAAGGCGGCATGGGCGCGGTCGTATCGGCGATCGGAGCGGCGGCTGCCAAGGCTGGCGTGACGCTGCGCACTGGTGCCGCCGTTGGGCGCATCCTTGTCGAGAACGGTCGTACGACCGGCGTTGTGCTCAAGACAGGCGAGGAGATAGGTGCCGCCATCGTCATCTCGGCGACGGACCCGGCAACGACCTTCCTGGATCTGGTTGGACCGCGTGACCTCGATACCGGTTTCGTGCGCAAGGTCAGCAATATCCGCATGAAGGGCGATGCGGCCAAGCTCCATCTCGCGCTTGACGCGCCGCCTGCGTTCACTGGCCTAGATGCCTCCAGGCACAAGGGTCGTCTCGTCATCGCGCCCTCGACGAACCATGTCGAACGCGCCTTCAATCCATCGAAGTACGGCGAATTTTCGCCCGAACCGGTGATGGAAATCACCTTGCCGTCGTTTTCCGATGCGTCGCTTGCACCCGACGGCGCGTGCGTGCTTTCAGCGGTCGTCCAGTACGCGCCTTATGCGCTGAAGGAGGGTTGGCAGACCGGCAAGGCGAAGTTCCAGGTTGCTATCATGGCGCAGCTTGAGGCCTATGCTCCGGGTATCGGCAGAACGGTTCGCCATGCCGAACTTCTTACCCCGGCTGATATCGAAGCCCGATATCACATGCGCGGTGGCCATTGGCATCATGGTGAGTTGCAGGCCGACCAGATGCTGGTTTCGCGGCCGGTTGCGGGCTGGTCGGGCTACGATACGCCGATCGCGGGCCTTTATCTTGCCTCTGCCGGTTCTCACCCCGGCGGCGGCGTCTCCGGGGCGCCGGGGCTGAATGCCGCACGGCGGATATTGCAGAGGCGGAAGGAAGCGTGATGGATACGGTAGCTGACAAGGTTGCGCTTCGTCGCGCTGCGCAGGGACATTTCAGCACGTGGCGGATCGATACTCCGTTCCAGCCGAGGCTTGCGGAACTATCGAGGACCGACGACTGGTATAGCTGGGCAGGTTACCGGGCGCCGCATTCGCTTTGGGACGAGGAACTCGAATACTTCGCCATCCGCAGCCAGGCTGCGCTTTTCGACATTTCGCCGATGACCAAGTATCGGGTCGAGGGACCGGATGCCGAAGCGTTCCTCAACCGCTTGACCTTGCGCGACGTTTCGAAGCTGAAGCCGGGCAGGGTGCATTATACCGCCTGGTGCGACGACGAAGGTTTTGTCCTGGACGACGGGACGCTGTTTCGCCTCTCCGCGGACAGGTTCCGGCTGTGTTGCCAGGAACGCCATCTGCCATGGCTGCTCGACAGCGCGGTTGGATTTGAGGTTTCGGTCGAAGAGGAGACCGAGCAGGTTGCGGGCCTTGCGCTGCAGGGACCGACATCCTTTGCCGTGCTTCGCGAGGCAGGCTTTGCCGGCGTCGAAAAGCTTAAGGTGTTCGATCTTGCCGAGTTCGATCACGAAGGCGGCAAGGTGGTGATTTCGCGCACAGGATTTACCGGCGATCTCGGCTATGAGCTGTTCGTTGAAAGGGATTTGGCGCTCAGCCTGTGGGATCGGCTGGTCAAGGCAGGCGAGCTTCGTGGTGTCCGCGCCATTGGCTATACGGCGCTGAACAGGGCCCGAACCGAAGCCGGGCTGATTGTCGCCAACGCCGATTTCGTAACCTCCGAGCACGCTATTCGCGCCAACCGGCTGCGCATGCCTGACGAAATAGGCCTTGGCTTCATGGTCGATGCGACCAAGGGCCATTTCAACGGCCGTCGGGCTATCCTCGAGGCGAGGGCGCGGGGCAAGTTGCGACATGTGCTTGTCGGGCTGGAGATCGAGGGCAACGTGCCGGCCGAGCATGCCATCGTCTACCACAAGAAGCACAAGGAGGTTGGGCTCGTCAGCGCGGCGCTATGGTCGCCCATGGCCAAGAAAAACATCGCGCTGGCATCGCTCGAAAGGCCATTCGGGGATACGATAACCGACGATCTCTGGGTCGAAATCTACGCCATGCGCGAATTGCAGTACCAGAAGCTGATGAAGCGGGCGAAGGTCGTGCAGAGGCCTTTCATCAAGCTTGACCGTCGCACCGCCAATCCTCCGGCGGACTTTTGACATGGCCGACGAAGCCGGCAAACCCCTTGATGACGAGGCTGTCGAACAGTGGGCGCTGATCAACACGCCGCTCGGCGAGCCTTGGTCGGGGCGCTCCCGCTATGCTGCGGCGATGTACTTTTTCAAACGCGGTGAAATGGATGCGGAGACGCTTGAGGTCTATCGCATTTGCTCGAGGCTCGACGCGGAAGATCCGTTGCCGATCGTGCGCGACCGTGGTGCCGGGAAAGCCTGGCTGAAGCGCATGGGATTCGGCGCGTAATTCAAGTTACGAATGCGAGGCTGCGATCTTGCGGCCGCTATGTTCGGCGATCAAAACGCCGCCAAGCACCAGAACCAATGCTACCGCGTGGTAGAATTGAAATGCTTCGCCGAGGAGCAGGACCGCCAGCAGCGCGCCCCATAGTGGCAGGAAGTTGATGAACAGGCCGGCACGGTTTGCGCCGATCAGTTCGACGCCGCGAATGTATGTGGCTTGTGCGATGAGGGACGGAAACAGGACCACGTAAGCGATGATCGCCCAGCCTTTGGCGTCGGGAAGGATCGTGGCGCCAATGGCTGCTTCCGCCGCCACGAAGGGCACCGAGCTTAAGGAAGCGCCGATGCACAAACCAACCATCAGCGTTATCCAGTGCACCTGTGGCTTGCGGCGCAGGACGACGGTGTAGATGCCCTGGGTCGTGATCGCGACAAGCATCAGTGCGTCGCCGAAATTCATTTCAAGGTGAATGAGGCGCTCGACCTCGCCATGCGTGGCCGCAACGATAACGCCGCAGAAGGAGAGGGCGAATCCGACTATCTGGCCGCGCGTAGTTCGGGTCTTGAACAGAAGGAACGATGTGACGAAGACGACCAGCGGAATGCCGCCCTGTTCGATGCTGACATTGGTTGCGGAGGTGTAGAGCAATGCGCAGTACATGGCGACGCTGAACAGGGTGAAACCCAGCGTTCCTGCGATGAGGAGAAACCAGGAGCGCTTCCGGATCACGAGCCAGTCGGCAACGAGGTGGCGCCAGCCCACCAATGCCAGGAGAATGACCGTGAAACCCCAGCGCGCCACTGTCAGGATCATGGGCGAAACGTGCCCGACTGCCATCTTGCCGGCAACGGCATTTCCTGCCCAAAACAGCGTGGTCAACAGCAGGAGAAAATAGGCATTTCGAAACATGGCAACATTCGGCATTTCACATTGATGCCGGGCCTAATGTCACTTGCTGGACAAGTAAATGATGCGAAGGGCGAAAATTGTTGTGTTCGGGATGCTTGCGAGCGGCAAAGAATGGTCGCATCGGCGTTTGCTTGACGTTATAGAGGCCTGTCATTTTGCGGGTCCTCCGTTCTGCTCGACCCGAACTGAAGGGAAGAAAATATGGCCAATGTGGTGGTCGTCGGCTCTCAGTGGGGCGACGAAGGCAAGGGCAAGATCGTCGACTGGCTGTCGGAGCGCGCCGACGTCGTGGTGCGTTTCCAAGGGGGCCACAATGCGGGCCATACGCTTGTTGTCGACGGCAATGTCTACAAGCTCTCGCTTCTCCCATCGGGCGTGGTGCGCAAGGGCAAGCTGTCGATCATTGGCAACGGCGTCGTCTTCGACCCGCATGCCTTCGTGGCCGAGGTGTCCAAACTCAAGGCGCAAGGCGTGGAGGTTGTGCCCGAGCGCCTGAAAATAGCCGAAAACACCGCGCTTATCCTCTCGCTGCACCGCGAGTTGGATGGGTTTCGTGAAGATGCCGCGTCCAATTCCGGAACGAAGATTGGCACGACCCGGCGCGGTATCGGCCCTGCCTATGAGGACAAGGTGGGTCGGCGCGCGATCAGGGTAATGGATCTGGCGGATTTGGACACGCTTCCCTCGAAGGTCGACAGGCTGTTGACGCATCACAATGCCCTGCGGCGTGGCCTGGGGCATGGGGAGGTCGCGCATGAGGTGATCATGCAGGAACTCACCTCCGTTGCCGGCGAGATCCTGCCTTATATGGATCGGGTCTGGAAGATACTGGACGACCGCCGTCGCGGCGGCGAGCGCATCCTGTTCGAAGGCGCGCAAGGTACGCTGCTCGACATCGATCATGGGACCTATCCGTTCGTGACCTCGTCCAATACCGTTGCCGGGCAGGCCTCGGCCGGTTCGGGCGTGGGTCCCGGGGCGCTGAGCTATGTACTCGGTATCACCAAGGCCTACACCACCAGAGTGGGCGAAGGGCCGTTTCCGACCGAGCAGCAGAACGAGATCGGCGAATTCCTCGGAACCAAGGGGCATGAATTCGGAGTTGTCACAGGGCGCAAGCGGCGCTGCGGCTGGTTCGATGCCGTGCTGGTACGCCAGGCAGTCGCCGTCAACGGCATCAAGGGCATTGCGTTGACGAAGCTGGACGTTCTCGACGGCTTGCCGGAGATCAAGGTATGCACCGGCTACACGCTGGACGGCGAAATGATCGACTACCTGCCTGCAAGCCAGGGTGCCCAGGCAAGGGTTGAACCTGTATACGAGACGCTCGAAGGCTGGCAGGAAACTACGGCGGGAGCCAGGAGCTGGGCGGACCTGCCGGCACAGGCCGTCAAGTATGTGCGGCATATCGAGGAGTTGATCGGGGCGCCGGTGGCGCTGCTTTCAACCAGCCCGGAGCGGGACGACACGATACTTGTGACTGATCCGTTTCAAGACTAACTATCCCGATCTGCCGGCCAGGGACCCGTTCGGGGCTGGTTGGCGAGGAAGTAATAGGTCAACCGAAGCATGGCAGATTTCGTTGCGGTTCTGAAAAAGACGATCGACGGTCTCGGCGACACCACGCCGCAGATGCGAGCGAAGGTCTATGACAAGGCGCGCTCGACCGTTGCTGCCAAGCTGGCGGCCATTCAGCCTGCACCGCCTGCCGCGGTGGCAGAACGCCAGAAGCGAGCGCTTGAAGACGCCATTGCAACGGTGGAGAGCGGCTATGCGCCGCCGGCCGTTGCGGAGGTAGATCCGCTGGCGGAACTGGACGATATCTTTTCCTCGATCGACAAAAACAAGAACCAGCCTACCCATGTCCGGCCGACTGCAAAGGCTGAGGCGGCGTCACCCAATCTGGAGGCCAAGCCGGACCCGTCGTGGCGCAATGCCGAACAGGCGGTTTGGACTGAGCCCGCGCCACCGGAGTACGCTGCGACCGACAGCGGCCCGGTCTATCCGGCAGGCGACGAATTTGAAAGGGAAGGCGGCCGCCGTGGCGATGTCTTCGCTCATGTCGACGAACCGGATGAAAAGCGCAGCTATAAGGGCCTGATCGCTGCTGCCATTGCCGCTCTGGTGGTCGCCGGTGGAGCGTATGGTGTGTGGCTGAACAAGGATGCTTTCCAAAGCATGTTCGCTTCGAGCGACGAGCCGAAACCTGTCGTGGTCAAACCGGTCAAGGTCGCCCCGATCGCCGGCACTGAAACCGCTGCCAATGAACCTGCGGCGACGCCGGCTCCGGCTGCAAGCCCGGCAAGTGGAACCGATGACGGCGACACGACGAAGTTCACCCAGCGCTTGATGCCGGACGGAAACGAGACAGATCCCGGCCCAGCGGCAGGCGAAAGTGGTGTCGGTGAAGGCACCTCCGTCGTTGCGTTGACCACGCCTCCACCGGCCGTGGCGCCTACGGCTCCTGCCGCAGACACTACGGCTGCGCCACCTGCCGCCAGCGAACAGACACCGCCGGCTGCGCCCGAAACGCAGGCTGCGGTGCCGGTTGGACAAAAGGCAATTTTCTATGAAGAGCGTACCAGCGTTGCACAGGGTTCCGCGGAACCCGGCAACATCGTCTGGTCGCTGGTCCAGGAATCGCCTGGAGGCGATGCGCCGCCCGAGCCCGCGATCCGGGGCGAGGCTACAATTCCGGGCAAGGATGTGCAGTTGCGCCTGACCATCCGCCGCAATGCTGACCAGACGTTGCCGGCCAGCCATATCGTCGAGATGATCTTCCTGACGCCCGATGGCTTCGAAGGCGGCGGTATCGAGAACGTGCTTCGCATCGCCTTGAAGACGGCGGAACAGGATGCAGGCAGCCCGTTGATTGGTATTCCGGCCAAGATCGCCGACGGCTATTTCCTCGTCGCGCTCAATGATACCGCAGCTGATGAAAACGCCAACTTGACGCTGCTGCGGAACCAGGAGTGGATCGACGTTCCGGTAATCTACAAATCCGGACGCCGGGCACTGTTGACGATGGAAAAAGGCATTCCGGGCGACAAGGTGTTCGACGAAGCGCTGAAGGCGTGGCAGGCAAAATCGGCGGGTTGAAGCCGCCTCGCCGCGTGCGCGGTGGCAGTTGCGACAGCATATGCTAGTATCGCTCGGTGAACCGGGCGATCCGCGAGTGGGTTTTCCTGTTCGCGTGTCGCTGTCTCGCATCGGCCGGTTTGAAATTTCCCCTACTGCTGGTTCGATGCCTTTGAGTTTTCGGAGCACACTGCATGTGGGCTGCAAAGGTCGATCCAAGGGAATTGGGTGAAACCGTTCTGCTGATGGACGGCGGATTGGAGACCTCGCTGGTTTTTCTGGACGGCGTCGAATTGCCAAGCTTTGCGGCATTCCCGTTGCTTGACGATGCATCCGGCCTGGCGCGGCTCGATGACTATTTCCGGCAATATCTGGATATCGCCGAACGAAACGGCGTGGGTTTCGTACTCGATACGCCGACATGGCGAGCCAATCTCGATTGGGGTGAGAAGCTTGGCTATCCGCGCGAGGCGCTTGCCGGTATCAACCGCCGTGCCGTCGCAAACGCGCGGACGCTCGCTGAACCTTACGTGGCGCGCGGCATGGCGGTTCTGGTGAACGGCGTAATTGGCCCTCGCGGCGATGGTTACCGTCCCGACGCGCTGATGACGATTTGCCAGGCGGAAGACTATCACCGCGATCAGGTCTCGGCTTTTCGCGCCGCCGGAGCCGACATGGTAAGCGCGGTCACCATGAACTACACCAACGAAGCTGTCGGCGTCGCCTGCGCGGCGATGAGCGTTGGCCTGCCTTCGGTGATTTCGTTCACTGTCGAAACAGATGGCCGTCTTCCCTCGGGGGAGAGCCTGCAGGAGGCGATTGAACTGGTAGACGACGAGACCGACGGTGCGCCGGCCTATTTCATGATCAACTGCGCTCATCCGAGCCATTTCGAAGAGGTTCTGGGAGATAGCGCGCGCTGGATGAAACGCATTCGCGGGGTGCGGGCGAACGCCTCGACAAAGAGCCATGCGGAGCTCGATGAGGCAACCGAGCTCGATCCCGGCGACCCGGCCGACCTCGGTCGTCGTTACCGTGCCATACGCGACCGCTACAAGCATATTTCTGTTCTGGGTGGCTGCTGCGGCACGGATTGCCGCCATATCAATGCAATCTGCGAGGCTTGCCTGTAGCGATCCAAAGCAGCGGGCGTTCTGAGGAATGCACATCTCGCTGCTCCGGTTCAGTTTCTTTAGCCGCATTTGTGCAACGTCAGACGATTCCGTCTGACTGCAAAATGCTCTAGCCTTCCAGTTCCTCGCGCAGCATTTCCAGCTCCAGCCATTCTTCCTCAAGGGCGGTAAGCGTGGCGCGCTCCTTGTCGAGTGCGGCGATGGTCTTCTGGAAGCCCTTGGGATCGCGCTCATAGAAGGCTGGATCGGCAATATTGTTTTCAAGTGTCGCGATCGATGAAGACACGGCAGCCATCTTCGTTGGCAGGTTCTCCAGCGCAAATTTCTGCTTGAAAGACAGTTTGGTGGCAGGTGACTTCGCTGCTGCCGGTGGGTTTTTCTCCACGGGGGGCGCGTCTTCGACGGTAGTGCGTGCGCGTAGTTTTCGGTCGTCAAGCCTTGTACCACCCCGCTGCGCTAGCAGGTCGGAATAGCCGCCGGCATATTCGATCCAGCGGCCGTTGCCGTCTGGTGCGATGGTGCTCGTCACTGTGCGGTCGAGGAAGTCGCGGTCGTGGCTGACCAGAATGACGGTGCCGGAGAAACCGGCGACCAGTTCCTGCAACAGTTCCAGCGTCTCCATATCGAGATCGTTGGTCGGTTCGTCGAGTACCAGCAGATTGGCCGGACGGGCGAGAACGCGCGCCAAAAGCAGCCTTGCCCGCTCGCCGCCGGAGAGTTCACGCACGGGAGTGCGCGCCTGCTCCGGCTTGAAGAGAAAGTCTTTCATGTAGGAAACGACGTGGCGCTGTTCGCCGTTGATGACGAGGTTTTCGCCGCGACCGTCGGTCAGATAGTGGGTCAGCGTCTCATTCGGATCGACCGCCTCACGCTTCTGGTCAAGCGTGGCGATCTCGAGATTGACGCCGAGGCGGATGGTGCCGGTATCCGGTGCGAGTTCCCCGGTCAGCATTTTCAATAGCGTCGTCTTGCCCGCACCATTGGGGCCGACGAGGCCGATGCGATCGCCCCTCTGGATACGGGTGGAGAAATCCTTGACGACGATGAGGTCGCCGAAGCTCTTGCCGATTCCCTTGGCTTCGACGACCAGCTTGCCGGATTCGGCTGCGTCGCTTGCCACCATGGTAGCGGTGCCCTCGGCACCCTTGTGGCCGCGAAAGCGCTGCCGCATGGTCTGGAGTTCGCCCAGCCTGCGCATATTGCGCTTGCGGCGTGCGGTGACGCCGTAGCGCAGCCAATGCTCCTCGCGAACGATCTGGCGGCCAAGCTTGTGCTGCTCGCGCTCTTCTTCCTCCAGAACCTTGTCGCGCCATTCCTCGAAATGGCCAAAGCCCCTGTCCAGCCGGCGGGTCTGGCCGCGATCCAGCCAGACGGTCGCGCGGGAAACGCGTTCGAGGAAGCGGCGGTCGTGCGAGATGACGATCAAGGCCGAAGATGTGCGGGCGAGCTCGTCTTCCAGCCATTCGATGACTTGCAGGTCGAGGTGGTTGGTCGGTTCGTCGAGCAGGAGAATATCGGGTTCCGGGGCCATGACGCGGGCAAGGGCCGCGCGGCGGGCTTCTCCGCCCGAAAGCTCGTCGGGTCTTTCGTCTCCGGTCAGCCCAAGATGCTCCATCAGGTAGGTAGCGCGATGTGGGTCGTCGGCGGGACCAAGGCCCGCCTCGACATAAGCGCGCACGCTGGCGAACCCGTCCATATCCGGCACCTGGGGCAAGTAGCGGATCGTTGCCGAAGGCTGGCGGAATACTTCGCCGTCCTGCGCTTCGACCAGCCCCGCTGCGATCTTCAACAGCGTGGACTTGCCGGAGCCGTTGCGGCCGACCAGGGCGATCTTGTCACCTGCGGTGACGGTCAGCTCTGCCCCGTCGAGCAACGGCGTGCCGCCAAAGGTCAGCTTAATGCCAGTGAGATTGAGGAGCGGCGGGGCCATGTCAGGTTCCGGAAATCGGGAAGGGATGGGCAACGAGCAGTGCCCGACCGCTGGCGAGCTCGATACGCAATTTTCCGGCGACCACGTTGGAGATCGTAAGCGACGAGCCGAACGGCACCTTGACGTTCCGGAGCGGCCAGCCGGCGCCTTCGACCGTCAGCCCGTCCAGATCGGAAAAGCCGAGGATCGAGAACATGGTGCCTTCGGCATAGTCGAAATGCATCGACCGGTTGAGCAGTGGCACACCTTCCTGTGCGCCGCTGGTCAACAAAACGGAGACGCCGCCTTGCGCGAGGCGCACAGCCAGCGCCAGATGCAGGAATGCATGGTCGGTACGCAGTCCGCCGAAGGCACCGGCAAGGATCAACTCGCTGGCACCTTTCTCTCTTGCAATGTCGATTGCCAACTCACCGTCGGTTTTGTCCTTCTCAGCGGGAAACCTTTGGGTCGGCACGGACTGCAGGCGGTGCGGCAGGCCGTCCGGCACGGAATCGAAATCTCCAACCCAAAGCTCCGGCGTCAGCTCGAGCAACTCGGCATGGCGGATACCCGAATCGGCGGCGATGACGCGCGTTCCCGCGACCTGATCGTCGAGCACAGGAGTTCGGACGAGGTCGCCGCCCAGCAAGATGGTGAATTTGCTCATAGGCGAGGCCCTTAGCAGCCCCCATTGCAGAACGGAAGTCCGACGCCGGCAAGCTCACTCTTGCAAGGCCGATCTTCCGGGACTATGTGTCGAAACGCTCTAACGGGGTGCCGGACGCGTCATGCGGACCGGCTGAGAGGCAAATGCCAACCCGCTGAACCTGATCCGGTTTGTACCGGCGGAGGGATTAGATGCTTTCGGGATCTCCCGGCGCCTCAATTCCCTTGTTTGTTTGAATGAAGGAGGCGCCGATGCGCACAGTGCTTTTATCGTTTCTTGCAGCAACTACGCTTGCCCTGATTGTTCCTGCTTCGGCCAAGGAAAAGCTGACGGTCTACACCTATGAGAGCTTCACTGCGGAATGGGGCCCGGGTCCGCAGGTGAAGAAGAATTTCGAGGCCGAATGCGGCTGCGAAGTCGATTTCGTTTCGGTTGCTGATGGCGTGGCCCTCTTGAACCGCGTCAAGCTGGAGGGGGCCTCGACCAAGGCTGACGTGGTCCTTGGTCTCGACACCAATCTTACAGCCGAAGCAAAGGCAACCGGACTGTTTGCGCCGCATGGCGTCGTTGGCGAAACCAACGTACCTGGCGGCTGGAGCGACGATATCTTCGTGCCGTATGACTACGGCTACTTCGCCGTCATCTACGACACCGAAAAACTGAAGGCACCGCCGAAGAGCCTGAAGGAACTGGTGGAGGGCGATCCCGAGCAGAAGATCGCCATTCAGGACCCACGCACATCGACGCCCGGCCTGGGCCTGCTTTTGTGGGTCAAGTCGGTCTATGGCGACAAGGCGGGCGAGGCTTGGGCCAAGCTCAAGGGTCGGGTGTTGACGGTGACGCCGGGCTGGAGCGAGGCCTATGGCCTGTTCACCAAGGGTGAAGCGCCGATGGTGCTGTCGTACACCACTTCGCCTGCGTACCACATGGTGGCTGAAAGCAGTGAACGCTATCAGGCGGCGGCGTTCGATGAGGGTCACTATCTGCAGATCGAGGTCGCCGGTATCACGACCAGCGGTGCCAAGAATCCGCTGTCGGAAAAGTTCGTGGCCTTCATGACAGGCCCCGGTTTCCAGGACGTCATTCCCGAGACGAACTGGATGTTCCCGGCAGGCAAGACGGACAAGCCGCTGAACCCGGCTTTCGACAGACTGGTCAAGCCGACCAAGACTTTGCTGTTCAGCCCCGAAGAAGTGGCCCAGAACCGTAAGGCCTGGGTCGATGAGTGGCTTGGCGTGATGAGCAAATAGGGTTGGCAATCCTGCGCGAACACCTCTCCTCGCAAGCCGGGGAGAGGTGTTTCAGGACACTGGATATTCGGTACCGATGCGCCTGACCCGTAGATCAGACCCTCGCATAGCGGCCGGCGTCGTGGCGCTTGCCGCAATCGCGCTGCTCATCGGCGGTGCGTGTGTCGGGCTGGTTGCCGAGGGGGCTCGTGACTTGTCCGGCGCCGTGGCTGCCTTTGATGGCTACCTGTTGCGCGTTGCGCGTTTCACGCTGTGGCAAGCGATCCTGTCTACTTTGCTCTCGGTGTTGCCGGCGCTGTTTGTTGCCCGCGCTCTGGCCCGCCATCCACGCTTTTTCGGCCGCGACCTTATCCTGCAACTCTTCGCGGTGCCGCTGGCGCTGCCGGCGATTGTTGCCGCGCTTGGCCTTCTGGCACTTTACGGGCGTGCCGGCTACTTCGCCGATTTCCTCGGCGGCCTGGGCGGCGGCAGATGGCCGGGCATCTATGGCCTGTCGGGAATTCTTGTGGCGCATGTGTTCTTCAATTTGCCCCTTGCGACACGGCTTTTTCTGGAAGCCTTGCAGACTGTGCCGGCCGATCAATGGCGGCTGGCAAGCCAACTCGGCATGGGTGTGCGCCCCGCTTTTCGACTGATCGAATGGCCGGTGCTGCGGCAGGCGTTGCCGGGCATCGCCGGGCTGGTCTTCATGCTCTGCATCACCTCGTTCACCATCGTCCTGACGCTTGGTGGAGGGCCGCGGGGGACCACGCTCGAAGTGGCCATCTACCAGGCATTGCGTTTCGATTTCGATCCCATCCTCGCCGTGGCGCTGACCTTGCTGCAGATCGCGTTGACGCTTGCCGTAGTGCTTGTTCTTACACGTCTTGGCGCGAACACTGTTGGCGATGCAAACCTGTCAGTTGCGACCCGCCGCTATCTTTCGGTCGCAAAAGGCGAGGCAGCCTTCAACGCAGCACTGATCGCGCTTTCTCTCTTGTTTGTCGCCGGGCCGATGGTAGCGACGGTTGCGGCAGGTGTTCAGGCCGATCTTACGCGGCTGGTTGGGGAAGGCGCGGTGCGCCGTGCGGGGCTGACCAGTCTTGTGCTTGCCTTCATGTCGGCCGTTCTGTCTACAGCCTTGTCGCTTTCTTTGATCATGGCGCGCCGCGCACTGGCATTGAAACGTTCGGGGCAAGGCAGAACGCTGCTCGAATATGCAACCGATACCGGTGCCGGGTTCGTGCTGGTTGTCCCGCCGATCGTCATAGGTGCGGGCTGGTTTATCCTGTTGCGTCATGTGGGAGATGTGTTTGCGCTGGCCCCGGTGATGGTCGTGACCGTGAACGCGGTGATGGCGATGCCGTTTGCGATCCGCGCGCTGCGTCCTGCCTATGATGCCGCCAGCGAACGCCACGAGCGGTTATGCGCGCTGCTCGGCATTTCCGGCTGGAACCGCCTGAAGCTGATCGACTGGCCGCCGGTGCGGCGACCGTTGGCGACGGCCTTCGCCTTTGCCATGGCGCTGTCTCTGGGTGACCTTGGCGTGATTGCCCTCTTCGGCAGCGATTCTGTGCAAACACTGCCTTCTTTTGCTGTCGCGGATGGGCAGCTACCGGACCGAGGATGCAGCCGGCCTTGCACTGATTCTCGGCGCTCTTTGCCTTGCACTTATGTTTGTTGCGGCTCGTTTCGGAAAGGATGCTTCCGCATGAATGACGGGAGGCAGTCGGGTGCGGCAGTCAAGCTGGATGCCATTGCGTTCAGCTATGGCGAGGCGGTTTTCAACTTCGACGTGGCCTTTGCGCCGGGAGAAATTACCGCGGTGATGGGCCCGAGCGGATCGGGCAAGTCGACCTTGCTCAACCTCGTTGCCGGCTTCGAGACGCCGCAATCCGGCAATGTCTTGATCGCGGGTAAGGACGTTACGTTGGAAGTGCCCGCCAGCCGGCCCGTTTCCATGATATTTCAGGAAAACAATCTGTTCGCGCACCTTTCGGTCGAAGACAATGTGGGATTGGGCTGCTCGCCTTCGCTCGAGTTGACGTCTCTGCAACGCGATGCAATTGGCGAGGCATTGGCGCGGACCGGGCTTGATGGCAAGCAGCGACGCTTGCCGCGTGAATTGTCCGGCGGCGAACGTCAAAGAGTGGCGCTCGCGCGCGTGCTGGTGCGTGATCGCCCGGTGCTGTTGCTTGATGAACCGTTTGCTTCGCTTGGGCCGGCTTTGCGCGACGACATGCTGGATCTCGTGGCTGATCTGCAGGCCGAGCGACGTATGACGGTGCTGTTTGTGACCCATCAGCCGGAAGACGCGAGGCGAATCGCCGGGAAGATGGTTTTCGTGGAAAATGGAGCGGTGGCGGAAACTGGGCCATCCGAGCGTTTCTTCAGCGCGGGTGGACCGGAAGCGTTCAGGCGCTATATCGGCTCCGAGAGCGAATCACATGATGTTGCCCGGAAGCGGACATAATTTACGGCCAAAGCGGCATCGGCAGCCGGGGCTTATTCTTGCTATGCAAGGTTGAGTGTGGCTAGGTCCGCGCAAGGATGGTTGGATAGCCCCTGATTTGCCTACAGGAACGGGAAAGGACGCCGATCTGTCGACCGGCCTTTATCATCTCAGCAAATTGACGCTGCCGCGCGCGATTGCGCTGGCGGGGACTCTGCTTTTGGCTGCTTGCCAGGCGATCACGCCGCCGGATGTACAGGAATCGGCATTTCGACCCTCCGACAAGCCGGTAACTGTCGACAACGTTACTGCCAACAACAAGCTGGCCGAGTTGGCGCGCGCCCAGCACCCGCGCATTCTGGCCACCTATGGCGGGGAGTATTCCGATCCCAAGCTTGAGCGCATGGTCGCCAAGGTCATCGGCAGCCTGACCACGGTTTCGGCCAATCCGACACAAAACTACCGCATCACCATCCTCAATTCGCCGAACGTGAACGCTTTTGCGCTGCCGGGTGGTTATCTCTACATCACCCGGGGCCTGCTTGCGCTGGCCAACGATTCGTCCGAACTTGCGGCTGTCGTTGCGCACGAAATGGGTCACGTCACCGCCAATCATGGGTTGCAACGCCAGCAACTCGAGGCAGAAGAGGGCTTGGCCACCAAGGTGGTTTCGGATGTGCTGGGCGATAGCCCGACTGCAAAGGTGGCGTTGATCCGGGGCAAGCTCAGGCTGGCGCAGTTTTCGCGCAATCAGGAACTTGAAGCTGACGCCATCGGCATCAAATCGGTGGGCGAGGCCGGCTATGATCCTTATGCTGCCAGCCGCTTCCTGCAGTCGATGTCCACCTACACCGATTTTCGCTCGGTCAGCGGTGCAACGGATGCCAGCCTCGATTTTCTGGCGACGCATCCCAATACGCCGCAGCGTATAGAATTGGCTCTGCGGCATGCGCGCCAGTTCGGTCCGCCTGGTGTCGGCACCCGCGACAGGGACAGCTTTCTCGCCGGTATAGACGGCCTGCTTTACGGCGACACGCCGGAAGAGGGTTATGTGCGGGGCAACACCTTCCTGCATCCGGGCCTTGGCGTCTCCTTCTCGGTGCCTGACGGCTTCATCATCGACAATTCGGCGACGGCGGTCACCGCGACCGGACCGGGCGACATGGCGGTGCGTTTCGATGGCGTGTCGGTGGGCAAGGATCGTTCGCTGACGGACTATATCCGCAGCGGTTGGGTTGCAGGCCTCGATGACGCCAGCGTGCGTCAGGAGACGATCAACGGCAACGAGGCGGCCATCGCCAGCGCAAGCGCCGAGGGCTGGCGTTTCGACGTCACCGTCATCCGCGCAGGGGGGCAGGTCTATCGCCTGCTGACTGCGGCACCTGCGGCGAGTACTTCGCTCGACAGCGTTGCCCGTTCCGTCGGTGGAAGTTTCCGCATCCTGTCGGCGGCCGAGAAGGCCGCGCTTAAGCCGCTTCGTATTCGTGTCGCTACAGTGAAACCCGGCCAGACGATGGGAACGCTTGCTGCGCAGATGGTCGGTGTCGACCGCAAGCTGGACCTGTTCAGGGTGCTTAATGCGCTTGCGCCGGGCGCCACCGTTTCGGCTGGCGACAAGGTCAAGATCATCACCGACAAGTAGCCGGCGGCCTTGCGTATCAGGCGATGATGTCTGGAATGATACGGTCTTCCAGCGACCTCAGCCTGTCCTTCAGGGCAAGCTTCTTTTTCTTCATGCGCTGGATCTGCAGAGGGTCGCAGCCGGTTTCGAGCATTGCATTGATGGCCGCGTCGAAATCGGCATGATCCTGCTTCAAGCGCGCGAATTCTAGGCGGATATCGGCCTGTTCCTGTTCGGACATTATTTACCGTCTGCACTATTGCGGCGCCCACAGTGCGCCTTGGGTGGGAACCCTGATGGGCGGAAACAATGGCTCGTCGCCACTGACAATTTGCAGTTATCACATTTCAGACTGTCGTGGAATGCGACGCTGGTGTTGCGAAACCGAAATTCGTTCACGGCGTTCAATCCACATGTGACAAAATTGAAATCCAGGGCACTAGTTTATTCGACATCCGGTTCAGTTGGTGGCAGACTGTCATCGTGCCGTCACAGTGTGAACCTGCGGTGGACGTTGCGGCGGCCGCATTCGAGGAAACCATGAAAGGGAGAACCAATCATGTCTCTTGCGTCCCATCTTGACGAATTGCATAGGAAACACGGCGACATCGAGCGCGAGATTGACAATGCCATGCTGCATCCGTCGGTCGACGATCTCGAAATAGCCGCCCTTAAGCGACGCAAGCTGGCCATCAAGGACGAGATTGAGAAACTGAAGAGCCAACCCACCACCCATTAAGGCTGCTTCGAAAGTACAATCGCAAATCAGTGGTTCTATCATCTCGGCGGCTGCATGCCGCCGGGGAACGCTGTTTAGTTTGAAGCGATTTGATTGTGCGGTTTGGCGAACGACACCGCTGATGCGGTTTGGCCATCAGGCATGTGCGTTTGATCCGGTTGCAATCGCCACATTGACAAGTCGAGCACTCTCCTCCACCTCATGCGTTGATTTTGTACGCTTGCCAAAAGGGTTTCACATTCTCGCGGCACGATGTGCACATTTGATGCAGTGGGGCGCCCTGACGTATCCGGCCGGATGCGCGACGTCTCGGGAAGGTTCTAGAGGCGGCCGGCATGACCGGGTACTATTCCTCACCGTTTGAACGTCGTGCTTCGGTCGGCGTCGATGTCGGCGGCGTCATGGTCGGCGGAACCGCGCCAGTCGTCGTCCAGTCGATGACCAATACCGACACCGCGGATATCGACCAGACGGTTGGTCAAGTGGCGGCGCTGCATCGGGCCGGCTCCGAAATCGTTCGCATTACGGTTGATCGGGACGAGAGTGCCGCCGCCGTGCCGTTTATCCGCGACCGGCTGGCGCGGCTTGGCGTCAACGTGCCTCTGGTGGGGGATTTCCATTATATCGGGCACAAGCTGCTTGCTGACCATCCCGCCTGCGCCGAGGCGTTGGCGAAGTATCGCATCAATCCCGGCAATGTCGGCTTCAAGGACAAGAAGGACAAGCAGTTCGCCGCAATCGTCGAGATGGCGATCCGCTACGACAAGCCGGTGCGCATCGGCGTCAACTGGGGCTCTCTCGACCAGGAACTTCTGACTAGGCTGATGGACGAGAACCAGTCCAATGGTTCGCGACTTACCGCTCAGGAAGTGACGCGCGAGGCAATCGTGCAATCGGCGATCCTGTCGGCCGAACTTGCCGAAGAGATCGGGCTCGGCCGCGACAAGATCATCCTGTCGGCCAAGGTCAGCGGCGTACAGGACCTGATTGCCGTCTACACCCAACTTGCGACGCGCTCCAACCATGCGCTGCACCTTGGCCTTACCGAGGCTGGAATGGGCTCGAAAGGGATCGTCGCCTCGTCGGCCGCGATGGGCATACTGCTCCAGCAGGGTATTGGCGACACAATCCGCATCTCGCTGACGCCGGAACCGGGCGGCGACCGCACTCGTGAAGTGCAGGTTTCGCAGGAACTCCTGCAAACAATGGGGTTTCGTCAGTTCGTGCCGATCGTGGCAGCTTGCCCCGGTTGCGGGCGCACGACATCGACGGTTTTTCAGGAACTGGCGCAGTCGATCCAAGACGATCTGCGCAAGAACATGCCGGTGTGGCGGACGAAGTATCCGGGCGTGGAACAGCTCAAGGTCGCGGTGATGGGCTGTATCGTCAACGGCCCTGGCGAATCCAAGCATGCCGATATCGGCATTTCCTTGCCGGGTACGGGCGAGATGCCGACTGCACCGGTATTTATCGACGGCAGGAAGGCCGCCACCTTGCGCGGTGCGAATATCGCCTCCGATTTCGAGAAGATGGTTGCCGACTATATCGAACAGCGTTTTGGCGACGGTAGCAGAGCCAAGGCTGCGGAATAGCCGATGCGGGCGCGGGACGCGGCTCGGCTCATTTTTATCGTGGTTGCTCTGCTGGCTGGTGGTGTAACGGCCCAAGCCGATCCGCCAAAGCCGGCCAAGGAACGGCTGCTCAGCCGCGTTTGTGAACTGATCGAGGTTCATGCCGAGCGCGCCGGTTTGCCAAAGGAATTTTTCGCCCGGCTGATCTGGAAGGAGAGCCGCTTTGATCCCAGTGCCGTCAGTCCGGTCGGGGCAGAAGGCATCGCGCAGTTCATGCCCGGAACCGCCAAGATGCGCGGCCTTGCCGATTCCTTCGATATCGAGCAGGCCATTCCCGCATCTGCCCGCAATCTTGGCGAACTGAAAACAAGTTTCGGCAATCTCGGCCTTGCGGCAGCGGCCTACAATGCCGGTGAGAACCGCGTGGCGCGCTGGCTGCAATCGGGCGGTTTCCTGCCCTTGGAGACCGAGGACTACGTGCTCGACATAATGGGTGAGCCGGCCGATGTCTTCGCCGACAAGGCTCATGCTGGTTCGATTGCGCCGCTAGATGAGAAACAGAATTTCGCAGTGGCCTGCCGCAGGCTGCCCGCAATCATGTCGACGACGATTGCGATGGCAAGCGTGCACGTGAAGCCATGGGGCGTACAGGTCGCCGGTACTTTCCAGCGTAGTGCGGCAATCCGGCAATGGCAGCGGCTGAAAGCGCGGTTTCCGGCAGTGCTCGGCTTGCATGACCCGGTTGTAAGCCGGGTCCGGTCGCCACTCGGCTCAAGGGGTATCTATGCGGTGCGGATCGGTGCCGAAAGCCGAGGCGAGGCCAACGCCATTTGCCGGGACCTGAACAGTGTCGGCGGTGCCTGTGTCGTGGTCAGGAACCGCTAGGCCGAGGTCCAAATGCAGAAGACCCGCGCAGCAGTTGACTGATGCGCGGATCGTACGTGATTTCCGCTTTTCAGGCGATCTTCGCGGCTATCGTTTCACTCAACCAACTGCCGATCTTGGTGCCGAGACGATCCGGCGAGATCGGCTTCGGCAAATAGTCGTCCATTCCTGAATCGAGGCATTTGTCGCGGTCGCCCTTCAGGGCATGGGCGGTCACGCCGATGATAGGAATATGCTCGCCCTTGCCAGCCTCATAGGCACGTATCGCCTGCGTCGCCTCATAGCCATTCATTTCCGGCATGGAAACGTCCATCAGGATCAGCTTCGGCTTCAAGGCGCGGTGCATTTCGACCGCCGTGCGGCCGTTGCCTGCGATACGGTAGCTAAGACCCAATCCGTTGAGAATCTGGCCAAAAACGAGCTGATTTACCTCATTATCCTCGGCGATGAGGATGTCGATCGAGGTGTTGGTGGTAGTCGTCGTCTCGGCTGCGATCGGCGTCGACGAAACAGGGTGGCGCAGGATCGTCGGGGTCGGGCGAACGGCTTGCGGGACCGATGCCGGTTCGCGCACGAAATGCGCCGTGCCAATCTGTGTTCGCGCCTTCTGGATGACCGAGATGACGGTGCCCAGCAAGATTGCCGAGCGTGCCGGCTTGGTGAGATGCGCGGCGATGCCGAAATCGATGACCAGCTTGCCGAAATCGACCTGATCGACCGAAGTCAGAAGCACGACCGGAATGCCGGCGAGACGGCTGTCTGCCGCGATGGCCTTGGCAACGTCGGCCCCGCTCATGCCGGGCATCTGGTAGTCGAGGATAATGCAGTCGACGGAAGCGCCGAGTTGGAAGGCGCGGTCGAGGAAGGCGAGGCCGACGGCGCCGCTTTCAGCCGCTGCGCAATCGAAACGCCAGCTCTTGAGCTGCTCGAGCAGAATCTCGCGATTGACCGGGTTGTCATCGATAACCAGGACGCGCGCGCCGGTGACGTCGCTTGGGACTGCCTCATCGCGAGGCTGTGCCTCATGGACCGGCAGCGGCACCGTGAACCAGAAGATCGAGCCGCGCCCGATCTCGCTCTCGACGCCGATCTTGCCGTCCATGAGATCGACAAGCCGCGCGCCGATGGCAAGGCCGAGGCCGGTGCCTTCATGGCGGCGGGTCGAGGACGAGTCGACTTGCGCGAACTTCTCGAACACGCTTTGCAGCTTGTCCGCCGGGATACCGATGCCGGTATCTTCGACGCCGACCTTCAAATGCACGATGCCGTTCGAGATCTCGCCGGAGACATCGATCAGGACATGACCCTTTTCGGTGAACTTGATGGCATTGCCCAGCAGGTTGGTGACGATCTGGCGGAAACGCCCGGCATCGCCGACGACGAAGGCCGGCAGGCGCGGATCGACGCGCACGATCAATTCCAGGTTCTTTTCGGCGACCCTTGCCGAAACCAGAGTGGCAACGTCCTCGACGGCTTCGGTCAGCCGGAATGGTGCCGGATCAAGGGTTAGCTGGCCGGCGTTGATCTTCGAAAAGTCGAGGATGTCGTTGATGATCGTGAGCAATGCGTTTCCGGATTTGACGATCACATCGGTGAACGTCTTCTGGCGCGGCGTAAGATCGGTCTTGGCCAGAAGTTCAGCCATGCCAAGAACGCCGTTCATCGGAGTGCGGATTTCATGGCTCATGTTGGCCAGGAATTCCGACTTGGCACGGTCGGCTGCCTCAGCCTTGAACAGCGAAGCCGAGGTTTCGGCGAAGGCACGGCGGATCGCCTTTTCCATCGGGCGGAAGATCCAGAACGCTACCGCAGCCAGCGCTGCCGCAAGCAGGACGGCTCCCCATAGAAGCAGGCGGTCGGCGCGTCCATCGGCAAGCCTGCGCTCGCTGTCGACCGCAGCGCGCGCACGTACCAGCATGGGCTGCGCAAACAGGTCGTTCTGGTTGCGGATTTCGCGATAGCTCCAATCGTCGACCGACTTTGCTTCGGCCATCAGGTTGAGGTTGCGCACCATGTCGCGCGCCGACCACAACAGGTATCCGTTGATAGAAGCCGATTTCAGCTCGTCCACCGTTCGGGCCGTCAGGCGCGGCATGATGTCGGCGACTTCGCCTGTAAGCGCCTCCATGCCTTGCGTCAGCTTTTGCGCATGGCCGTAAGCGGCGGTGGCAAGTTGGTCGCGCGTATCGGGACGCCATGCAGAGACTGCCGTTTCGGCAAAGCTCGCTGCATTGTTGAGGTCACGCGAAAATGAGACGAAATGGGCGCTTAGCGTATCGACCTGATGGCGGTACGAATTGGCGTAGTTCAGCGTGGCGATGACGCCACCGACAGAAAGTGCGAGAATCAGCAGGCCGGACAGGTAACGAATCCGAATCGACCGGAAGAAGGACATATACTCCGGCATGCGTAACCCCCAACACATACACGCAATTGTAACGGTCGGGATCACACTGCATTAACATTAAGAATTCGTTGGTGCCGCAGAGCTTTGAGGCTGATTGGCCTATCTGTTGCGATTGGCAACGAATGTCGCGGCGGCTTTCAGCATCGCCGCCTGCTCACCATAGGGCTCGAGCAGCGAGTGCGCCTGCTCGACCAGGCCGTTCAATTGCCGGCGTGCCCAGTCTGCACCGTGAAGTGCTGCCAGCGTGGCCTTGCCGGCAGCGGCATCCTTGCCGGTGGCCTTGCCGATCTGGCTGGCATCCGCCGTGACATCGAGCAGGTCGTCGGCGAGCTGGAAGGCGAGCCCTATGGCCGAGCCGAACTCGGCCAGCCTTTCCTGGTCGGACGAGGAAGCATTTGCGAGGATCGCGCCTGCCTCGCAGGCGAAACGGATAAGCGCCCCGGTCTTCATCGCTTGCAGGCGGATGATGCCGGCCTCGTCAGGCGAGGCGTGTTCGGCTGCGAGGTCGAGCATCTGGCCGCCGGTCATGCCGCCAAGGCCAGCGGCGCGCGCAAGTCCCTTGATCAATGCCAGGCGGATGGTTGCGGTCGAACGCTCCTTGCGGCTGCCCGGAGCTTCGTCGGCAAGGATATCGAAGGCAAGCGTGAGCAGGCTGTCGCCGGCAAGAATGGCTGTAGCTTCGTCATAGGCTTTATGAACGGTCGGCTGACCGCGCCGCAGGTCGTCGTCGTCCATTGCCGGCAGATCGTCGTGGATCAGGGAGTAGCAATGGACGCATTCGAGCGCGGCAGCCACATTGAGCGCCATCTCGTCCTTTGCATCAGGGGCAAACAGGGCCGCACTTTCCATGACCAGGAACGGCCGAAGCCGCTTGCCGCCGTTGAGAACGCCGTGCCTCATGGCTGCCAGCAGCCGCTCGGGCCTTTCAATCTCGCCCGAAAGCGGGCGATCGTCGAGAAGACGCCGCAACCTTGCTTCAACGGCGCTTGCTTGCATGGAAAGCCGGTCTTCAAAGGCGATTTCGGCATCTGTACTCATGGCGGCGAGCGGTAGCCGACACTCAGACATTGCGCAAGCACTCGGGCGTCGTTATGCCGAAAGGTGATTGGCAGGGGCAAGCCAGGTGTCGGAACCGATCATCGAGCAAGAGACTGAGGGATTGGTTCATGGAACCGAGGGACATCTCATGTCGCGAGCGAAACGGGGCGGCCTGACCGTCCTGCGCAAGGGCTGGTTCCGCGCCGGGTTGAAAGGTGCGGCTTTCGTCGCGCTCGTCCCCGTGGTCTTGACGTTTCTGTATCTACCGTCGTTCGTGCATCCGGTTTCAACATTCATGCTGAAGGATCTGGCGACATTTTCCGGCTATGACCGGCAATGGGTCAGCATCGATGATGTCGCTCCGGTCCTCGCCTACTCGGTCATCATGTCGGAAGACGGGCAATTCTGCTCGCATTACGGTGTCGACCTGGGAGAATTGAAGGGGGTGGTGAGCGATGCATTGGCGGGCGAGGCAACGCGGGGCGCGTCGACCATCACCATGCAGACGGTAAAGAACCTCTATCTGTGGCAGCGGCCGCTCACAACCTTGCGCAAGGTGGTCGAGCTGCCGCTGGCGGTCTATTTCGACCTGGTCGTGCCGAAACGGCGGATTATGGAAATCTATCTCAACATTGCCGAGTGGGGGCCGGGCATCTATGGCGTGGAGGCTGCGGCACAGCATCATTTCGGCATTTCCGCCAGCAAGCTCTCGCGCCGCCAAGCTGCCCTTTTGGCTGTAACGCTGCCCAATCCGGCCGCCCGCAATCCCGGCAAGCCTGGACGCGGGCTGAGGCAACTGGCAAGCATTATCGAGCGCAGGGCTGCAAGGGCAGGCGGCTATGTCGGCTGTCTCGACTAGGCGAACTTGTCTTGACCGGATGCATAAAAGATGAGCTTGGAAGGCCTGTCCCGGCCAGAATCGCCCAATAGTGCGAAGACTTAGGCGGATCGGCGCAAAAAATCTCGCCATAGTGCTGGTCAAAGTGCCGTAGGCCGTGTATAGGCACGCCACTTTCTCAGAGAATTAGGCTCGCAAGCGGCCCTTTCACGAGGGCATTGCGGGCTTTTGAACAGTTAAGTGGAGCATATCCATGGCCGTACCGAAACGAAAAACCTCTCCCTCCAAGCGCGGCATGCGCCGTTCGGCCGATGCGCTCAAGGCACCGACCTATGTCGAGGACAAGAATTCCGGCGAAATGCGCCGTCCGCACCACATCGATCTGAAGACCGGTATGTATCGCGGCCGCCAGGTGCTGACGCCCAAGGAAGGCTGAGTTCAGCTCTAGCCCTTGCAATGCATTGAGGCCGCCTTCGGGTGGCCTTTTGCTTTTCGGGAACACGTGAACCCGAAATCCGTTGGCGCAGCTTGCGGGACTTGACGGGCAAGGTGACCTGCATTCTACAACTGCAGGAGGTGTGGCGTTCGCGCCAGCCGCGCCGAAATCGGCCTTGGTGCCTTGCCTGGAGAGATGTCATGCTGGCCAGCCTTCCGCTGTTGATCGTGCCCTTCATTATCTACAATCTGGGCCTTGCCGGATTTTTCGGCTCTGGCGTCAATGGCGATCCCTGGGCAGCCGAGATCTTCTCCATCGGCATGATGTCCGGCGGGGTCTTTTCCATGACCCTTGGCGACCTCATGGTCGTCATCGGGCTGATCTTCTTCTTTATCGAAATCCTGAAATCGACGCGCACCAGCAACGCCTCGGTGGTCGACCACCTCTTGTCGACCTTTGTCTTCGTCGCTTTCCTGGTGGAGTTCCTGCTGGTCAGGGGCGCGGCGCACTCGGTGTTCTTCACGCTGATGATCATTACGCTGATCGACGTATTGGCAGGGTTTTCAGTGTCGATACGCGCCGCTGGACGCGACGTTAACCTGAACTGACATCGGTTCGGGCTTCAGGACGGCTGCGCGTCCCAGAACTGGTCCAGCCAGATGTTCAGCTTGAGGAAGCCCGAATTGGTTACCGTATAGACCCGCCGCGTGCCGTCTGCCCGAGCGGTGACCAGACCTGCATCAAGCAGGACCTTGAGATGCTGGGACACGGCGGGGCGTGAGACCGGCAGGCCGGCTGCAAGCTCATTAACGGTTTTCGGCCCTCGCCGAAGCTCTTCGAGAAGATGGCGCCGGTTTGGATCGGCGATAGCCGTGAACGCATCGATCAGGATCATGGTCTAGTTGTGCTGTAAACTCGCCTAAATCTCAACCATCGGTTTCATTTTTTGTCCGTGGATCGAGCCGCAGCGATTCCGGTGTTATCGAGCGCTCGACGGGCAAGGTCTTGAAGGCATCGCGATCTTCAATGGGAACCGGCGCGCGGCGCTTGATGCGCAGCATGGTGTAGCCGGCAAGGCAGATGTGGGCGAGCGCGGTTGCAAGAAACAGGCTCTCCGGACGCATCCATTCCATCAGTGCGGCAGCCAGAAGCGGGCCGATGATGGTGCCGAAGCCGTAGAGCAGCAAAAGTCCGCCCGAAACCTTGACGAAATCTTCCGCTCTGGCGTGGTCGTTGGCATGCGCCACTGCGATCGAATAAAGCGTATAGGCGAAGGCACCATAGGCCGCCGTGGCAGGCAGCACGAACAGGCCGGCGCGCGGTTGCACCAGGAAGACGATCAAGCCGAACAGTGCCGCGCCAAATGCCGCGCCGGCCAGCACATAGCGGCGGTCCGTGCGGTCCGAGAGCCGACCCGCTGGAAGCTGCATGACCGCTCCTGCAACCACGACGAGGCTCATCATCAGCGCGATCTGCGCCGTCGAGATGCCGATGCGCGCGCCGTAGACCGCGCCCAGCGTGCCCCAGGCGCCATTGGCGATACCGATCAAAAGGCAGGCGATCGCCGCGACCGGCGAGTTGGCATAGAGCCCTTTCAGGTCGAGTTTTACGTCCTGCAATAGCTGCGGGGTGGACTGGGTCGAGACTGCTGTCGGGATGAGCGACAGGCAAAAGAAGATGCCGGTGATCATGAACAGCGAGGCGGACTGCACGTCGCCGGCAGCGACGATCATTTGGCCGCCCATGATGGAAGCGTAGGTGACCATCATGTAGAGGCCGAAGACCGTGCCACGGTTTTCGTTGGTGGCCTTTTCGTTCAGCCAGCTCTCGATGATCATGAATGCGCCGGCCATGACGAAGCCGGTGAAGGCGCGCAGCGCTATCCAGGCGTATTCGTCGATGATGAGCCCCGTAAGCAGGGCGATGATGGCGCCAGACGCCGCAAACGTGCCGAAAGCCCGGACATGGCCGGCACGGCGGACGATGCGCGGCGCGAAATAGCAACCCGCGACGAAGCCGGTTGCCCAGGCCGTTCCCATCAGGCCGAGTGAAGCAGTTGAAAACCCCTCCATCTGGCCGCGAAGCGGCAACAGCAGGCCATGCAGGCCGGACGCAGCCAGCAGGAAGGCGGTGCCGCGCAGGAGAGACAGGATAGGTCTGTAAGCTGCAAACATCTACGCTGTCCGGTGGGGGAATCGAATCTGGTGGAAGTTTCCTACAACAGTTTGTTTCAGGCATTTCAGCGGCATATGCCGCAGTGAACGACTAGCCTCGTCGGAAAAGGGCTTCTGCTGCAGATTTGGTCGAGCCCTTGGCCTGTAGTTCGGCCTCTATGCGTTCGATCTCGGCGCGCAGCATATCTATGCGTTCCTTAAGTTCTCCGACCGACAGCAGCGCCAGATCCTGGCCTATCTCATGCGGCTGAGGCTTTTTCCTGGGCTCATCGTCGAAGATCGCCATAGTTGCTCCCCGATAATCGGTTGGTAGCCTGAATCAGGCGGTTTGCCTCACTCGTCAGTCAGCATACATAGGGCAGGGGCTGCGATGCAAACAGCCGGCACCTGCCGTAAAAGAGGAGACGGGAAAAATGGCGAAGGAACATAGGATTCCCGAGAAGATGACGGCGGTTGCCATTTCGGAGCCGGGTGGTCCGCTGGTGCTGAAAACGGAAAAGCGCGATGTTCCCCAACCGGGGCCGGGAGAGATCCTGATCCGTGTCCATGCGGCTGGCGTCAATCGGCCCGACATATTGCAGCGCAAAGGGGCCTATCCGGCTCCTGCGGGGGCATCCGACCTGCCCGGGCTGGAAGTAGCGGGCGATGTCGCGGCGCTTGGCGAAGGCGCCCTTCGCTGGCGTGTCGGCGATCAGGTCTGTGCGCTGACGCCGGGCGGCGGCTATGCGGAATATGTGGTGGTGCATGCCAGCCACGCGCTGCCGCTGCCGGCCGGCTTCACCTATACCGAGGCCGCCGCTGTTCCTGAAACCTATTTCACCGTTTGGCACAATGTGTTCGAGCGTGGCGCGCTGCAGGCCGGCGAGACGCTGCTGGTTCACGGTGGATCGTCGGGTATTGGTACGACGGCGATCCAGCTTGCATCGGCGTTCGGCGCGCGTGTCATCGCTACCGCCGGCTCGAAGGAGAAATGCGACACCTGCCTCAAGCTCGGCGCCGATCGGGCGGTGAACTATCGCGAGGAAGATTTCGTGCAGGCGGTCAAGGAGGCGACCGATGGCACGGGCGCCAACGTCATCCTCGACATGGTCGGCGGCGATTATGTCGGCAGGAATTACTCGGCGGCTGCCGTCGAGGGCCGCATTGTCCAGATCGCCACCCAGGCCGGTGCTATAGCCAGCGCGGACTTCTCCAAGCTTATGGTCAAGCGGCTGGTGCATACCGGGTCGACGCTGCGGCCGCGCAGCGTCGAGTTCAAGGGCGCGGTGGCCGCCGCGCTCGAGGTGCAGGTCTGGCCGTTGCTTGCCGCGCGCAAGGTCGCGCCGGTGATGGACATGATCTTTCCGCTCAAGGAAGCCTGGCGGGCGCACGAGCGCATGGAAGAAGGCGACCTCATCGGCAAGATCGTGCTCGACGTCGGCTAGGCATATCAAGGCCTTCCGGCTATTTACCGGTTGTTCATGTTGCAATGCAGCAAACGCATTCCCGCTATGCAAAAGCGTCTGTTCAAGGTTCGCGCGGGAAAGCCTATATCAGCGTCATCGAATTCAACCGAACTTGCTGGAGGCAAACATGAACCTGATCCGCTCTTACAAGAACTGGCGCCGCTACTCGGAAACCGTCCGTGAGCTGAACCGTCTCAACACCCGCGAACTCAACGATCTCGGCATCAACCGCGCCGACATCGCCAAGGTCGCCCGCGCCGCTCTCTAAGCGGCGTTGGACTGAAAGCAGAACCGACGCCTGGCGCAACCATCGCGCCTCCGGTTCCGAGCCCGCTGGACCCCGTCCGGCGGGTTTTGTTTTAGGTGGCTGGAAATTCTTGCCCCGAACTGCGAACACGGTTATATAGGCCTCGATTTTCCCATTTTGGTGGCTCTAGAAACCACCGCCCGCGCGGGAACGCGGGCGAACGAGAAGGGTTTTTTCGATGGCAAATACGCTTTTGATGCCGAAGGCGACCGCGGTTTGGCTGGTCGACAACACGGCACTGTCATTCGACCAGATTGCGCAGTTCTGCGGGTTGCATCCGCTCGAAGTGAAGGCGATCGCCGATGGCGAGTCGGCGCAGGGCATCAAGGGCATGGACCCTGTGATGACCGGCCAGTTGACGCGTGAGGAAATCGCGCGCGCCGAAAAGGACGAGAACCATCGCCTCAAGCTGTCCGAGCCAAAGGTTCGGGTGCCGGAATCCAAGCGCAAGGGTCCGCGCTATACGCCGCTTTCCAAGCGCCAGGATCGGCCCAATGCCATTTTGTGGCTGGTTCGCAACCATCCTGAGCTCAAGGATGCCCAGATATCGCGCCTGGTTGGAACGACCAAGTCGACCATCGAGCAGATCCGCGAGCGCAAGCACTGGAATGCTGCCAACCTCGTGCCGATGGACCCGGTGACGCTTGGCCTGACCTCGCAGATCGATCTCGATATCGAAGTGCAGCGTGCCTCGCGCGGCCGTGAACAGGCGCAGCCGACGGGCGACACATTGCTGCCGGCGTCCCTGACCGAGAGGCTTTCTCCGGAGGCCCCCAAGCCAAGGGACGAAGATGCCGAACTCGACGCCAATGCCGTGTTTGCAAAGCTTTCGGCCCTGAAGTCGACCGATCAGGATCAGGACGAGGAATAAGTCCAGATTTTCAGATTCCCGACCCGGCTGGCCCGGGTCGGTTGAGAACCCAGGCGCGGATTGTTCCGCCGATCAGTCTGGCTGCTAGGCTCCGAGCGTCCGTTCGATCACGTTCACCCAGTTCTTCCAGGCAATTTTTTCGATCAGTTCGCGCCCGTAGCCGTGCTGTTCGAATGCCGTGATCAGCTTCGGCAATCCGGCGACGTCGCCGATTGGAGCGGGGATCATGGCGCCGTCGAAATCGGAGCCCAGCCCGACACCATCTTCGCCCAGTGCTTCCAAGAGCGCATCGACATGGCGAACCATGATGTCGAGCCCCGTATCTGAATTCATCCTGCCGTCTTCGCGCAGAAAGCCGGTGGCATAGTTCAATCCGACCATGCCCTTGGTTTCACGGATGGCACCGAGCTGCCAATCCGTCAGGTTGCGCGCGTGCGGGCACACGGAATGCGCGTTGGAATGAGTGGCGACCAGCGGCGCATCGCTTAAAGCCGCCACATCGCGAAAACCCTTTTCGTTGAGATGCGATAGGTCGATCATGACCTTGAGCTGGTTGCAGGCCTTGACCAGCGCCTTTCCGGCGTCGGTCAAACCGGGCCCAATATCGGGCGACGACGGAAAGCGAAACGGAACGCCATGGCCGAAAGCGTTGGGGCGGCTCCAGACGATACCCAGCGAGCGCAGACTGGCGGCATAGAGTACATCGAGCATGGCAAGATCGGTATCGATCGCTTCGGCGCCCTCGATGTGAAAAACCGCGGCAACCGAGTTTTTTGCCATAGCTGTCCGGATATCGGCAGCGCTGCGACAGACAGTCAGCCCACCGGCACGTTCAAGCCGAAACAGGATGGACGCCATGCCAAGGGTAGAAATCCTGGCTTCCTCCATCGAAAGGGATGGCGCCATCGGTTCGTTGGACCCAGGCCCGGCTGCCTGGCGCTTCGCCTTTTCGACGGGTGGCGGGAAAATGGCGAACATTCCCCCCGCGAAGCCGCCTTTCCTGGCCCGGGGCAGATCAATGTGCCAATCGGCCGGGCTGCCCTCAATGAACAGCTTTTCCTTGCCGGCGTCCTGTGTGACATAGAGCTTGAGCAGCGTATCGTTATGGCCGTCGAAAACCGGAACAAGGGATTGGTCTGTCATAGGACACCATCGGGAACGATTGAATGCAGGCGTCGGGAATCGCTATTGTCGATTCCTTGGGATGCCCTGTTTAGGCAAGAGCCCTGTCTACCGCAAATGCCAGCGCGAACGCTACGGCGCTACCTTCGCGCCTTAGCGGAGTGCGTCGGGTGCAGTTGCGCTAAGACAAGGTGTCAAGCTTGCGCTGCATGGCAGCGATCTGTTCCTTAAGATCCTGCAGGTCGTCGCCCTTTTCGGGCGGCTCCTTGCGGGCCGGTGCCGGCTCCGGGGTGGGTGCGGCGGAAGCGCCGCCGGACGGGAAGGGCGTGAACATGCGCATCGCGTTCTGGAACATTTCCATGTTGCGGCGCGTCTGCTCTTCCAGCGCCTTCATCGGCGCCATCTTCATCACGTCCATCGGCGATTTGCCGATGGCGCCTTTCATCTGCTCGCGAAAACGTTCCTGTTCCTTGGAAAAGGCCTGCATCGACTGCTCAAGGAAGGAAGGGACGATCATCTGCATCTGGTCGCCGTAGAACGCGATCAATTGGCGAAGGAAAGGTATCGGCAGCATGTTCTGACCATCCTTGTTCTCAAGCTCGAATATGATCTGCGTGAGAACCGGGTGGGTGATGTCGTCTCCGGTCTTGGCGTCCTGGACGGTGAATTCCTCGCCCTTCTTGACCATTTCGGCCAAGTCTTCGAGCGTTACGTAGGTGCTCGTGCCGGTGTTGTAGAGGCGGCGGTTGGCGTATTTCTTGATCACCACCGGTTCGTCTTTCGCGGCCATCAGCATCCTCCCGTGAAGCTACCGGTGTGCTTGGTAAGCGTCCGGTTACGATCTAGCCTTTTCATCAGGATATGCGCAAAACGCCCGCGATTCCAAGCGGTTTGTGCAGTGCGGAAGGAACGCGGCCGCTTTCGGCACTGCAAAATGCTGCGCAGCATGAAGGAACCGGCTCTCGGCAAGAAGTCGAAGTCTTGGATTTCCGGTTTGACTCGGGTTCTGGAAAGGGCAACAAAAGTCGCTACAACCTTATCGGGAACTTGTTTTCCGCAGAGTCTGGAGAAGAAAATGTCCGCTTCCAACGCCATCGTTATCGCCAGTGCCGCACGCACGCCGGTTGGCTCGTTTAACGGTGCCTTTGCCAACACGCCGGCCCATGAACTGGGGGCGGCTGCAATCAAGGAGGTGCTGAGCCGGGCCGGTGTCGACGCCAAGGAAGTGGATGAAGTCATTCTCGGGCAGATCCTGACCGCCGGGCAGGGCCAGAATCCGGCGCGCCAGGCAGCCATGGCCGCCGGCATTCCGCAAGAGGCGACGGCGTGGGGCCTTAACCAGCTTTGCGGCTCCGGCCTGCGGACCATCGCCATCGGCATGCAGCAGATTGCGCAGGGCGATGCCAAGGTCATCGTTGCAGGCGGACAGGAATCGATGTCGATGGCCCCGCATGCGCAGCATCTGCGCGGCGGTACCAAGATGGGCGACCTGAAGCTGATCGACACGATGATCAAGGATGGTCTGACGGATGCCTTTTATGGCTACCACATGGGCAACACCGCCGAGAACGTAGCTCGCCAGTGGCAGTTGACGCGCGACGACCAGGACAAATTCGCCGTTGCATCGCAAAACAAGGCCGAAGCCGCGCAGAAGGCTGGCAAGTTCAAGGACGAAATCGTTCCGTTCACCGTCAAGACCCGCAAGGGCGACACCATCGTCGATCAGGACGAGTATATCCGCCACGGCGCGACGCTCGACGGAATGACCAAGCTGAAGCCGGCCTTCGACAAGGAAGGTACGGTGACAGCCGGCAATGCATCCGGCATCAATGATGGTGCGGCGGCAGTTGTGCTGATGACCGAAGCCGAGGCGGTGCGGCGCGGCATCACCCCGCTAGTGCGCATCGTGTCCTGGGCGACGGCAGGCGTCGACCCGCAGATCATGGGCACCGGGCCGATCCCGGCATCGCGCAAGGCGCTGCAGAAGGCGGGCTGGTCGGTTGGCGATCTTGACCTCGTCGAGGCGAATGAGGCTTTTGCGGCGCAGGCTTGCGCGGTCAACAAGGACATGGGCTGGGATCCGGCGATCGTCAACGTCAATGGCGGTGCCATTGCCATCGGCCATCCGGTTGGTGCCTCAGGCGCGCGCATCTTCAATACGCTGGTGTTCGAGATGAAGCGCCGCGGTGCAAAGAAGGGTCTCGCCACCTTGTGCATCGGCGGCGGCATGGGCGTTGCCATGTGCGTTGAGGCAATGAACTAGGCTGCTGCCGCGGCGGGCAGCGGCCACGGCAAGAATATTAAGACTGAACTCAAGAACAGTCTGAATTGCCGCTGCTCCGGGCACTAGCTTCTCTGTCATTCATTGGAGGAGGACTGGAATGAGCAAAGTGGCAATCGTGACGGGCGGCTCGCGCGGCATAGGGGCGGCGATATCGATCGGCCTGAAGAATGCCGGCTATCAGGTTGCGGCCAACTATGCCGGCAACGACGAAGCCGCGCAGAAGTTCAAGGCCGAGACCGGCATTCCAGTCTACAAATGGTCAGTCGCCGATTACGATGCCTGTGCTGCAGGGATCAAGCAGGTCGAGGCCGATCTGGGACCGGTGGGTGTTCTGGTCAACAATGCCGGCATTACGCGCGATGCGATGTTCCACAAGATGACGCCCCAGCAGTGGAACGAGGTGATCGGCACCAACCTCAGCGGCGTCTTCAACATGACGCATCCGCTGTGGAGCGGCATGCGCGACCGCAAGTTTGGCCGCATCATTACGATTTCATCTATCAACGGTCAGAAAGGGCAGGCGGGGCAGGTCAATTATTCTGCTTCCAAAGCCGGCGATATCGGCTTCACCAAGGCACTGGCCCAGGAGGGCGCACGTGCCGGAATCACCGTCAATGTGATCTGCCCTGGCTATATCGGTACCGACATGGTCAGGGCGATCGACGAGAAGGTGCTCAACGAGCGCATCATTCCGCAAATCCCGGTCGGCCGTCTGGGCGAGCCGGAAGAAATTGCCCGCTGCGTTGTCTTCCTGGCTTCAGATGAGTCCGGCTTCATTACGGGCTCCACGATTTCGGCCAATGGCGGCCAGTATTTCGCCTGATCCTATCAAAAGCTCTGGCGCAAAGGATGGCTCGGGAAACCGGGCCATTTTTGTACCCAATCGCTTGCGGCAGCAATTCTAGCCTCGCCGACCGAAGTGGCCGGCGCCGAAGCGATTGCCCGTCTCGCCTTCTATAGGCCTTGTTCGGATCGAATCATCGTTTCGTTCGTTATGGGCGTGGCGGCGAGGATGGATATTCCGCTTGCGAGAGGTAAAACGATGAAAAAGTTAGTTTTGTTGATGGCATTGCTTTTGCCGCTCGGTGCCTGTTCCCAGACTGAACAAGGTGCCGCAATCGGCGGCTTGGGTGGTGCTGCCATCGGCAGCGCCGTGGCATCGCCCGGCAACCGGGCGGAAGGCGCCCTTGTCGGTGGTGCCGTCGGCGCGGTCGCAGGTGCCCTGATCGGGCAGGCCAATGAACCCAACAGGTGCCGATACCGTGACCGTTACGGCCGTGTTTACGTGGCTGAATGTCCGCGCGAGTATCGAAGCTACGATGATACCTACTATTCGCGCCGCTATGATGACCGCCGCTATGTGCGTCGTTACGACAACCGCTACGACCCCTACTACTGAGCGGTTTGCCTGATCTGCAACGCTCAACAAAAAGCTGCGCCGGCCTGAAGGCCGGCGCAGCTTTTTAGATGAAACGTCAGCTTATTCGGTTGCTGCGGTCTCGACCGGAGCCGCCGCTGCAGCCGCTGCTGCCGCAGCGGCGTCTTCCTGTGCCTTCTGCAGCAGGGCGTTGCGTTCCTGTGCCTTCTTGCCCGGAAGCGCCTTGGTCGGGTTGCTGCGTGCCTCGCGGGTGGCGAGACCGGCCTCGGACAGGAAACGTGCCACGCGATCGGTCGGCAGCGCGCCGTTGCCCAGCCAATGCTTGACGCGGTCGGCATCGATCTTGACGCGTTCGCCGTCCTTGGGCAGCAGCGGGTTCCAGGCGCCGACCGCTTCGATGAAGCGGCCATCGCGCGGCGAACGCACGTCGGCAACGACGATGTGGTAGTAAGGGCGCTTCTTCGAGCCCGCGCGGGCCAGTCTGATCTTCAGTGCCATGTTTTTCTCCTAAAAGCTCTGATTCTGGTGGTGGTTACGGCTGTTGCTCAGCCGGATTTGGACGCGCCGCCATTTGCGGCAGCGATATTTTCGTGATGGCGGATAACCTCACGGATGACGAAATTGAGAAACTTTTCCGCGAAATCGGGGTCGAGGTGGGCGTCGTTGGCGAGCCGTCGCAACCGCTCGATCTGCTGGGACTCGCGTGCCGGATCGGCAGGCGGCAGCCCATGTGTTGCCTTCAATACCCCAACGGCCTTTGTGCAGCGGAAACGCTCGGCCAGCATATGAATGAGCGCAGCGTCTATGTTGTCAATCGAGGCGCGGTAGTCCGCGAGGGTCTTTTTCGCTTCCGCGATATCGTGTTCTTCGTTCATCGCGTCCTCACTTCTTCTTGCCGAGGCCCGGCAGCCCGCCACCGAGACCCGGGAGCTTCATGCCGCCCGGCAACCCCGGCAGTCCGCCTCCACCTAAGCCCGGCAGCCCGCCGGGCAAGCCCTTGCCCAGTCCAGCCGCTTCGGCCTGCTTCTTGAGCACCTCAAGCTGCTTGGGATCCATCTTCGACAGGTCCGGCATGCCGCCGCCCATCATGCCGCCAAGGCCGCCCATGCCCATCTTCGAGGCGAGGCCACCCATCAGGCCGCGCATCATGCCGCCGCCCTTACCCTTGCCGCCCATCGCCTTCATCATATCGGCCATGCCGCGATGCATCTTCAAGAGCTTGTTGATCTCGGCCGCATCCGTTCCCGAGCCTGCGGCAATGCGCTTCTTGCGGGAATGCTTCAGGATATCGGGATTGGCGCGCTCGGCCCGGGTCATCGACGAGATGATGGCAAGCTGACGCCCGAACATCTTGTCATCAAGACCGGCGGCAGCCATCTGGTCCTTCATCTTGCCCATGCCGGGCATCATGCCCATGATGCCGCCCATGCCGCCCATTTTCGACATCTGCTGCAATTGCGAGGCAAGGTCGTTGAGGTCGAACTTGCCCGACTGCATCTTCTTGGCCATCGCAGCCGCCTGTTCGGCGTCGATGTTTTCTGCGGCCTTCTCGACGAGCGAGACGATGTCGCCCATGCCGAGGATGCGGTCGGCAATGCGCTTGGGATAGAACTCCTCCAGCGCGTCCATCTTTTCGCCGGTGCCGATCAACTTGATCGGCTTGCCGGTAACGGCGCGCATCGAAAGGGCCGCGCCGCCGCGACCGTCGCCATCCATGCGGGTGAGGACAAGGCCGGTGATGCCGACGCGCTCGTCGAAGCTCTTGGCAAGGTTGACCGCGTCCTGGCCGGTCAGCGAATCCGCGACCAGCAGGATTTCGTGCGGCGCGGACATCTTCTTGATGTCCGCCATCTCGACCATCAGCGGCTCGTCGATATGGGTGCGGCCGGCGGTGTCGAGGATAACGACGTCGTGGCCGCCGAGCTTGGCTGCCTGTACGGCGCGCTTGGCAATGTCGACAGGCGTCTGGCCGGCAATGATCGGCAGCGTGGCGACGCTCACCTGCTCGCCCAACTGGCGCAACTGCTCCTGCGCGGCTGGGCGGCGCGTGTCGAGCGACGCCATCAGAACCTTCTTGTTCTGGCGGTCCGTCAGACGCTTGGCAATCTTGGCGGAGGTGGTGGTCTTGCCCGAGCCTTGCAGGCCGACCATCATGACGACGACCGGTGCCGGAGCGTTCAGATCGATCGCGACGCCCTCGGCGCCGAGCATCTCGACCAGTTCGTCATGGACGATCTTGACGACCATCTGGCCGGGCTTGATCGACTTCAGGACTTCGGCGCCGACGGCCTTTTCACGCACCTTGTCGGTAAAGGAACGCACCACTTCCAGCGCGACGTCGGCTTCCAGCAACGCGCGACGCACCTCGCGCAGCGCTGCCGAAACATCGGCCTCGGACAGCGCGCCGCGGCCGGTCAGGCCGTTCAGGATCGAGCCAAGGCGTTCCTGTAGCGATTCAAACATGCGTTTCCCTTTTCCCTGCCAACCCGATGATGGCCGAGAGGTAGTGCTTTTGCGGCAATCCTCCAAGCAAAGCTGTCGGGCATGGCCCAAAACCAGAAAGCACCCGGGGGCGCACAGCGCTGCCGGGTGTTGGCCTCCGGGATCTATTTTACAGCTCTAGGCCACTGTGGCCATGGCGTCCCGGTCAGCTTCGCGAAAGTGAACTTGTCGCAGAATTGCGGCGTGTAGACAGGAAAATGGCGCGAGAGTCAAGTTGGCGCCAGTTGCGGAGCCTGCCTGATATTTGCCGCCAGGTCGGGGCTGACCCTCAGGAAAGACCGGGGATGCACAAGCAATAGCAAGGTCAGCACGCTTGCGACGATGCCGATTGCGGTGACGAGCAACGCATCAGTGGAATCCCATCCCGGACCTTCCAGGGGAGCCGCAGTGAACAAGGCGAACGCGTTATAGCTCTCTTGGTGGGAGATCAGCAAAAATCCGAACAGATTGTTGCCGAGGTGTGCGCCAAACGCTGCGCCCAGATTGCCGGTGACATAGACAAGGATCATCAGCACGATCGCGAAGGCGCCGATAGCGCCAAGGCCGGCCAGATTCATCGTTGTGCCTGTCGTGGGGCTCCAGTGAAGCGACGTGAACATGATGAGCGGGATGACGCCCCAGATGATCGGGCTGCGGAACAGCTTCGCCAGTGCGCGTGGCAGATAGCCCCGGAAAAGCAGTTCTTCCGACGATGTCTGAATAAAGGTCAGAATGACGATCGGAACAAGGAAGAGCATCCATGAGCCGATGGAGATAGAGCCGCGCGCAATTTCGGGGCGCAGCAGATAAAGCAGCACCTCGGAAATGACCGAGGTAATGACCACGGCGACCAGGCCCTTGAAGAATGCGTCGCGCGAGATGCGGCTGCTGTTGCCAAACAATGCGCCGATGCGCTCGCGGTGGACCCAGCGCATGACCACCCAAAGACCGATCCAGATGCCGGCAAAGGACATAAGGGCGGTGAGGATGCCGGCAGGCGAGGCCATGAACGATGCCATGACGCTGGAATTTACCGGCTGGCCGGAATTGGCCAACTGAACGGCGTGGAAGTAGGCGCCAGCCGAGACCGTGGCGAATGTTGCGACGATCCAGGCGATCACAACAATCAACGTTCCAAGAATGAGGCGGACAAGCGTGGTCTTTTCGTTCGGCGACTGCCGATACTGTTCGAAAGCTTGCGGATCGATCTGCACGCGTCCCCCTGACTTCTGCTGTCGGATGAATGACTAGCGCATGCGCCGCCAAAGTTGAATTCACTTCGGCGGCGCAATTGCTGACAGGGTAAACGGTCCGGAGTTGCGAACCGGGGCGTGAATTACCGGACCACGTAGACGATGCGGCGGGTCGCCGGGTCGATCAAGGCGGGTTGGCCGTTTACGTAGACGTAGCGGTAGTTGTAGTCGGGTATCTCCCCGAGCACGACATCGTCCGGCAATGAGGAGCCCGTCACGACTTCGCCGTCGAGATAGACAGGCTCCATCGAGTGCTCCGTTACATAGGTGCGCACGGCCTGTGGCGGCGCGTCGATCACCTCGACCGGCTCGCCCGGAACAATCGCGGACGTGTAGGTTGACGGATATTGGCCGACGTCGGCTGGCGGCGGTGCGACAGCGATGCCGGCATCGGCCGGCCTTTGGGTGACGATGACGCGGGTGCCGGCGAATTCAGCGGTTACATAGTCGGAATAGACCCATCCTTGTCCGCCTGCTTCGGCAATCGTGCACCATTTTGAGTTTTCGAGGCATCCCGTCAGCGTTGCCGGTTGTCCGGCCTTGAGCACGCCCGTGACCGGATACTGGGGACCGGGACCGGCGCGAACATTAAGGTCGGTTACTGCGGAAACCGAGGTGTCGGCGAGTGCTGCTCCTGAAAACAGGGCAAGGGCACCGGCAATCGGCAGCAAGAGCGGTTTCATATCTTCTCTCCGTTTTGAACTATCCCTCAGTGGGGCCAAACGGAGGTGGCAAGCATTAGTTCCGGCTAATCCAGCTTGGCGCATCTCACGAATTGTTAAGTGCTGCAGTGCGCGGGCTGCCACATTTAGAGCGTGTTCGTGAGACACAGAGCCGCCTTCGCGACGGGGGCGGGGCCAAAGAGCGATGACAAACACGAGTTTCGCTGGCAAATTCGCGTCCAGGATGTGATTCCGGCAATCAGGAGATGAATATGGCAGGTCTTGCCAAGGGCAGATTTTTTGTTGCTGCGGCGCTGGGGGCGCTGGTCATGACCACAGCGGCTCATGCCGCAGGCAAATGCGGCAATGATGGCAGCGGCTTCGGGGCCTGGGTCGAAGACTACAAGGCCGACGCGAAGGCGCGCGGTATCGACACCGGGCCTATGAAAGGCGTCAAATACGATACCGGGGTCATAAGGATAGATCGCAGCCAGCACAAGGCGTTCAAGGGCACGGTCGAGCAGTTCCTCGCGCGCCGGGCACCGGCATCCTATGTCAGCAAGGCCAAGGGATACATGAAATCCCAGGCGGGCCTGCTGAACAAGATCGAAGCGCGCTTCGGCGTGCAACCCGAAGTGCTGCTGGCGATCTGGGGCATGGAGACGGGTTTCGGCGCCAATTCCGGCAACAAGAGCGTGTTCGGCCCGCTGACCACGCTTGCCTATGACTGCCGCCGCTCCGAGTTCTTCACCAACGAACTGGATTCGGCGCTCGAGATTGCCCAGAAGGGCTACATTGCGGCGGCCCAGATGAAAGGCGCCGGCTTCGGCGAACTCGGCCAGACGCAGTTCCTGCCGTCAAAGTACCTGCAATATGCGGTTGATTTCGACGGCGACGGCCGCCGCGACCTGATCCACTCGCGCGCCGACGTGCTGGCCTCGACTGCCAATTTCCTCCGCGGCCATGGCTGGAGCGCGGGTGGCGGCTACGGTCCGGGTGAGGCCAATTATGGCGTCTGGAACGACTGGAACCGCGCAACGATCTACCAGAAGGCGCTGGCCGAGTTCGCGCGACGCATCGCAAACTAGAGCGTCGGGATAGGGGATGCGGGTTTCAGACCCGCTTTCCTGCCGCGTCGAACCAGTGAATCTTGTCCAGGCTTGCCGTTATGCTGAGCTTGTCGCCGGGCTTTGCCGTGGCGCGACCTGAGACGCGCACCAGAACCCGGTCACCGGTCGCTGCACAATGCAGGAAGCTCTCGGCGCCCACCGGCTCCACCGCTTCGACAACCGCAGGCAAGACCAGAGCGCGTTTCCCTTCGACCTGTCCGACAATGGCATCTTCGGGACGGAAACCAAGTGTTGCGGCCGTGGCCGGGGGCTCGACGCCGAGGGTAACGCCTTCCGCCAAGCGCGCGTGACCACCCTCGCGCTTCAAAGCCATCAGGTTCATGGGTGGCGCGCCGATAAAGGATGCCACGAAAGTCGAGGCAGGCTTTTCGTAGATGTCGAGCGGTGCACCCATCTGCTCCACGAGGCCGGCGTTCATGACCACGAGTATGTCGGCAAGCGTCATCGCCTCGAGCTGGTCATGGGTGACGTAGACGGACGTCACGCCCAGATTGCGCTGCAGGTTCTTGATCTCGACCCGCATTTGTCCGCGCAGCTTGGCATCGAGATTGCTCAGCGGCTCGTCGAACAAAAATACTTTCGGATTGCGGACGATGGCGCGGCCCATGGCGACGCGCTGGCGCTGGCCGCCTGAAAGTTCGCGCGGACGCCGTTCCAGCAAATGGGCAAGTTCGAGCACCTTGGCCGTCGAGCGGACGCGGCTGTCGATTTCCGCTTTTGGCGTGCCGCGGTTGCGCAGACCGTAAGCCATATTGTCGTAGACGTTCATGTGCGGATAGAGCGCGTAGTTCTGGAACACCATGGCGATGTCGCGGTCGGTCGGGCTGATCGCATTGACCACCTTGCCATCGATGGAGACGGTGCCGGACGAGATGGCTTCCAGCCCGGCAATCATGCGCAGCAAGGTGGATTTGCCGCAGCCAGAAGGGCCGACGAGGACGCACAATTGCTTGTCCGGAATGGCGATCGAGACGCCCTTCACGGCTTCGACGCCACCTGCGTAGACCTTTTTGACATCCTTCATATCGACAGTTGCCATTGGGCCTACTTCTCCGACTCGACAAGTCCGCGAACGAACCACCGCTGCATGCCCACCACGACGAGGATTGGCGGCACGATGGCAAGCATGGCCGTGACCATGACGAGGTGCCATTGCGTGTCTGCATCGGCGAACGACACCATTTTGCGCAGCGCGATGACGATGGTGTTCATGTCGTTGTGGTTGGTGACCAGAAGCGGCCACAGATACTGGGTCCATCCGTAGATGAATAGGATGACGAAAAGGGCCGCGATGTTGGTGCGCGACAGCGGCAGCAGGATATCGAAGAAGAAACGCCACGGGCCCGCACCGTCGACGCGCGCCGCCTCGACCAGTTCACCCGGGATGGTCATGAAGAATTGCCGGAACAACAATGTCGCCGTGGCCGAAGCGATCAGAGGGACGATAAGCCCGGCATAGGTGTCGATGAGGTTGAGATCGACCATCACCTTGTAGGTGGGCAGGATGCGGACTTCGACCGGCAGCATGAGCGTAATGAAGATCAGCCAGAAGAACACCATCCTGAGCGGAAAGCGGAAGAAGACGATGGCGTAGGCCGAGAGGATCGAGATGCAGATCTTGCCGATGGCGATGCCGAGCGCCATCACCAGCGTGTTGAACAGCAACACGTCGACGCCGACGCCGCCGATGCGGTTGACGCCTCCCAGCAGGGCTTCCGAGTAGTTGTTCCAGAACTCACCGCCGGGCAGGAGCGGCAGAGGAGGGCGCAGGATGGTCTGCAGCGTGTGGGTGGACGCGACGAAGGTGTAGTAGATCGGGAACGCGACAATCAGGATGCCGACAAGCAGGACCGCATGGGCAACATAGGTGCGGAAGCGGGAAGAGCCGATCATCGTGCGGCCTCATCCATAGTGCACCTTCCTTTCCACGTAGCGGAACTGGATGGCGGTGAGTGCGATGACGATGACCATGAGGATCACCGATTGGGCAGCAGAATCGCCGAGGATCAGATTGACGAAGCCGTCATTGTAGACCTTGTAGACCAGTGTTTCCGTAGCCTTGCCGGGCCCACCGCCGGTCACCGCGTGGATGATGCCGAACGTGTCGAAGAAGGCGTAGGTGGTGTTGATGACCAGCAGGAAGAACGTCGTCGGCGCAAGCAGCGGGAAGACGATTGTCCAGAAGCGCTTGGTCTCGCCGGCTCCGTCGATTGCCGCCGCCTCGATCAGGCTCTTGGGGATGGCTTGCAGTCCGGCGACGAAGAACAGGAAATTGTAGCTGATCTGCTTCCACGCCGCGGCCGTCACCACTAGCATCATGGCGTCGGTGCCATCCAGCAACGGGTCCCAGGCGATGCCAGCCTTACGCAACAGCACGGCGAGCGTGCCGATGGACGGGTTGAAGAGGAACAGGAACAGCATGCCGGCGATAGCGGGCGCGACCGCGTAAGGCCAGATCATTAGGGTGCGGTACAGGCCTTTGCCGCGAACCACCCGTTCCGCCATCACAGCGAGCAAAAGCGCGACGCTCATGGCGACGAGCGCAGTCGCAAGCGAGAAAACCGCCGTGACCTTGATAGAATTGACGTAAGCGGGGTCGGCGAGAACTTTCTCGAAATTCGCGAACCAGACGAACTTCGATTTCAGGCCGAACGGATCTTCCTTCAGCATCGACTGGTAGAGCGCCTGGCCCGCCGGCCAGTAGAAGAAGACGAGCGTGATGGCGAGTTGCGGCGCCACCAAGAGGTAGGGCAGGACCTTGTTGGGGAAGACGACACGCGGGGTCATGCGCAGCCTGTCGTTTCGATGGGCGAGATGTCAGCGTTGTCTTCGCCCGTGGAACGGGAAGCGAGCGTGAACCCCGGCTCTCTCTTTTGCAAGCGAGAGCCGGGGAACGTGCGAACCGGAAGGGTTTTCACCTCAGGCACGATCAGTCAGATCAGTTGCCCATGGCGTCCTTGATTGCCGCATTGCCGCGCTGGACCACGTTGTCGAGCGCCTGCTGCGCGGTCTGCTGGCCAGCCAGCATCTTCTCATATTCCTCGTTCATGATGTCGCGGACCTGCGGCAGGTTCGGCAGGCGCACGCCCTTGGAGTTTTCCGTCGGGGCCTTGCCCATCATCTGCAGGATCGGCGTCTCCCGGCCGGGATTCTTGTCATAGAAGCCGGATGCCTTGGTGGCCTCGTAAGCGGCCAGCGTGACTGGCAGATAGCCGGACTTCTGATGCAGATACTCCTGCACTTCCGTCTTCGACAGGTAAGTGAAGAATGCCGCTACGCCCTTATACTGCTCGTCAGACTTGCCGCCGAAGACCCAAAGGCTGGCACCGCCCGGCGTGGTGTTTTGCGGGGCTCCCGGTGCGTCGCTGTCATAGGGAAGCTGGCCGATGCCGTAGTTCATGCCGGACTTGACGATGTCGCCGAGGCCGCCGGAGGATTCGGTGAAGATGCCGCATTCACCGGCAAGGAAGATCTGCTTGGCCTCCGATGTGCGACCGCCATATTTGAAGGTGCCATCCTTGGCGAGATCGGCGAGCGCCTGGAAGTGGTTGACGTAGAGCGGTGCGTTGACTTTCAACTCGACCTCGCCGCCGGCCAGACCGTTTTCACCGGTTGCCCACGAAATGTTGTTCCAGGCGGCGAAATTTTCAGTGTGAATCCAGGTCAGCCAGGTGGAGGTGTAACCGCAAGGGGCGGCACCGCTGGCCTTGATCTTCTTGGCCGCGTCCCAGACCTCGTTCCAGGTCTTGGGCGGGTTGTTCACGTCGAGGCCGGCTTTCTGGAAGATGTCCTTGTTGTAATAGAGGATCGGCGAGGACGAATTGTAAGGGAATGACAGCATGGTGCCGTCCGGCTTGGAATAGTAGCCGACGATGCCCGGCAGGTACTGGCTCTTGTCGAACTTGAGGCCCGCGCCTTCGAGCACTTCAGCCACTGGCTTGATCGCGCCCTCGGCAGCCATCATCACGCCGGTGCCGACGTCGAACACCTGCATGATGTCGGGGGACTGACCGGCGCGGAATGCGGCGATGCCGGCGTTCAGCGTTTCTGGATAGGTACCCTTGAACACCGGAACGATCTCGTAGTCGCTCTGGCTGGCATTGAAATCCTTCGAAATCTTGTCGACGACCTCGGCATTGGCGCCGGTCATTGCGTGCCACCAGCTTATCTGGGTGGCAGCGAAGGCCGATGTCGTTGAAAACAAGGTCAATGTAGCGGCGACACCGGCCGCAAAGCCGTGGAATCTCATCTCTCTCTCCCGGTTTGTCATTGGCGAAATGGGTTCGCCGGGGGAGTATCGGTGCATTGTGACAGTAGCACAATAGTTTTGTTACGCGCTCATGAACCTTCAATCCAATTGCGAATTGCTTTCGTTTATGAGGGGATTCAAATATGCCCAGACCAGATTCTGTGGAAACCGTACAACACAAGCATCCGCTGCCCGTCTGGACTTCGGTGCGGCTTTGCGTTTGTCGAAGTTGCTAGGGCTTGAGTGCCGTTTCAATCAAATTTTTGGCATCGGTACCTGACCACTCGGCCGGGCCGTTCATATGGGCGACAAGGCAGCCGTCGCCGTCGATCAGCATGGTTACCGGAAGGCCGAGCGCAAGGCCGCGCTCCTTGACGTCGTTGAACAGTGCCAGGGAATGGTCGCTGTAGTAGTTCAGCTTCTCGACGCCGATTTCCTTGAGGAAGGCCTTCGGCTTGGCGTCGTCGCCGGTATCGACGTTGACGGCGACCACTTCGAATTTGTCGCTGCCCAATTCCTTTTGCAGTGCGTCTAGCGCCGGCATTTCGGCGCGGCAGGGCGCACACCATGTTGCCCACAGGTTGAGCAGCACCGTCTTGCCGGTGTGCCCGGCCAAGCCATGCGGCTTGCCGTCAGGTCCGTTGAAGGCAAGCGACTTGAGTGATTGCGGCGGATCGGCAGGCATCAGAGCGGCAACCTCGCCGGTGGCGGCGGCTGCAATTGTCTTGGCGCGTTCGGCTTTCGCCGTGCAAACCGTGTCGTCGCTCTCCTGGGCCACCGCCTCGATTGGCGCTGCGTTGTTGCCAGCAAGCATGCCGCTGACATATACCGCGACCGCGCCGGTTATTGCTCCTGCGACGAGAGCCGCAAGGATCAGGCGCGTGGTGGGAAAGAGTTTTCTGCCGTCTGCCATTTTCAAACTGCTCCGGGACACGGGTTATAGCAATGAGCGACAAGAAGGCCAGCAACCAGATGTGGGGCGGACGATTTGCCTCGGGCCCTGCGGCGATCATGGAGGCGATCAACGCTTCCATCGGCTTCGACCGCAAGCTCTATGCACAGGATATCCGCGGCTCTATCGCCCACAGCGAGATGCTGGCCAAAACGGGCATCATTTCGACGGCGGACCAGCAAAAGATCGCCGACGGCCTGAACACGATCCTGAAAGAGATTGAAGCCGGCAAGTTCGAATTCTCGACCAGGCTGGAAGACATCCACATGAACGTCGAGGCACGACTGGCGGAGCTGATCGGCCCTGCTGCTGGTCGGCTGCACACCGCGCGGTCACGCAACGACCAGGTTGCCGTCGATTTCCGGCTGTGGGTGAAGGACGAGTTTCATCGGGTTGCCGAGGCGCTGAAGGGGCTGATGGCAGCATTTGTGGATCGTGCCGAGCAACATGCGGCAACGATCATGCCGGGCTTCACGCATCTCCAGACAGCGCAGCCGGTGACCTTCGGCCACCATTGCCTTGCCTATGTCGAGATGTTTGCGCGCGACCTTTCGAGGGTGCGCAACGCAATCGACCGCATGGACGAAAGCCCGCTGGGCGCGGCGGCGCTCGCGGGCACAGGATTTCCCATCGACCGTCACATGACGGCCAAGGCGCTTGGCTTCCGCGAGCCGACTCGCAACTCGCTGGATAGCGTATCCGACCGCGATTATGCGCTGGAGTTCCTGTCGGTCGCGTCGATTGCGGCCACGCATCTTTCCAGGCTCGCGGAAGAAATCGTCATCTGGTCGACGCCGCAATTCGGCTTCGTCCGACTGTCCGACAGCTATTCGACGGGCTCGTCGATCATGCCGCAGAAGAAGAACCCGGATGCGGCCGAGTTGGTGCGCGCCAAGACGGGCCGCGTGAACGGTCAT
>MKRZ01000005.1:6728-6797 GCA_001897075.1 Mesorhizobium sp. 61-13 | reverse complement strand
TTGGTGACGGAATCGTTGACGTTGATTGCCGGGAACGGCAACAAGCCTTTCTTCTGCAATTGATAGAGG
>MKRZ01000005.1:0-6514 GCA_001897075.1 Mesorhizobium sp. 61-13 | reverse complement strand
TGTTGGAGAGCCCGCCGTCGGACCACTGGAAGATCCGGTCGGTGTAGGTCCAGTAGTCTTCAAGCGTCTCGCCCTTGATGGCGAAGACGGGAACGCCTGCTTCGGCAATGGCGGCCGCGGCATGATCCTGCGTCGAGAAGATGTTGCACGAAGCCCAGCGGATATCCGCTCCGAGCGCCTTCAGCGTCTCGATCAGCACCGCTGTCTGGATCGTCATGTGGAGCGAGCCGGTGATGCGCGCGCCCTTCAGCGGCTTCTTGTCGCCGAACTCCTCGCGGCAGGCCATCAGGCCGGGCATTTCGGTCTCGGCTATCTCGATTTCCTTGCGGCCCCAGTCGGCCAGCGAAATGTCGGCGACCACGTAATCCTTGCTACCTGTCATGGCAGTGCTCCAGAGAATTGTTGTTTAAGGCGCCTGTGTCGCAGCATAGCCGGCAAGCGCGAATTGGCCGTCTGACTACCAGATCGCGGCCCAAACGACAACGGGATATAAAGAAATCTTTATTCGTGCATGTTCCAAAGCACGATCCCGAAAAGTGGATTCCGGTTTTCGGAAAAGATCATGCTCAAAGAAACAGAGGGATCAGATCTCTTCGCCGAAGCGGCTGGCGACAAGTTGCTCAAGCGCATCCATGGCTGCCGCAGCCTCTGGACCTTGGGCCATTACCCGGATCGAACAGCCCGGGCTGGCGGCCAGCATCATCAGCCCCATGATCGACGTTCCACCAACCTTGACGCCATCCTTCTCGACATCGATCATGGCATCGAAGCCGCTGGCGACCTGGACAAACTTTGCCGAGGCCCGCGCGTGCAGGCCACGCTGGTTGATGATCCGCATGTCGCGGAAAACCTGTATGAGGCTGGCGTCGGCATCCACTGTCATTTGCTGGCCAAAAGCTGACTGGCGACGTTGATGTATTTGCGTCCGGCCGCCTGCGCTTCTTCAAGTGCCAAAGCCATGTTGTCGGATTTGCGCACGCTCGACAGCTTGATCAGCATCGGCAGGTTCATGCCGGCAATCACTTCCGTGCGGCCGGCTTCCATGACCGAGATCGCCAGATTGGACGGCGTTCCGCCAAACATGTCGGTCAACAAGATGACGCCGGAGCCCGTATCGACACGCCCCACGGCATCGACGATATCGCGGCGGCGCTGCTCCATGTCGTCGTCAGCGCCGATTGCGACCGTCTCGAAGAGTTCCTGCGGCCCAACAACATGCTCCACCGCGAGGCGGAACTCGGTCGCCAATTGACCGTGCGTAACAAGCACGAGTCCGATCATAATCTGGTGGCTCCCGTCATGGCCTCTTCACAAGCGCTCTTTATGTTCGCCAGCCTAGCGGGCGGCGGGAGCGCTATCTTGTCGACCCCGGGCACGTTGACAAGCCCAAAAGTGCGTCACGGCGGGCCATTTTGACGCATTGCAGCATGAAATCAGGCAATTCCGGCCATGCTCCTGCTCAAATTCGTTTCACCGGCAGCGTTTCATGCCCCGCCGCGAAGAACCATACTTAGTACGACTTGCAAGGCACCGGGCACGTTTCGAGCCGGGACCCTGATTTTCGGAATCGAGATGCCATCGATGGTCAGGCTGGCCTCGTCCTGAAAGCGTTCCGGCTTGCCCTCCACCAACTCCAGGCAGAGGTCGATCACCGCTGATCGCTCGTAGGCCACAGGCTGCGGCCCGATGCCATGGACTTCGGCAAGACCCGCTATGGGAGGCGGCGCGTTGCAAACAACGCGCCCCCCGGCGACGGACACGAACAGCTGGTCGTCGGCGATGAGCCGGGCAAATCCTCCCAAGCCTATGAAATGATCCAGCAAGGCGAGCGCCAGCGTGGTCTTGCCTGCACCTGACGGTCCAACAATCACGATGCCACGCTCGCCAAGCACCACGGCCGTGGCGTGCAGATTGCGCGGCCGACCACCTTGCGCAAAGTCCCCCTGTCTGGATGGCACGGCTGTCACTCGTCGGCCGGCAAGGCAATGACGAAGCGTGCGCCCTTGATGTCGCCGGGCTTGGTGCCGGAAATGTTCTCGGCTGTCAGCGTGCCGCCATGCGCCTCCACGATCTGGCGGCTGATCGAAAGGCCGAGGCCGGAGTTTTGTCCGAACGCTTCGCCTGCGGGTCTATCCGTGTAGAAGCGCTCGAAGATGCGCTCGATGGTCTCGGCCCTGATGCCGGGACCATTGTCATCGATGGTAATGATGTTGAACTTGCCGGCGCGCTCGAGCGAAATGGTGATGTTTCCGTGTTCATCGGGCACGAACGACCGGGCGTTCTCGATCAAATTGGTGATCACCTGTCCGAGCCTCAGATCGTGGCCGACGACATAAAATCCCTTCGCCCCTTGCGGGAGCTTGGCGATCTTCAGCTCGATTTCAACCGGCTTCTTGTGACGTGAAGCCTCGCGCGAAATGGCGACGAGGTCCGTCACGAATTTCTTCAGGTCCACCTTCGAGGCATCTTCGCGCGCCAGTTCCGCATCGAGGCGCGAGGCATCGGAAATATCGGTGATCAGGCGGTCGAGCCGGCGCACATCGTGCTGGATCACTTCCATCAGCCTGGCGCGCGACGTTTCGTTCTTGGCCAGCGGCAAGGTCTCCACGGCACTGCGCAGCGAGGTGAGCGGGTTCTTCAGTTCGTGGCTGACATCGGCGGCAAAACTCTCGATCGCCTCGATGCGGGCATAGAGCGCGTTGGTCATGTCGCGCACCGCGATCGAAAGGTTGCCGATTTCGTCCTGCCTGTCGGAAAAATCCGGGATTTCCTCGCGGTTCTTGACGCCGCGCCGCACCCTGACCGCGGCCGCCGACAGCCGACGCAACGGATTGGCAATGGTCGAGGCCAAAAGCAACGACAACAGTGCGGTGACGAGCGCCGCGATGCCAAAGACCCGCAGGATCGCCTTGCGTTCGGCGGCAACGATCTTGTCGATGTCGCCGCCTTCGGTGGACAGCATCAGCACACCGAGCACGGCGCGGAAACGCTGGATCGGAACAGCAACCGAAACGATCTGCTCGCCCTTTTCCGAAATGCGCACCAGCGTGGAAGGACTGCCTGTCAGCCCCTTCATGACCTCCGGGAACGCGGTGCCGTTGCCGCCGGGCTGTTCGTGATAGACGGGCAGGGCCTTGTTGCGGAAGATATCGAAGACGAACTTCTGCACGCGCTCGAGAAAGTCGGGCTCCTCCTCTTCGACGGAAGGCAGGTCGTAACGCAGGATCTGGCCTCGCGAATAGAGATGGCGCGAATCGAGCAGCAAATTTGCGTCGCGGTCATAGATGCGGGCGCGCGTGCGGGTCGGTGATATCAGTCGCCGCAGAACTGGCGCCACGCGCTCCGGATTGATCGGGAAATCGAGATTGTCGAGCGGGTCGGAGCCGGGCGCTATGCTTTCGCCGGCCTGCAGTTCCAGCAGTTTTTCAGGATCGATGCTGATCGAATCCGTTTCGACGGTGGCTGAAGCTGCAATGGCGCCGGCAATAATCTCGCCTTGTGTCATCAGGCTCTCGACACGCGCGTCGATCAGCCCGTCGCGAAAGGTGTTGAGGTAGAGGATGCCGACGACCAGGACGGCAAGGCCGGCAAGGTTGAGGAAGAGAATGCGGCGCGTCAGGCTGGAGAAAATATGATGGCCGAGGAAGCGGCGCATCGGCACCGTCAGTTTCGACAAGGCGGAAGGCGCCCGACGCGTGGGGCGTCTTGCGGCGCTCGCCGGCTTGTTCACTTCTGCTTCCATGTCGATCAGTCAGCAGCCCCCGCTGCGTTCAGGGACGGCCCAAGGTTCAGGACCTAGGCCTCTTTGAACCGGTAGCCGACACCATACAGTGTTTCAATCATTTCGAAGTCATCATCGACGACCTTGAACTTCTTGCGAAGTCGCTTGATGTGGCTGTCGATGGTGCGGTCATCGACATACACCTGCTCATCATAGGCCGAATCCATCAAGGCATCACGGCTTTTCACCACGCCAGGGCGCTGGGCCAGCGAATGCAGGATGAGGAACTCGGTAACGGTGAGCGTCACCGGCTCGCCTTTCCAGGTGCAGGTGTGGCGCTCCTGGTCCATGACCAGTTGGCCACGCTCCAGCGACCGGCTCTGCTGCGTCGGCGTCTTGGCCGCCGTCTCGCGGGCGCCGGCCCGCCTCAGAACCGCCTTCACGCGCTCGACCAGCAGGCGCTGGGAGAACGGCTTCCTGATGAAGTCGTCGGCGCCCATCTTGAGGCCGAACAATTCGTCGATCTCGTCATCCTTGGAGGTCAGGAAGATCACCGGCAGATCGGACTTCTGGCGCATGCGGCGAAGCAGTTCCATGCCATCCATGCGCGGCATCTTGATGTCGAGAATGGCAAGGCTCGGCGGCCGTGCGGCAAGACCTTCCAACGCCGACGCGCCGTCCGTGTAGGTCTCGACCCGATACCCCTCCGATTCCAGGGCGATCGAGACCGAGGTCAGGATGTTGCGGTCGTCGTCGACAAGCGCGATTGTTGCCATTTCGAGCGGCTCCCTCATGGGCGAATGTCCCTTCGTCGTGAAGAAGGGCGCTTTTGCAGGACAAATTAGGTACAAAATGTGGCACGCCGCTGCAACTGCAACTTGGACGCCATGCAATACGCAAATCATGGGTAGGACGCCGAGCCTAACCCGATCCTTTGGAAAACTCTCCGGCTTTTTGCATATCTAAACGATTTAAACAACTTTCAAATTTTTTAAATCGATTAATGATTTGATATCGTTTGGTTTTTCTGGTTCTGACCAGAGCAAGCCTCGGCACAGGCGGCTCCACGCATATGAAATCCGTAGCATATTGAAAGGACCTTCATGTCGGAACTCGGCAAACGTAATCCTGCATTCGGCATCGATGCGGTAGGACTCAAGACATCCGGTACGGTCCGTTACAATTTCGGTGCATCGGCACTTTACGAAGAGGCAATCCGTCGGGGCGAGGCGCGCCTCAGCGCCCACGGCGCGCTCGTCGCCGAGACCGGACAGCACACTGGCCGTTCGGCAAAGGACAAGTTCGTCGTGCGTGACGAAAACACCGAGCCGCATGTCTGGTGGGACAACAACAAGGCGATTTCGCCGGCGCAATTCGATACGCTTTTGGCCGATTTCCTCGCCCATGCAGCCGACAAGGATCTTTATGTGCAGGATCTCGTCGGCGGTGCCGACAAGGACCTCAACCTGCCGACCCGCGTCGTTACCGAGCTTGCCTGGCACTCGCTGTTCATCCGCAATCTGTTGATCCGGCCAGAGGCGGAAAGCCTTGGCCAATTTACCGCGAAGATGACGATCATCGACCTGCCGTCGTTCCGCGCCGATCCGGCACGCCACGGCACACGCACCGAAACGGTCATCGCGCTCGACCTCACCCGCATGATCGTGCTGATCGGCGGCACCTCCTATGCTGGCGAGATGAAGAAATCGGTGTTTTCCGCGCTCAATTACCTGTTGCCGCAGCAAGGCGTCATGCCCATGCATTGTTCGGCCAATGAAGGTCCCAATGGCGATGCCGCCGTGTTCTTCGGCCTTTCCGGCACCGGCAAGACGACGCTGTCGGCCGATCCGTCACGCACGTTGATCGGCGACGACGAGCATGGCTGGGGACCGCAGGGCGTCTTCAACTTCGAGGGTGGCTGCTACGCCAAGACGATCCGGCTTTCGGCCGAAGCCGAGCCCGAGATTTTCGCCACCACGCAGCGTTTCGGCACCGTGCTCGAAAACGTCATCCTCGACGAGCAGCGCGTTCCCGACTTCGACGATGGGCGGCTGACAGAGAACACGCGCTGCGCCTATCCGCTCAACTTCATTCCCAATGCCAGCGCAACGGGGCAGGCCAGCCATCCGAAGAACATCATCATGCTGACCGCCGATGCCTTCGGCGTGATGCCGCCGATTGCCCGGCTGACCCCGGCGCAGGCGATGTATCACTTCCTGTCCGGCTACACCGCCAAGGTCGCCGGCACGGAAAAGGGCGTGACCGAGCCGGAGGCGACCTTCTCCACCTGCTTCGGCGCGCCATTCATGCCGCGTCATCCTTCCGAATACGGCAATTTGCTGCGCGAACTGATCGCGCGCCACAATGTCGATTGCTGGCTGGTCAACACCGGCTGGACCGGCGGCGCCTATGGCACCGGCAAGCGCATGCCGATCAAGGCGACGCGGGCTCTGCTCGCAGCGGCACTGGACGGCTCACTCAAGCAGGCCGAATTCCGCACCGATGCCACTTTCGGCTTCGAAGTGCCGGTTGCCCTGCCCGGCATCGACGGATCCATCCTCGATCCACGCGCCACCTGGGCGGACAAGGCGGCCTACGACCGCCAGGCGGCCAAGCTGGTCGGCATGTTCATCGACAATTTCGGCAAGTTCGAGAGCCATGTCGATGCGCTTGTGCTCAGCGCAGCACCGCATTTGCAGCAGGCTGCCGAATAGATTCCGGAACGCATTGCCAATGAATGCGAGAAGGGCCCGGTTTCGATCGGGCCTTTTCTTTTGACCGCCAAGGCATCAT
>MKRZ01000004.1:27249-65862 GCA_001897075.1 Mesorhizobium sp. 61-13 | reverse complement strand
CATCGGAGCGTGAGCTGTGCGAAAGCCTCGGCGTATCGCGCGGCGACCTGCGCAAGGCGCTGGACGTGCTGGAAAAGGACGGCCACATCTGGCGTCATGTCGGCAAGGGCACATTCGTGGGCAGCGGACCTGTCGAGGAAGCGATCGGCATCTCGGAAATCGCCGGCCGCACGAACCCGGCCGACGTCATGCGCGCACGCCTGATCATCGAACCGGAGATCGCGCGCGAAGCCGCCTTGCACGCTACGCTGGCCGACATTTCTGCCATGCGCCATTCGCTTGCCCAGACGCGAGAAGCGGCGACGTGGCGTCAATACGAGAATATCGACAACCTGCTGCACCGGCAGATCGCCCAGGCCAGCCGCAACAATGTGCTGCTTGGATTATTCGACGTCTTGAACGCCATCCGCCGCACCGTGGTGTGGGGGCGGCTGCGCGCGGAAGGCGCGCGACCACCCGCTGACCACCACAGCTTCGAAGATCATGAAAAAATCGTCGGTGCGATTGCCGAGCGCGACCTTGCTGGAGCCGCAGGGGCGATGCGACACCACCTTCAGCAGGTCGAGCAACGCCTCATGTCGGTACGTCAAGCGGCCGAGTAATTTATCCGGCGTGCAAGCTCGCTAGATGCCCGCAGCGTTGACGGCATCATGCCATGCGCGCGCATAGGCATGCCATTTCGCCGGCAAGACTTTCGATCCTTCGTCGGCAGCCGACGCTTTGACGCTCGCACCGGCCAACATGGCAGCGCCGATGCTGGTCCCGGTCGCTTGGGCAGCCTGCGGCAGGACAGAGCGTCCAGTCGCAGCCCGCAACATGTCGCAATACTGCGTATTCAGCGTGAACGGACCTTCGACAACGGTAGCCCCATCCGCTCCAATCATCGAGGCAGGTCGCCGTCATCATCGCAAGGTAGAACGAGATCGCAACCGCGCGCTCCTCGTCAGAAGGCTCGCCAACCCAGCGCGAACGCGCAAGCGGGAATGGTCCGGACCCTTGCTGGACCGAAGGCAGCAACATGATCTTGCGGTCCATTACCGATTGAAGCGCGCTTCCACTTGTCCCTGCGCTCACACCGTTAGACAGCAGTTCGTATTCGCGCCCTCCCATGAACCGGGCTGAACGAACCGGATTGCCCAACGCATTGACGTTGACCAGCGTGTCTCGCGCCGGATCGAGAGCGACCGTGCGCCCGCCGATTGCCATCGAGATGACCCAGGTGCCGGTCGAGACGACGGAAAACGGAGCTTTCCGCGCCAAAAGATGCGGCAGAAGCGAAGCGTTGGAATCATGAATGCCGCAGAAGACCGGCGTCGACGGATCGACACCGATGCGCTTCGCAATGGCAGGACGAACGAAACCCAGCGTTTCGCCCGCGGCCCGTATTGGCGGAAAGAGGTTACGCCACCCCATGCGATCAACGAGCGTGGAGAAATCCCGGCTATGAGGGTTCCATAGATCCGTGTGGCAGCCGAGCGACGTTACTTCGCTCGCCGCGACGCCGGTCAACCGCCAGCTCCAATACTGCGGATAGGCAAGGACATGAGACACCTTGGCGAACGCTTCCGGGTACGCCTTGCTTTGCCAGAAAAGCTGGGCTCCAAGATTGAGGCCAAGCGGCAGGGCCGGTGAGCCAGTTTCTGTGAAATCCGGTCGGGCCGCGTCATAGTGCGCGCGCAGACCATCTGGGCCTTCGTCCTCATAGTCGAGAACCGGCAACGCCAACTCGCCTTCGGCGTCGACCAAGGCGGCAGTCGCGCCATGCGTGGTGACGGATATCGCATCGATGCGTCGTTCGCGTCCCAACTCTTGAAGGCTATCGCAAATGAAACTCCAGATGGCCTCGACGTCATGGTGGCGATAGGGACCATCGTCGAGAGGCCGATTGGGCGTTTTTCTCACCGCTGTTTCGGAAAGCGTATCCAGATCGACCATCGCCACCTTGGCGTTGGTCTTGCCGATATCGATGACAGCGACGTGGCGAATGGCGGCCATCGTCACTCCATGTGGAAGACGGTTTCGAGGCGCACCGCCACCGGTTCATTGTCCGGCTTTGTTTCCATCAGGTCAGCCATATACGCCCACCAGCGTTGCATTACGGGATGCCGCGGCAGGTCGTGCATGCCGTGGCCGGCCTTGCGCCACAACACACCGAACAGGCAGTTTGTCTCTTCGTCGAGATGGATGGAGTAGTCGGAGACACCGGCATCTCGCAACAGCACCAGCAATTCCGGCCAGATTTCGTCGTGCCGCCGCTTGTATTCGGCTTTCATGCCGGGGTTGAGCCGCATGCGGAAGGCGTATTTCTCGGCCATCAGGCAACCCGTTCCCGCCGCATCCGCCGCCATACGATCGGCAATGCAATCACCACGATCAGCAGCAGGCCGACAAAGATCGACATGACGATGCCGGGCACATTGAGCAGGCCAAGGCCAAAAGTCACCAGCCCCATGATCAGCGCAGCAAGCACCACGCCCAGAATGCTGCCTGCACCGCCCAGGATGTTGACGCCGCCAAGTACCACCATGGTGATGATCTCCAGTTCGTAACCCTGCGCGATGGAAGGGCGCGTCGATCCGAGCCGCGAGGTGATCAGCACCGCAGCTATTCCAGACATCAGGCCGGTAAGGCAAAACAGGATGAACTTGATGCGCCCGACACGCACGCCGGAAAACTGCGCGGCCACCGGATTGTTGCCTATGGCGAAGACGCGCCGGCCGAAGCTCGTGCGGTGCAGCAGAGCCCAATAGGCAACTGCGACGATGACGAACAGCAAAAGTTCGAACGAAACCACCCACCAGACATAACCCTGTCCGAAGAAGGCAAAACTAGCCGGATAGCCTTTGTAGGCCTGGTCGCCGAGGATGATGAAGGCGATGCCGCGGTAAAGCGTCATCGTGCCGATGGTCACGACAATCGACGGCAGGCCGAGGCGCGTCACCAGCAAGCCGTTGAAGGCTCCACAGGCGAGGCCAACTGCTATACCGATCGCGACCAGGCCCGGCGTGCCGACGCCCACCTGCGCGGCCATGCCCATGAGCGTCGAAGCCAATGCGATGATGGCAGCAACCGAAAGGTCGATCTCGCCGGCGATGATGATCAGCGCCATGGCGAAAGCCACGATCGCCTTTTCGGTGAAATTGAATGTCAGGTCCGACAGCGACCACGGGTCGAGGAAATAGGGCGAAGCCAGGCTGTTGGCGACGAAGATGGCTATCGCCACGGCCGCCAGCAGCGCTTCCCAGGAAAACATCGCAGACGTCAACGGCTTGTCGAGCCGATCGGGAATGCGGCGAGGCGCAGGCGTGTCGGTCATGTCGCTTCCGCCTTCTTCAGGATGATGCGGCCCTGCCGACGTTCGCCACGCGCGTTCAGCACAACCGCGAGGATGATCGCCGAGCCGGAAATGGCCATCTGCCAGAACGGCGAGATGTTGATGACCGGCAAGGCATTGGCGATGATGCCGAGGAAAAGCGCCCCCAGAACCGCGCCGCCAACCGAGCCGATACCTCCGGCAATCGAAATGCCGCCGATCACGCAGGCAGCGATGATGTTGAGTTCGTAGCCGCTCGCCACCTCGACCGAGGCGATGACATAGCGGGACACCCAAAGATAACCGCAGAGCCCCGAAATCATGCCGGAAATGCAGAAGGCAAGGAATTGCGTGCGGCCGACATCGATGCCTGTATAGACAGCCGCCGTCGGGTTCACGCCGGCGGCATGGATCGAGCGTCCCAGCGGTGTGCGCGTCATCAGCACGAAGAACAGCGCAATGACGCATATCGCAATCCACGACAGCACTGGAACACCGAGGAATGCCGCGCGCTGGAAGTCGATGAATGCCGGGCTCATCTTGTCGGCATTGACCCAAGCGCCACCCGAGAGGACGAAAGTGGCGCCGCGATAGATCGTCAGCGTTCCAAGCGTGACCACAATCGAAGGAATGTTGAGGCGCCACACCAGCAGACCGTTGATGGCGCCAAGTACCAGGCCAACCGCAAGTGCTATCAAAATCAGCACTGTGATCGGAATGCCGGGATAGGCCGCGTTCAACATCGCCACGACCATGCCGGTGAAGCACAGGTTCGAGGCCATCGAAAGATCGATGCCACGCGTCAGGATCACCACCATCTGGCCGAGCGCCAGGATCATCAGGATCGAGGTGTCGTTGAAGACCTGGGCGAGGTTGCCCGGCCGCGCAAAGGCCGGGAACCTTGTGGAGATCAGGCCAACCACGACGGCGATTGCCAGCAACAGCCAGGCTTCGCGGTATCTGAACAGGCCCTTCATGCGGCGATCCCCGCGGCGGCTCGCACCAATGTTTCAGCGTCGAGCCCTTCATTGTCGTAGACGGCTGCAATGCGCCCTTCGCGCATGACGACAACACGGTCCGACATGCCAAGGATCTCGGGCAGTTCCGAAGAGACCATGATCACGGACAGCCCCTCCGCGACCAGTTCGGCCATGAAACCATGCACCGCGGCCTTCGAGCCGATGTCGATGCCCTTGGTGGGCTCGTCGAGGATAATGACCTTCGGTTGCGTAGCCAGCCATTTGGCGATGACTACCTTCTGTTGGTTGCCACCGGAGAGCGTGCCGACGTCCTGACTAAGCGAAGATGCTCGAAGGTCCAGCCGTTCGGTGTATTTGCGCGCCACGGCAAACTCGTCCGCTAGCCTGAGCAGGCCGGATTTGCTGGTGCGCTTCAATGACGGCAGCGACACGTTTTGGAAGATCGGCAGGCCGATCACCACGCCTTGCTTGCCGCGCTCTTCCGGCACGTAGACGATCCCGGCGTTGATGGCGTCGGCTGCCGATTTCGGCAAGATTGCTTTGCCCTCGAGGGAAATCGTTCCGCGGCTGACCCGCGTGATACCGGCAATCGCCTGCATGACCTCGCTTCGGCCTGCGCCCACAAGCCCATAAAAGCCAAGGATTTCGCCCTCGTGGAGGCTGAAGCCGATATCGTCGAACTCGGTCGGGTGCGACAAGCCCTCGACCTCCAGCACCGGGTTCCCGAGAGAAGCTGTCCGTTGCGGAAAAATGTGGTCGATCGAACGGCCCACCATCAGCTTGACGATGTCATTCTGGCTGGTGTCGGCAAGCAGGCCCTCGCCCACCATCTCGCCGTCACGGAACACGGTGTAGCGGTCGGCAATGCGGAATATCTCATCGAACTTGTGGCTGATGAAAAGGATTGCCTTGCCCTGCCCCTTGAGGAACTCGATCAGCAGGAAAAGTTCCTCGATCTCCTTCATCGACAGGGCTGCCGTCGGCTCGTCCATGATAACGATACTGGCATCGATAGACATGGCACGCGCGACCGCAACGAGATGCTTGTTGGCGATGCCAAGGTCCTTCAGGCGCGTATCCGGGTCGATGTGGCCGGCCTGCATTGTGGTCAAAACTTCACGCGCATTGGCCCGCATTGTCGACCAGTCGATTAGGCTGAGGCGCGTGCGCGGGGCATGGCCGAGGAATATGTTTTCCGCCACCGACAGTTCGTCGAACAGGACCGTTTCCTGATGAATGGCGGTGATGCCGTTGGCAAAGGCCGCGTGGGCACTCGCCAGGGAAACCGGACTGCCGTCCACGGCGATGCTGCCGCTGTCAGGCTGGTAGATGCCAGTCATGATCTTGACCAGCGTGGACTTGCCGGCACCGTTTTCGCCGATCAAGGCGGTCACTTGGCCAGGATAGAGCGACAGGGAAACATCGTGCAGCGCGCGCACGCCGGGAAAACTCTTGCCGATGCCCGCGAGCGTCAGGCGCGGTGCATTCAAACCTTGCGGTCTTTCTGTTCCATTGCGCTGGGCTGTCGTGTCCATGTGCGTATCAAGCCCTGAGGTTGGAGCATGGAGGCGGCGGACAGGCCGCCGCCTCCGTCTCGATTAGTAGATCTTCGAGAACTCTTCGATGTTCGACTTGTCGAACTGGAACGGAGGGGCCATCGCAGCCGAATTGGTGTCGTCGAGCGTCACCTTGCCAACGCGACCGATGGAGAGCGTCGCACCCGGCTTTGCCTCTTCCTTCTTCACGGCGAGGTCGTGTGCGAGGTAGATCGCCGAGTAGCCGAGGTCGATCGGGTTCCACAGCGCAACCGCTTGGCTGGCGCCATTATCGATGAACTTCTTGAACTCCGAAGGCAGCGCGAGGCCCGTTACATTGACCTTGCCGATCAGGCCTTCATCGGTCACCACCTGTGCGGCCGCAACAACACCGACCGTGGTCGGTGCGATGATTGCCTTGAGGTTCGGATAGGACTTCAGCAGGCCCTTGGCTTCATCGGTGCTCTTGGCCGAGTCGTCATCGCCATAGACGGTTGCGACCAAGTTGATCTTCGGAAACTTCTCCGGCAGCACCTTCTTTGCGGCATCGATCCAGGCATTCTGGTTGGTTGCCGTCGAAGCAGCCGACAGGATGGCGACGTCACCGCCTTCAGGCAGATAGTCGGCGGCGAGCTTGATGATGGTCTCGCCGATCAGGTTGGTGTCCGAGGGATTGAGGTGAAGCTGGCGGCCTTCTGGAGCCACGCCGGAATCCCAGGAAATGACGGTGATGCCGCGTTCCATCGCTTTCTTCAGCGCGGGTACAAGCGCATCGGCATCATTGGCCGAAATGGCAATCGCGTTGACCTTCTGGGCAATCAGCGAATTGATGACTTCGATCTGCGCCTCGGCAGTAGCCTTGGTCGGGCCGGTATAGATCAAGTCAACGTCGCCCAGCTCCTTGGCAGCTTCCTCGGCACCCTTGTTGGCGGCGTCGAAGAACCCGTTGCCCAGCGATTTCACCACCAGTGCGATCTTGACGTTGTCTGCATAGGCTGCGTTGACGACCATGGCGGCCGAAAACGCTGCTGTTACCAGCAGTTTTTTCCAGATGCTCATCGAAATACCTCCCTTGAGCGTTACATTCCCATCAGCACTGCGGCGTGAAAAAAGCTCAGGCCTGCAGCGAAGATTCTTCACGTGCGGTCGCGCCCTTGCTGGCAACCACCAGCGTCACCCCCGCGCTTTCCAGCATGGCCGCTTCACGATCCTCGATGCCCTCGTCCGTAATCACGGTGGCGATGCGCGACAGACCGCACAAAATCAGGCTTGAGCGCTGGCGGAACTTCGAGGAGTCGACCAGCACGACCAGTTCGTCCGCCTGGTCGATCAGCTTCTGCTCGGCCTGGATCAAAAGCGGATCGCCTTCCATCAAGCCGAGCGGTCCAAGGCCCTGCGCACCCATGAACATGCGCCGCGCATAGAAGTTGCGCGTGACGTCGTTTTCGAACGGCGACAGAATGATGTTCTGTTCGCGGTAGATGGTGCCGCCCGACAGCATCACCGTATTCTTGGAATGCTTGAGTAGATGCTCGGCGATCGGAAACGAATTGGTGAAGATCGGCATGCGCCGGTTGATCAGGAAATGCACCATCTGGAAGGTGGTGGTGCCGCCATTGATGATGATCGGCTCGCCATCCTTGCAAAGCTCGACCGCTTCGCGAGCGATCGCGCGCTTCTGCGCAGCGTTGATGGTTTCATTGACGGAGAACGTACGACCCGCCAAACCAACGAATGCTGGCGGAGAAATTGCCTCGGCGCCACCACGCACGCGGCGCAGCCGCTTCTGAACATGCAGCGCGGCGATATCGCGCCGGATGGTCGCCTCGGACGCATCCGTCAGGTCGACCAGTTCCTGCACCGTCACGACAGGCTTTTCCTGGACGGCGGACAGAATGATCCTGTGACGTTCTTTCTCGTGCATGGTTCCTCCCTGCCCTTTCATCTACGCATGCGCCTCGCTCACTGTCAATCATTTCCAATCAAATAATTTCATTGTGCAGCGCAATATGACTGCTTTTGATTGTTTTTGATTGACGTAGAAGCTCAATCGTGGAAATTTGCAGCCTATGTTGCGCGGCGATCCGCGCGCTCCTTGGGAGGATTTGAATCATGCTCGACAAGCGCACCGGCTCGCGCCTCGCGAATTTGTGGGATGATGCCAAGGCTGCCCCGATGAGCGAGGCGGAACGGCTCGTCTATCGCTCCAACATCCTTGGCTCCGACAAGCGCGTGACCAACTATGGCGGCGGCAACACGTCGTCCAAGATCGTGCAAGCCGACCCGCTGACCGGCGAACAGGTCGAAGTCCTGTGGGTCAAGGGTTCGGGCGGCGATAGCGCCTCCATCAAGCTCGATGGTTTTGCCACGCTCTACATGGAAAAGCTGCGGGCGCTGAAAGGTCTCTATCGCGGGCTTGACCACGAGGATGAGATGGTCGGCTACCTGCCGCACTGCACCTTCAACCTCAATCCGCGCGCCGCCTCGATCGACACGCCGCTACATGCCTATGTGCCGCATGCCTATGTCGACCACATGCACCCGGACGCCATTATCGCCATTGCGGCATCGAAGAACTCGAGGGAACTGACCGAGGAGATATTCGGCGACGAGATTGGCTGGCTGCCGTGGAAGAAGCCCGGCTTCGAACTCGGCCTATGGCTGGAAAAGTTCTGCCTCGAAAACCCGGTGGCCAAGGGCGTGGTCCTTGAGAGCCACGGTTTGTTTACTTGGGCCGACACGCCGAAGGCCTGCTACGAAACGACCATTGCGATGATCAACCAGGCGATGGACTGGTTCGAGCGCAAGACCGAGGGCAAGCCGACCTTCGGCGGCGCGGTCGTCAAATCCCTGGACCAAAGTCAGCGCCGGGCCGTCGCTGCCAGGCTGATGCCGGCCATCCGCGGCCTCATATCCGAGAAATCCCATAAGGTTGGGCATTTCGACGATTCGGACACGGTGCTCGAATTCGCGAATTCAAGGAACCTGCGTGAACTGGCGGCGCTCGGCACCTCATGCCCGGACCATTTCCTGCGCACCAAGATCAGGCCCCTGGTGATCGAATTCGATCCGGCAACGCTGGACACCGACGCCGTGGCAGCGCGCCTTCCCGATGACATCGCCACCTACCGCGCCGGGTACCAAGCCTATTACGAGCGTTGCAAGCATGCCGACTCTCCGGCCATGCGCGATCCCAACGCGGTGGTCTATCTGGTGCCCGGCGTCGGCATGTTCACCTTCGCGGGCGACAAGGCGACGGCGCGCATTTCCGGCGAATTCTACGTCAACGCCATCAACGTCATGCGCGGCGCGTCAAGCGTTTCCACCTATGTCGGCCTGCCAGAGCAGGAAGCCTTCAACATCGAATACTGGCTTCTGGAAGAAGCAAAGCTCCAGCGCATGCCCAAGCCCAAGGCGCTCGCCGGCCAGATCGCGCTTGTCACCGGCGGCGCCGGCGGCATCGGGCGCGCGACCGCCACGCGCCTGCTGCGCGAAGGCGCCTGCGTGGTGCTTGCCGATATTGACGAGACCGCACTCGCCAAGGCCCACGCTGAGCTTGCCGCCGCACATGGCAAGGATTTCGTACGCCCCGTACGCATCGACGTCACCGCCGAGCAACAGGTGACGGACGGCTTTGCCGACACCGCTGTTGAATTTGGCGGCATCGATATTCTGGTATCGAATGCCGGCCTTGCCTCCTCGGCGCCGGTCGAGGAGACGACGCTTGCCTTGTGGAACAGGAACATGGACATTCTGGCGACCGGATATTTCCTCGTCAGCCGTGAAGCCTTCAAGCTGTTCCGGGTCCAGAAAATCGGCGGCAACGTCGTCTTCGTGGCCTCGAAAAACGGCCTTGCGGCCTCGCCCAATGCGTCGGCCTACTGCACCGCCAAGGCCGCCGAAATTCACCTTGCCCGTTGCCTCGCCCTTGAAGGCGCGGAAGCACAGATCCGGGTCAACGTCGTCAATCCCGACGCCGTGTTGCGCGGTTCCAAAATCTGGACCGGCGAGTGGAAAGAGCAGCGCGCGGCAGCCTACAAGATGTCCACCGATGACCTCGAAGAACATTATCGTTCGCGCTCGATGCTGAAGCGCTCGGTCTTTCCCGAGGACATCGCCGAGGCCGTCTATTTCTTCGCTTCCGACATGTCGGCCAAGTCGACCGGCAACATCGTCAACGTCGACGCGGGCAACGCCCAGAGCTTCACGCGGTAGAACGGCCAAGCGGGAGGAAAATTGATGAGCGAGCAGATCATTGCGGCCGCGGTCGTCGAGAAGGCCAACAACGCGCGTGAAGCCGATCTCAAGCGCGACTACGAGGTGCTTGGCGAGCAATTGTCGCGGCGCGGCGTCGCCATCGACGCCATTTGCGACAGAGTGGCCGCGTTCCACGTCGCCGTCCCGTCATGGGGTGTCGGTACGGGCGGCACGCGCTTTGCGCGCTTTCCCGGTGTGGGCGAACCGCGCGATATCTTCGACAAGATCGAGGATTGCGCCGTCATACAGCAGCTAACGCGCGCCACGCCGAATGTGTCGTTGCATATTCCTTGGGACAAGGCAGACCCAAAGCGGCTGAAGCAGGCCGCCTCCCGCTTCGGGCTCGGCTTCGACGCGATGAATTCCAACACCTTTTCCGATGCCGCCGACCAGAAGCATTCCTACAAGTTCGGCTCTCTCAGCCATGCCGACAAGGCGGTGCGGCAACAGGCGGTAGAGCACAATCTGGAATGCATCGAAATCGGCCGCGAGATCGGCTCCAGGGCCCTGACAGTCTGGATCGGCGACGGCTCCAACTTCCCCGGCCAGGTCAATTTCGCGCGCTCTTTCGAGCGCTACCTCGACGCCATGCGTTCAATTTATGCCGGGCTTCCCAACGACTGGAAGCTGTTTACCGAACACAAGATGTATGAGCCTGCCTTCTACTCCACGGTGGTTCAGGACTGGGGCACCAACTACATCATCGCCCGTGAACTCGGCGACAAGGCGTATTGCCTCGTCGACCTTGGGCATCACGCGCCCAACGTCAACATCGAGATGATCGTGTCGCGCCTGATCCAGTTCGGCAAACTGGGCGGATTCCACTTCAACGATTCCAAATATGGCGACGACGACCTCGATGCCGGCTCGATCGACCCCTACCGTCTGTTCCTCGTCTTCAACGAACTCGTCGACGCGGAAATCAACGGTGCCAAGGGCTTTGATCCGGCCCACATGCTCGACCAGAGCCACAACGTCACCGACCCGATCGAAAGCCTGATGCTGTCGGCGATCGAAGTGCAGCGCGCCTACGCTCAGGCGCTGTTGGTCGATCGCGCGGGTCTCGAGGGTTTCCAGGATGCGAACGACGCACTGATGGCCACGCAGACACTAAAGGTCGCCTACCGCACCGATGTCGAACCCATCTTGGCCATGGCGCGCCTGCAAAGTGGCGGCGCGATCGACCCGGTCGCCGCCTACCGCGCTGCCGGCTATCGCGCCAAGGTGGCGGCTGAGCGTCCTGCAGTCACCGGCGGCAGCGGCGGAATTGTATGATCTCTTGTCAGGAACTTCGATGTCAGGTTCAGGCTTGATGGTCAGTCGGCGGCCGTGAGCCGTCGGAAGTTGCCCATGCACTTCGCAATGAAGCGACAATACAATACCTGACACCAATTTCCGGCAATAAATGGCGCATCGTCTCAGGCGACAATGCGAACTATGTCTACTCTATAGCCCTCCAAGGCCATCCTTATTGCGAAAGAGGCGACCCAGCACTCCCGAATGGCTGCCTCGCCCCCGGCAACCGGGGCGGTCATTCTTGTCGCACCAGCGGATTCATTATGGCATGGATATGCCGAACCCGCATTGGAGGATCGCCGTCACGGTCGCGCATCTAACTGGCGGTCGAGGCGCCGCTCAACACTGTGCTCGAAGCAACCCGAACCAGATGGAATCTCGTGTCATACGCGTGCGTCACGTTGCATCCGCGACCCTGCGAAGTTTTGATGAGATCGCTGACCAGTAGCTTTCAAAGCTCGGCTAGCGGCAATGCATTCGCCAAGAAAGTCGAGGACATCACGAGGTCAGGTCGCCAGCATCCACATCGCCGTTACCGCGATAACGGAGGCTGTTGCCCGGCTGAACATGCTGGATGACTTTGGGGACGCAATAACCCTGCTGAACTGCCGTGCCAGCAGGATCGCTCCGAAGAAGACAATGCCAACCGCAGCGAACGTGACCAGAAGCACCGTGGAGAGTTGCTGCGCACTGTCGATGCCGGCCGGCGCGACGCTCGGCAGCAGGAGCATGTAAATCAGAACCGTCGATGGGTTCCCCAGGCAAAGGGCGATACCAGCGCCGGTCGAAGCGAGCCACCCGCCGTTTCGCGTCTGTTTCGCCTTCATCATTGAATTGTCTTTCCAGATTTGAGCGGCCAACCAAAGCAGGTAGGCGACGCCTGCATACTTCGCTGCGGCAAACCATTCCGGCTTGCTCTCGGCCAAGCCGCCAATACCCATCGCGATCGCGCACACCGTAAGCACGTCGCCGAGGCAGAGGCCCGTTGCGAAGGCGGTAGCGCCCTTTACATCGCTCCCGAGTGAGCGCGCTACGAGGACGGCAACAATCGGACCGGGGGCTGCGGTCAGTGCTGCCAACGCTGCGAAATACGCCATGAGAGCCGTGTAATCCATGTTCCCTCCCCAAGCACCACCGACTGCCGAAGGCCGTTCGATATGAGCGAGTTGAGCAAAAAGCGGTTGTTCGGCCCATCAGGCGATCACCTGAATTGCCGTTACGTCATGCGGAGATGGAGAACCGAGTGCGTGTTGCGGATCAGCGGATACTTGCGGGATCCAGCAACCCGGCCTTGACCGCAGCGAGAAGAAGGCTGGCTGATGTGCTGACGTCGAATTTACGCATCAGACTGGTGCGGTGGCTATCAACCGTCTTTGGGCTGATGCCGAGACTCTCGGCAGCGCTTGCGTTGGTATGCCCCCGCGCGATTGCCTGCAAGACAGCGAGTTCGCGGTCAGTGACCGCAACAGTTTCCGCAGGCAATCTCATCAGAAGTCGTGCACTGGGGCCGATTGCGGTCTTTCCGGCGCAGACCTGGCGCACAATCTCGATGATCTCAGTCTCGGTGCCGTCCTTCAGGGCAACACCATGAATGCCTGCGTCAACCAGAGCGTTGACGGTCTGCGTAGTCGCCGAGCCGGTTAGGAGAACGAAACGGGTATCAGGCGACCAGCGCTTGGACTCCAGGAAGACTTCCAGGCCGTTCGCCCCTGGCATATTGTAATCGAGGATCGCGCAGTCCGGCTTGGTCTTCCGGATCTCGATGATTGCCTCGATACCGTTTGCAACTGACTTGATCACTTCGATGTCTTCCAACGCCGAGAGCGCCTTGGCGACCCCCCAGGAGACGAACGCATGGTCATCCGCAATCAGGATCCTCTTCGTCACCGAAGAGCTCTCGGTTCGCGCAAGCGTGAAGCATTACTCCGCTGTGCAATGGTGGTTCTCACCTTCGTCATGACGCTCCCCCTCGCGTCGAGTCTTGCTGCAGGCAGAGGCCCCTTGATTCTCACCGGACCTGCGAACATCGACGTTCTCGGCAGCCACTTTGAATTTATAGCCGATCCTGATTGGCAACTGAAGGTGGAGGATTTTATCGGGAACTCGCCAGTAGCAACGATGCCGATCCCCGGGCCGATACCCGATTTCGGGTATACCAAAGCAAAGATCTGGCTGCGGCTTGGCCTTGTAAACAGGACGGCCGACGTCGATGCATGGCGCTTCTTCGTCCACGCCAATTTTACGCAACAGGTCACCATCTCCCTGATCGGCGCGGACGGCACGGTCGCCACACTGCTCGACCTGACCGAAGACACACCGTTCAGCGCCCGACCCATCGAAAGCCCCCAGATGGTCGCGCCGTTCAATCTGGCGCCAGGCCAGGCTGCGACCTTGATCGTGGCCTACTATTCGCAGGGAGCCTCACGACTTTCCATGTCGGTGGAAACGCCGGAGAGCTTTGCGGCCCGAACGCGCGCCAGCGAGGCGAAGAGCTATGCGTTCTACGGCATGATGTTGGTAATGATAACGCTGGCAAGCTTGGCACTTGTCGCGCTTCGACAGCCGGTCTTCGCAGCATATGCCACCTACCTTCTGTTTGTCTTGATGTATGTCGCCCATGCGGATGGCACTGCGTTTCAGTACATCTGGCCCGAATTCCCGCGTTTCAACTCGATGGCTTCGGTGGTGGCGGGATCGGGCGTCATGGTGTTCGCAGGTTTGTTCGCGATCACCTTCCTGCAAACTGCGCGTTATCATCCGATCATGCATCGTGTGCTTCAGGCAGTGGTCATCTCAGTGCTAGCGATCGACGTCATTCTCTGGTCGACCGATCCGCAACTGTTGAAGCGCTTGCTGGTCGGTATGATTTCGGTGAGCACATTTTGCAACCTAACGGCAGGGCTGATTGCCGCGCGGACGCGGTTTCGCGAAGTCCGTTTCTACGTCTTCGCCTGGTTCGCCGGCCTCATACCGGCAACGCTTTTCACCGCCCGCTACAGCTTCGGATTCGAGCCGACGATCATCACCACCTATGACGCGATCAGGCTCGCACTCCTGTTCGACGCGATGATGATGGGGTTGGCCATTTTCGATCGCTACAACCATCTGCGCCAGTCGGCCATGGAGGAAACGCTCGCGCATGCGCAGCGTAATCTCGCGCTGAGCCAAAGACTGGCTTCGCTCGAGGAGAGCTATCAGCAGGTAACTGTAGATGCGCGTCAGCGCGAGGAAAACGTCAAGGACACTGTCCACGATCTACGTCAGCCGATGCACGCGCTCAGGCTCTCGCTTCGCCAGATGTTCGGCACCCAGGGTGGCAAGACCGCAGATATTGGGCAGCTTGAATCGGCACTCGGCTACATGGAGAGGTTGGTCGCCGAGCGATTGGCCGATCGGGCGCAGATTGGTCCGGAAACCACCATGCAGGCATCGGTCATGCCGGTCGGCGTTTCATATCGCACAACCACCGGTGCCGTCGGCACGAGCGGTGGCGAGGCCGGTGAACCCGGCCTGCACGGCGTCCTGCGCGGCATTGCCGACATGTTTGCGTCCGAGGCTACGGACAAGGGGCTCGACTTGAAGCTTGTGCTGGCCGCGCCGGACGCGAGTGTGGCAGCCTATCCCCTTATGCGCGTCGTCGCCAATCTCGTCTCCAACGCCATCAAGTATACACCCAGCGGACGTGTCGTGATTGCGTTGCGCAAGCACGGGCTGGGACATCGCATCGAGGTCCACGATACCGGGCCAGGCCTCAATGGCACGGCGTTCGAGCAGGCGCTGATGCGTAATCGGCGCCTCGAACGCGACCAAGTCGTTGCTGATGGGAGCGGACTTGGCCTCTCGGTCGTCAAGGAGATCGTCGAAGCCAACAACTGGCGTCTTGGCTCATGCGCAGGCCGCCGAACCGGCGCAAGCATTGTGATCGAATTGCCCGCTGCAGGCTCGGAACCGTTATCGGGCGATATCCCGCGCGCTAATTCCCAAACCCTCATGTTGCCCAAAACTCATTGATTGGCGACGAATGGCATACTGGCCCGAATGACTGCTTAGGTCTCACTACCTACTGTCCGCAATGAGACTGGAAGGAGACCGGCAGCATAAGATATGCCATCGTAGAAGCTGAAATTGCCAGATACGGGTATGTCGTTCGACCTTGATAGACCATGAGCAATGGAAATCGCTAACCGCTCGCACCCGATCAGGCTGTGCAGCCCGACCAGCTTAGCCCAATCGGATGCCAACCCATATGCCATTCACCACCGAAAACCGGGGGTTCCTTTTGCGCGAAAATGCGCGGTTTCGATCCCGCGGTCATTGACACCCGGGGTGTCTAAGAAACGCGCGGCAATTTAAAGAATGGAATACGTACGTGATCAACGCAATCCAAGCGGAAAGCCGAGAAATCAGGCAAACAGTTGGAAAAGTCTGTAGTATGAGAGACGACCGTCGAAGCAGCATGAAGGAAATTGCTGACTTCCGATCACAGCTCGTTTGGATGCCTTCCTCAAACTAGGTTCATTTGGAGCGCATTCGAACCGCTTCGCTGACAACAACGATAGCAACGTTGAAAAGGACGATCAGCATCGCCAAGGCGTCGAGAGCCGGCGAAAGATTAAAGCGGAAATCCGACGCCACGAGGATCGAGAGAGGCTGTGATCGACCGCTGACGAAATTCGTCAGGACATATTCCGACGACGACAGCACGAAGGCGATGAACGACGCAGCGATCAGCCCGTTGCGCATCAGAGGAAGTTGCACCCGACGGAATATTTGCCAACCGGTTGCGCCAAGATCGGCCGCGGCCTCCTCGACACGGGAATCAAGGCGTATCAGCACTGAGGCGATGACCATCACCGTGAACGGCAGGATGATCAGGGTTTGGGCGATGATGACGGTCACCAGATTTCGTTCCAGTCCAACCTCCGACATCACGATGAGGTGCGAGACCGCAAGGATGATCCTGGGGATGAAGAAGGGCACCACCAAAAGCGCCAGAAACAGGTATTTGCGCTTGAAACGGTAGCGCGTGAGCGCCAATGCCGCCGCGGCCCCGAGTGCCGTCGCCGCTATGGCCGTTGGAACTGCGACGAGCAGCGAGGTGCCGAATCCGGTCAGGAGGCGGGTGTCCGACAGTGCCTTTGCATACCAATCCAGCGTAAAGCCGCTGAGCGGAAACGCGATCATATCCGACGCATTGAACGAAAACACCGCCACCACGAGGATGGGAAGGTACATGAACGCATATACGAGGCCGACATAGCCCTTCAGCAGACGCTCCACGGTTTATCCTCCCGAAATAATCGAGCGGCCAAGCCGCGTACGCGAGAACAACAGCCCGGCCGCGATGATCAGCGCGACCATCGTTGCGAGCAGGCTCCAGGCAATGGCAGAGCCGAGCGGCCAGTCAAACGCGGTTCCGAACAGGTCGTTGACGGCACTGATCACCGTGACCCCAGACGAGCCGCCGATCAGTTGCGGCGTGAGGTAGTCGCCGATGACGAGAATGAACACCATAAGCCCACCGGCGAGCAGGCCCGGGGTGGTCCGAGGCAAGATCACGCGCCGGATCGTGGCCCACCGCCCCGCACCAAGATCGGCTGCAGCCTCAAGCAGTCGGTCGTCGAGGCTCTCGAATGCGAGCCACAGGCCCAGCACCATGAAGGGAAGATAGTTGTAGGTGAGCACGATCAGCGTTGCCGTCGTACTGAACAGCAGTGCCTGTATCGGTTCCGAGATCACTCCCGTCCACAGCAGGAACGAATTCAGGACGCCTTCTGCACCAAGTACGACGCGCCAGGCGAAAATTCGCACCAGGTCACCGGTGTAGAGGGGAATGAGCAGCGCCGTGAGGAACACGGACTTCAAAAGCACGACCCGCTTGGCGATGAAGAAAGCGACCGGATAGCCGATCACCCCGGCAATTGCCGCGACGCTGAGGCCAGTGCCGACAGCCTTGGCAATCAGCCAGCGATAGGTCTCGCTTTCTGCGACCTTCACATAGTTGCCGATGCTCGGCTGCTTGGCGATCTCGACGAATTCGACATGGAAGAAGCTGTAGCAAAAAAGCACAGCCAGCGGCGCCAGGCAGAAGACCGCCACGACGCCGACGACAGGGGCCACGAGGAGGGTAAGGGCAGCCTTCTGCGATTCCATTGGCTAGCTTCCCTGTCCCATCGCGCCCGCGGCGATCCAGGCCCGTTGCGGATCGAAGGTGAGCTTGATGGTCGAGCCCACTTCCGGCGGGGTACGTTCGCAGCGAACCTGCAAGCGGCTCTTGCCGGCTTCAACTTCGATCAGGCTTTCGGCACCCTGAAAGACGACATGCGAGACCGCACCGGATATGGCACGTCCATTGCCGTTCAGGGAAATCTGTTCCGGCCGCAAGCAAAGGGAGGCGACCTGCCCTGCGTTCAGGCCGGAGGTGCAAGGCGCCTCGATCGTGCCGAACTCGGTATCGATCGCGGCCAGTTCTCCTTTGACGCCTGCGATCTTGCCGCTCAGCAAATTGGCGCCGCCGATGAAGTCGGCAACATACGCGCTGGCAGGTCGACGATAGATGTCCTCTGGACTACCCTGCTGCTCGATGACGCCACGGTTCATGACGATGATCCAGTCGGAAAGCGCGAATGCCTCCTCCTGATCATGCGTCACATGCAGGAAGGTCATGCCAAGCCGGCGCTGCAGATCCTTCAGTTCGATCTGCATGTCCTTGCGCATCTTGCGGTCGAGCGCGCTCAGCGGTTCATCGAGCAGGAGCAGTTTCGGCTCGTTGATGATGGCCCGCGCCAGCGCGACGCGCTGCTGCTGGCCGCCCGACAATTGGCGTGGCCAGCGGCCGCTCATCGCCTCCATGCGCACCATTGCCAACGCGCCAGCGACCCTAGTCTGGATCGTCGCACGATCGAGTCCCTTCAAGCTCAGGCTGAACCCGACATTTTCGGCGACGGTAAGATGGGGAAACAGCGCATAGCTTTGGAATACGGTGTTGACCGGGCGGCGGTTGGCGGAAACGTCGACCAGTGAGCGCTGGTCGAGTTCCAGCGTACCGGCGGACACGGCCTCGAACCCGCCGATCATCCGCAGGATTGTCGTCTTGCCGCAACCTGAGGGTCCAAGCAGGGTCACATAGCTGTTGTGCTCAATCGAGAAATCGACCCCGCGCACCGCCGGCTCGCCGCCGTAGAACTTCTTGAGCGCACGCGCCACAAGCAGCGGTTTGCCGGAAGGCCCCTCGTTTATCGTTGCGGAAGGCATGGATCAGCTCGCCTTGACTTCGTTCCAGAGCCGGACCCAGTCGCTGTAACGGGCCGGATTGGCTTTCCAAACAAAAGAATCCATGATCGACAGATCCTTCACGAAAATCTTCTCCTGCTGCTCTTCAGTCAGCTTTTCGCGGGCAAGAGAAGTGCTCAACGCATAAGGACCGCCGACGGCGAGCTTGGCCCCGTAGTCGGCACCGAGGAGGTAGTCCACCAGCTTGAGCGTGGCATCAAGCCGTTCGTCGGACACACCTGCCGGGATCGCGAGCGTGTCGCACCAGCCGATCACACCTTGCTTGGGCTTGGCCATGCCCATGTTGAGACCACGGCCGAGCAGTTCGTAGTAAGGCGGAACCCATGAAAAGGCGCAGGCAACCTCGCCGGTGGCAAACAGATTGGTGAGATCGGAAATGGAATTCCAGTAGGTGCGCAGCAGGCCTTTCTGCGCGAGCAGGGCCTTCTTGACCTCCGCCAGCTCTCGGTCGTCCATGTCGAACATCCGCTCGCGCGGAATGCCGAGATAAAGCGCAGCAATCATGATGCCTTCCAGCGCATAATCGCGCATGGCAAGGCGGCCCTTGTATTTTTCGCCGGTGAAGAACACCGACCAGTCGGGCTCCTCGCTCATCAGGTCGGCGCGGTAGACGATCGGGTTGATGCCCCAATAAAACGGCAGGCCATAGGTCTGGCCGTCCTTTTTGCCCAACGGCGTGTTCTTGAAAGTGTCGTAGAGGGAAGCTGCGTTCGGAACACGGGCGAGGTCTATCGGCTGAAGCAGATTAGAGGCCACGTAGAGCTCGACCTTGTCCAGGCCGGGTGTGATAAGGTCGACTGAAGATGAGCCGCCGGCGCGCAATTTGGCGAACTGCTCGTCATCAGTGCCGATGAAATTCTTTGTCAGTCCAATCCCGCTTTGCGAAAGGAATGGGCCGATGTAGTCGTCTTTCGCCAGGTTCTCCCAGGTCAGCCAGACGAGATCCTCAGCTGCCTTAGCGTGATTGGTGTGGCCGGCAAGGCCAAGACCGCCAAGCGTAGCAGCGCCAGCCAAAGTGAGGAAATTTCTGCGGTGAAGGCGGATGTCCATTGGCTTCTCTCCCGTTGATGACGGCCATTCTCAGTGCCGTCATTTCCAGAATGAAAACACAATTTCTAAAATACCGCAATATGAAAATCTATTTGCAGATCGACTATTTTCGCCCTCGCCTGCGCATTGATGGGACGACCAGCGGGTCGAACTTCTCATGCAGCGTTTCGATTTGCTCCAGGCGCGCCACCGCGCTGTCACCCAACCCCAGCCCGACGGCGGCGCACAGATAGTTGATCACGCTGATTGGCGCAGCATAGCTGTCGAAGAAGCTATGACCTCGATTGTGGCAGCGCAGCGTCACCGTAGCCAAGCTGGCGGTCCTGGCGGCCGTAAGATCGGCCACCAGAACCATCTGGACGCCACGGTCCTTTCCTGCCTGCATGATTTCGCGAAGGAGCAGAGGTCGGCGCCGGAACCCAAGTACAAGCATCGCATCCTGCGGGCCGAGGCTTGCAAGTTCCTCGCTCATGGTCATGCCTGCAATGGGCAGAAGGTTAACCGATGGCCTTAGATTGTTGAGGAGGGCGCGCGCATACGTCGCCAGCGCGTAGGAATTGCGGAATCCCACGACCCAGACGGTTCTTGCCTGCACCAGAGCCTTGACTGCCACCTCAAGATCGCCCGGAGAGAGCAATTCGGCAGTGCGGGTCAGATTTTGCAGGTCGAGCGCAACATGAAGGCCAAAATCGCCCGACGCCAGGCGGCGCTCGCCGATCCCAGTCAGCTCATAGAGCGGCGAGCCCCAGTCCTGCACCTGACGGACCTTGCGCCGCATATCCGCGAAGCTGTCATAGCCGAGTCGCTGGAAAAACCGGGCTGCGGTGGCGTTTGAAACTCCGGCCCGTTCGGCGAGCTCGCTTGCCGTGAAGCTCGACAGATTCGCAACCTCTTCCAAAATCACATCCGCCAAACGGCGCTCGCTCCCCGTAAGGCTATCCAGAACTTCGAGGATCCTTGCCTCGATCGAAGGGCCGACCTCCCCTGATGTGTTATTCATATCAAACCTATTTTCTTTTTTTCACATTGACGGAAAAAACTTTTCATGATTTGCTCGACCTTATCACCAAGATCGTCAAACGGAAGCAAATTTCCAGTCTACGGCAGAAACGATACGCTATGGCGCCCACATTTCATACATTGAAGACTGACTTCCAAATCGGCCGGAACCGGCTTGTCGGCAGTTATCCTGAAACCCTTCGCCCGATCCTCTCGCTCAAGGCCGCCAAGGCGGCACATGCCGAAATTTCGAATTGGCCGGGATATGGCCGCACGCCTCTTGTTGCCTTGCCCAAGCTTGCCGAACGGCTTGCCATTGCGAAGCTAAACTACAAGGATGAAGGCAGCCGTTTTGGCCTGGGCAGCTTCAAGGCGCTCGGGGGCGCTTATGCCGTATTCAGGCTGGTGGCCGACGCGGTTGCCGAAAAGGCCGGAACCCGACCGACCTCGTCTGAACTTACGAGCGGCAAATATGCCGATATCACGCGCGGCCTCACAGTGACCTGCGCGACCGATGGCAACCATGGCCGCTCGGTTGCCTGGGGGGCCAGCATATTCGGCTGCCAATGCGTGATCTATGTGCATGCGACCGTATCCGCCGAGCGTGCGGCAGCGATCGCCCGTTTCGGCGCGCAAGTGGTTCGTACCGAAGGCAACTACGACGACGCCGTACGCCAGGCCGACAGCGACGCCGCGAGATTGGGGCGGCTCGTTGTGTCGGACACCTCATATGAAGGTTATCTGGATGTTCCCCGCTATGTGATGCAGGGCTACTCAGTGATGGTTCAGGAAGCGCTGGATCAGCTTTCCGAGCGCCGGGAAGAACTCCCAACACATGTCTTCATCCAGGGCGGAGTTGGCGGCTTGGCTGCGGCTGTAACCGCCCACCTATGGGAAACGTTTGGCGACAAGGCCCCTGCTGTTGTCGTTGTCGAGCCGGACAAGGCCGCCTGCCTTTTTGAAAGCGCGCGAGCGGGCAAGCCTACAGCGGTCAAAGGCGATCTCGATACGATTATGGCGGGTCTAGCCTGTGGCGAGGTTTCCGAACTTGCCTGGCAAGTGCTCGATCCGGGTGCAGCGGCATTCATGACAATCGAAGACGAGGCCGCGCTGGAGGCCATGCGCTTGCTTGCCTCCGGTGATGCCGGGGCGCGCATCGTGGGCGGCGAATCTGCGGTCGCGGGACTGGCCGGACTTATTTGCCTGTCGAGCCGCACGGATTGGCGGGAAGCCATCGGATTGGGTTCGCAGGCGCGAGTGCTCCTGTTCGGCTCGGAGGGCGATACCGACCCGCAGCTCTACAACGGCATTGTCGGCATGTCCGGCGATGAGGTCAGGGCGCTTGCGTCATGACTGGCGCCAGCAACCTGCGCATCAACGCTGATCGCCTCGTCAGTCGCCTCAAGGAGCTCGGCCGCGTAGGTGCCTTGCCGGGTGGCGGAGTATGCAGACTTGCGTTGACGCAAGAGGACCAGCAAGGCCGAGATCTCGTCGTGTCCTGGATGCGCGCGCTCGGCCTTGAAGTGATCGTGGATGACATCGGCAACATTTTCGGCCGACGCGCGGGCCGTCAGAACATCGAGCCGGTGATGATCGGCTCTCACATCGACACGGTTGCGACGGGTGGGCTTTACGATGGGTGCCTTGGGGTCCTTGCTGGGCTTGAGATCGTCGAGACGCTGAACGAAGCCGGCTTGACTACGGATCGGCCTATCGTCGTAGCCGCCTTCACCAACGAAGAAGGGGCACGCTTCGCACCTGACATGATGGGCAGTCTTGTCTATGTCGGCGGTCTGGCCGTCGAAGAGGCGCGCGCCACGCAAGGAATCGACGGGCAAACTGTCGGCGACTGCCTGGAACGCATAGGCTACGGCGGAACACGCCTTGAAGGCGCACCGGCGGTGCATGCCTATCTCGAACTGCATATCGAACAAGGCCCGGTTCTGGAGGACGAGGATCTTCAGATCGGCGTAGTCGAGGGCGTGCAAGGCATCTCCTGGCAGGAATTTACGGTTAGAGGACGGTCTTCTCATGCCGGAACAACGCCGATGCGTCTGCGCCACGATGCCGGACTAGCAGCGGCACAGATTGCCGCTGCCGTGCACGCAATCGTGACAGAGATCGGCGGCGCTCAAGTCGGCACCGTCGGTTCCTTCAACCTTCATCCGAACCTGGTGAACGTGGTGCCGGAAACGGCAAGGTTTACCGTCGATCTTCGCAACACCGACGAACAGTTGTTGCAGCAGGCAGAGCGCCGCTTGGCCGAGCGCGTTATCGAAATCGCAGCGAGAGTTGGCGTTTCGGTGGAGGTGCGGGCGCTTGCGCGTTTCGAGCCTGTCGAATTCGACAAACGTTTGGTGGCAGCCGTCGAAGCCGGCGCCAACCGGCTCGGCATGTCGAACCGCCGCATGCCGTCAGGCGCGGGCCACGATGCGCAAATGCTTGCACGCATCTGTCCCGCGGCGATGATCTTCGTACCGAGCGTGGATGGCATCAGCCACAACATCCAGGAACTGACCCACCCGGCCGATCTCGAAAACGGCGCCAACCTTTTGCTCGCAACCGTCCTCGAAACCGCGCGGTCCGGTGCCAACCAGGAGAAGCAGTAATGACCAGAACAGTGACCGTCGGCGCGGCCCAGCTCGGGCCGATCGCAAGAGACGAACCGAGATCGTCTGCCGTTGCCCGTATGATCGCGCTGCTGGAAGAGGCAAAGGCCAAGCAGTGTCAGTTCGTGGTGTTCCCGGAACTGGCGCTGACCACGTTCTTCCCGCGCTGGTACTTTGAGCAACAGGCAGACATCGACGCCTTTTTCGAGAAGGAAATGCCGAGCGCTGAAACCCAACCATTGTTCGATCGATCCCGTGAGCTCGGTGTCGGCTTTTATCTCGGCTTTGCGGAACTCGCCGACGAAAACGGCAAGGTGCGGCACTACAATACCGCCATCCTGGTCGATCAAAACGGCGAGATCGTTTCCCGCTACCGCAAGGTCCATCTACCCGGCCATGTCGAGCACGAACCGTGGCGCGCTTTCCAGCATCTGGAGAAGCGCTACTTCGAACCGGGCGTCAACCACTTCGAGCCGGTCGAAGCCTTCGGCGGTCGGGTCTCCCTTGCCTTGTGCAACGACCGTCGCTGGCCGGAAATCTATCGCGAAGCCGCACTTCGCGGCTCGGAGATTATGCTGATCGGCTATAACACCCCGGCCCACTATCCGCCGGCACCGGAGCATGATCACCTGCAGTGCTTCCACAACCATCTGGTGATGCAGGCCGGCGCCTATCAGAACGGCATGTGGGTGGTCGGCGTGGCCAAGGCGGGCATAGAGGAAGGCTGCAGCCTGATCGGACAAAGCTGCATCATCGCGCCGACGGGGGAGATCGTTGCGATGTGCGGGACCCTTGGCGACGAACTGGTCACCTACGATTGCGACCTCGACCGCTGCCGGGAAATCCGCGACAACGTGTTCAATTTCTCGCTGCATCGCCGGCCCGACATGTATCCGCTGCTGTCATTCGTGACGAAATAGCCGAACGCAGCGATAGAACCGGAGGGGTCGGCAATGCTTGACTTTGACATGATCATTCGCGGTGGCACGGTCGTCACCGCGGGCGACACCATGCGCTGCGATGTCGGCATCCGCGACGGGCGCATTGCCGCCCTGGGCACCGATCTCGGCCGCGCGGCAGAAACCGTCGATGCCCACGGCATGCTGGTGATGCCCGGCGGCATCGACAGCCACGTCCACCTCGCTCAGCCGTCAGCGCCCGGCATCGTTTCGGCAGACGATTTCGAGACCGGAACCAGATCGGCGGCGTTTGGCGGGACAACCACGGTCATGCCCTTTTGCATGCAAGAACGCGACCAGTCCTTGCGTGAAGCCCTCAAGATCTACCATGCGCGGGCTGAAGACGCCTGCTATGTCGATACGTCGTTTCACCTGATCATCGCCGATCCGACCGCCTCCGTACTCGGCCAGGAACTGCCGGCACTGGTTGAAGAAGGCTACACCTCGCTCAAGATCTACATGACCTATGCCGGCCTTGCCCTGAAGGACGGCGAAATCCTCGAAGTGCTTTCGGCTGCTCGCCGCACCGGATCGCTGGTCATGGTGCACGCCGAGAACGATGACGTCATCCGCTTCCTGACCGATCAGCTGGAGCGGGACGGCAAAACGGCACCTTACTATCACGCCCTTTCCCGCCCGGTTCCCGCCGAGCGCGAGGCCACGCACCGGGCGATCACGTTGGCCGAGGTGGTCGATGTCCCCATCGTCATCGTGCATGTGTCGAACGCCGAAGCCAGAGACGAGATCGCGCGCGCCAATGCGCGCGGGCTCAACATCGTCGGCGAAACCTGCCCGCAATATCTCATGCTGACTGCCTCCGACCTCGAGGGCCTCGACATGGAGGGCGCCAAATATGTCTGCTCGCCGCCGCCCCGCGATCGGTCGAGCCAGGAGGCTTGCTGGGAGGGGTTGGCGCGCGGCACCTTTGCCCTTTATTCGTCCGACCACTGCGCGTTCCGCTACAATGATCCGGCGGGCAAGCTCAATGCGAAGGGCAGAAGCAGCTTCCGCTGGGTGCCTAACGGCGTGCCCGGCATTGCTGCCCGCTTGCCGATCCTGTTCTCTGAAGGCGTCATCAAGGGTCGGATCAGCTTGCAGCAGTTCGTGGCGCTCACAGCAACCAATCACGCCCGGACCTACGGTCTCTACCCAAGGAAAGGTTCGATTGCGATCGGATCGGACGCCGATATCGCGATCTGGGATCCGGAACGGCAAGTGACAATCACGCATGACCTTCTGCACGACGGTGCCGACTACACCCCGTATGAGGGGTTGCAGGTGACGGGCTGGCCGGTTTCGACGATGGTGCGCGGCCGCTTTGTTGTCCGCGATGGCGATTTGGTCGGCGCCAAAGGTTTCGGGGAGCACGTCGCACGGACCAAAGGTTGATCGGGCGCACGACCACGCTCAGCCTTACCTTTATCCGTGTCGTACAAGCTATAACTTCTGGTATTTGGCGACATCAACTGGCGCGGTCCATGCGAGGTCTCCGCGCTGGCGACCGTGGCCGATAACGGTTGCTCATGGGCCCATGCAATGTACTTATTTGCCGTGATGCCGGCTCCTAATTACCGTCCTCGAATGGCCGAGGCACATTAGAAAACTAAGCCGAAGCCACGTTTTCCAACCGAGAATGGGAGTGGCGGAAATGGGACATCGCTTAACAGGCCGCATGCTTGCCTTGTCACTGGTGGCGCTTGCGCCCCTTGGCGCAAAGGCGGCCCTGGCACAGGATACGCTTTCGGTCATGAGTTTTGGCGGCGCCTATCAGGAGGCGCAGCGCAAGGCGGTGTTCGAGACTTACGCGGCCAGCGCCGGTATCAAGGTGGATGAGCAGGAGTACGGCGGTGAAATCGCCAAGATCAAGGCGATGATCGAATCCGGCAACACCACGGTCGACGTCGTCGACGTCGATGCACCGACCCTGCTTCAGGGCTGCGACGAGGGCATTTTCGAGAAGATCGACTGGTCGGCCATCGGTCCGCAAGAGGATTGGATCGATGGCACGACCTCCGAGTGTGGCGTCGGCACGATCGTCTATGCGACCACGCTGGCCTTTGATGGCGCCAAGCTCACAGATGGGCCGACGACGATCAAGGATCTGTTCGATACGCAGAAATATCCCGGTAAGCGCGGCCTGTGGAAGAACCCCGCAACCAACCTCGAATTCGCCCTGTTGGCCGATGGCGTGCCGGCCGATCAGGTTTACGACACTCTATCCACGCCGGAGGGCGTCGATCGCGCCTTCGCCAAGCTCGACACGATCAAGGACAGCATCGTGTGGTGGGAAGCCGGCGCACAGGCACCGCAACTGCTGGCGTCGGGCGAAGTGGTCATGACGACGGCCTGGAACGGCCGCATCTACAACGCCAACAAGGAAGGCAAGGACTTTCGTATCGTCTGGGACAACCAGATCCTCGATTCCAACTATTGGGTGATCCCGAAGGGCGCCAAGAACACCGCCGCGTCGCTCGCATTCATCAAGTATGCGGTCGAGCCAAAGGTTCTGGCAGGTATCACCAAATACATTCCTTACGGTCCGGTGCGCAAATCGTCCGCCGAATTCGTTGCGCCGGAAGATGCCAAGAACCTGCCTACCAGCCCAGAAAACCTTACGGTCTCGCTGACATTGGACAACGCCTTCTGGGCGGACAACGGCGACGAGATCCGCAAGCGGTTCACGACCTGGCTCGCCCAGTAACGCGAGCACGCGTAGGAGAGCATCGATGAACTTTTCCCAGCGAGTGTCAGTTGCAGCGGACAGACCAGTCGATGCCCTCGTTCGCTTCGAGGATGTGAAGAAGTCCTACGACGGCATCAACTTCGTCGTTAAGGACCTTAACCTCAACGTCCGCCGCGGCGAATTTTTGACTATGCTGGGGCCTTCGGGCTCCGGCAAGACCACAACGTTGATGATGCTGGGTGGCTTCGAACGCCCGACGCTTGGCCACATCCTGCTCGACGGCAAGCCTGTCGAGCGCTTGCCCCCCGAAAAGCGCAATATCGGCTTCGTGTTCCAGAACTACGCCTTGTTCCCGCACATGACGGTGGCGGAGAACGTCGCCTTCCCGTTGCGCTATCGCGGCATCACGGGGGTTGCCGCGAAGGACAAGGTGCGCGAAGCCCTTGGCCGCGTCAGCCTCGAAGCGCTGGGCGACCGTCGTCCGGCGCAGCTTTCAGGCGGCCAGCAGCAGCGCGTGGCATTGGCGCGTGCGCTGGTGTTCGAGCCTTCGCTGGTTTTGATGGACGAACCGCTCGGTGCACTCGACAAGCAGTTGCGCGAACGCATGCAGATCGAGATCAAGCAACTCCAGACCTCGCTCGGCATCACCATGGTCTATGTCACCCACGACCAGTCGGAGGCCTTGACCATGTCCGACCGCATTGCGGTGTTCCACGACGGGCGCATCCAGCAACTTGCCGACCCTGAAACGCTCTACAACGAACCGTCGAACCGCTTCGTCGCCTCTTTCATCGGCGAAAACAACACCCTGCCATGCACCTTGCTCGGTCGCGAAGGCGGCATGGCCGTGGTGCGCATGGGCGATGGATCAAAATTCAAGGCCGCCGCCGACATTTCAGGCACCGGTGGCGACATGAGCGTATCGGTCAGGCCTGAGAATATCGGGCTCGCCGGCCAGGATGGCCGCCCGGACTTCAACCGGTTCGGCGGCAAAGTGAGGGACGTCTTCTTCCTGGGCGACCATATGCGATTGTCGGTGGAAGCCTTTGGCGGCGAGTTCGTCACGGCGCGCATTCCGGCTCGCCGGTTAAGGCCTTTCGCGCCGGGGGACGACGTCGCACTCGAATGCAATGTTGCGGAATGCCGCTTGCTGGAGGCATGACAGCATGAGCGCCGTGGACATCGACCGCATCAACGTTTTCATGGCCGTGCGCAAGGCTGAACGACCGGCCCGGCGGGCCGCATTCTCACTGGCGCTACCGCTAATCGCCTTCCTTGTCGTCGCCTTTGTCGCCCCGATCCTCTATTTGCTGGTCACGGCGTTCGGCAATCCAGAAACGCGCGAAGTGCTGCCGCGTACGCTTGTGGCTCTTGAGAACTGGGACGGGACCTCCACGCCCGAAGAGCCGGTCTACGCAGCCTTGGCCGCCGACCTCAAAATCGCCAAAGACAACAGCACCGCGGCTCTCCTTGGCAAACGACTGAACTATGAAATCTCGGGCATGCGCAGCCGTGTGCTGTCTGCGGCCAGGATGGCGGACAAACTGGAAACCGGGCCCTACAAGGAAAAGTTTATCGGACTTCATCAGGATTGGGCTTCGCCGGATGTTTGGTCGGTGATCAAGCGCAATGGTGCGTCGTTCACGCCGTACTATCTTTTGACCGCTCTCGATCTCCAGCAAGCTCCGGACGGATCGCTCGAGCGCACCGCCGGTGACCAGGCAATCTTCCTCGATGTGCTGGGGCGTACGCTGTTTGTGGCCGGGCTGGTGACGCTGTTCACGCTTCTCCTCGGCTATCCGGTCGCCTATGTGCTGACCATCGCGCCGAAGGCCGTCGCCGGCATCATGATGCTGATGGTGCTGTTGCCGCTGTGGACCTCGTTGCTTGTACGCACCACGGCATGGGTGGTGCTGCTGCAGTCGGACGGCATCATCAACGACCTCCTGATGGCGCTGCACCTGACGAGCGAGAAGATTCAGCTCATTTTCACCCGGATTGGCACAGTGACGGCGATGACCCATATCCAGTTGCCGTTCACCATCCTGCCGATTTACAGCGTGATGCGCTCTATCCCCACGACGCAGCTTCGGGCGGCACGTTCGTTAGGAGCCGGACCGTCCTCAGCCTTCTGGCGGGTCTATGCGCCACAGACGCTGCCTGGCGTCGTCGCGGGTTGTCTGATGACCTTCATCCTGTCGCTCGGCTACTACATCACGCCGGCGCTGGTCGGCGGACCGCGCGACCAGATGGTTTCGAACTTCATCTCCGTTTACATCAACCGTGACCTCAACTGGGGCCTGGCCGCCGGCCTCGGTGTCGTCCTGCTGGGCGTGACGCTGGCCATCTACCTGTTGTTCCTGCGCCTTGTCGGCGCCGACAAGATCAAGTTGGGGTGACGCCATGTGGCTGCCTTCCTACGCAACGCCGTCCGAACGCCTGATGCGCACGCTGGTGGTGGCATTGGCGGTCGCGGTTCTTCTGTTCCTGATCGCGCCGCTGTTCATCATCGTGCCGCTGTCCTTTTCCAAGGACCCGTTCTTCACGCTGCCGGTGCAGGAATATTCACTACGCTGGTATGAAGACTTCTTCGGCAATCCGCGCTGGATGACCGCAATTGCCAACAGCGCAATCGCGGCCGTACTGACCACGATATTGGCCACCACGCTTGGCACTCTGGCGGCGCTCGGCATTTCACGCGCCGACTTTCCGGCGCGGCGCCTAGTCATGGCGCTACTCATTTCGCCGATGATCGTACCGATCGTCATCGTCGCGGTCGGCAGCTATCTCTTCTTCGGCCAGTTCGGCCTCACCAACACCCGCACCGGTCTTGTCCTGGCACATACGGCGCTGGCGACGCCCTTCGTCGTCATAACGGTGACAGCGACTCTGTCCACCTATGACACCAACCTGACGCGGGCCGCATTGAGCCTCGGCGCGTCGCCCTCATCGACGTTCTTCCGGGTAACATTGCCGAACATCATGCCAGGCGTGGTGTCTGGTGCGATCTTTGCCTTCGCAACCTCGTTCGACGAAGTCGTGGTGGCGCTGTTCATGACGGCGGCCGAACAGCGCACTCTGCCGGTACAGATGTTCTCCGGCATACGTGACCAGATCAATCCGACCATCATGGCGGCCGCGACGCTGCTGCTCGCGCTGTCGATCATGCTGTTTGCCACACTTTCCCTGCTGACACGCCGGCGCGTCAGGTGACGGCAACCAAATGCGCCGCCTTTAGCTGACCTTGGCATTCCCTTGGCCGGCCACAAACATGTCGGCAAAGCGAGCCGCGAAGCTGCGTGCAACTGCCGAACGTTTGCGGTCGGGGCCGACATAGATGCCAACCACGACATCGGCCAGCCGAGGCAAGTGGCCCGCCGGTTCGATGATGTGCAACGCGGATGGGATGATGCGGCGTGCAAGTACTGTCATGCCGAACCCCGCCCCAACCGCAGCCTCCAGCCCGGACAGGCTCGGGCTCGTATAGACGATCTCGAAGTTGCGTCCGTCGCGCTGCAGTGCGGTCAACATGTTGCGCCGATAGAGGCAGCCCTCAGGATAGCAGACAATCCGCAATTGGTTCTTCGCATCCGGATCTGCCGTCTGGTTCGACTTCTCCGCGGCGCCAACCCAGGCCAGCGGCTCTTTCCAGGTCATGAAGGCGCCTTCGGAGGGACCATCGGGGGTCATCGCCACGACAATGTCGTACTGGCCCTTGCGCAGGCCCTCTAAAAGGTTGTGCGAGATGTCGCAGACAACGTCGAACGTGATGTCGGCACCGTCGCGGGCAAAGCTCGCCATCAACTTGGGCAGGAAGTGATCGGCATAGTCGTTCGGTATGCCGAGCCTCAGCTTGCCCGTGCTCTCGCGGCTGGATAGCTTCAGCATCATCTCGTCGTTGAGCGCCAGGATCTGGCGTGCATAGCCCGCAACCAGCTCGCCTTGTTCTGTCAGTTGCGCGCCGCCTTCCTTGGCGAAGAGCGAAACGCCGAGCAGTTCCTGCAGCCTTTTCATCTGCAGGCTGATCGCCGGCTGGGTGCGGCCAAGTTGCTCACCGGCGCGCGTGTAGCCACGCAGATCGATTATTGTGACGAAGGCACGAAGCAGGTCGGTGGGAATGCTGCGCATCGGTAAGCTCCTGGAGCAACAATGGGCGCATGTTGCGCCCATAACATCACCTTTCGCTGGACAAACGCAAGCGGGCCTTGGCTTTCGCCAAGGCCCGCCGGCAGTCAGATCGGCCTTCAGGCCTTGATGATATTGTGTTCCGGGCCGAAGGGGAACTTGGTGATGTTTTCGGCACCGTCTTCAGTGATGACGAGGATGTCATGCTCGCGATAGCCGCCGGCACCCGGTATGCCTTCCGGCAACGTGACCATAGGCTCCATGGAAACGACCATGCCAGGTTGGAGCACGGTGTTGATGTCTTCGCGCAGCTCGACGCCCGCCTCGCGGCCATAGTAGTGCGACAGCACGCCGAAGGAGTGACCGTAGCCGAACGAGCGGTAGCCCAAAAGGTTGTGGCTTCGGTAGATGTCGTTCAGTTCGGTCGCTACGTCGCCGCAGCGTGCACCGGGCTTCAGCAATTCGAGACCGCGCCGGTGCACCTGGCAGTTAACCTCCCAGATGCGCAGGTGCTCATCGCTGGCGTGATCGAGAAACAACGTGCGCTCCAGCGCCGTGTAGTAGCCGGCGATCATCGGGAAGCAGTTCAGCGACAGGATATCGCCTTTTTCTACCTTGCGCGACGTCACCGGGTTGTGGGCGCCGTCAGTATTGATACCGGACTGGAACCAGACCCAGGTGTCCATCAACTCGACATGCGGAAAGGTCTTGGCGATGTGGCGCACCATGGCCTGCGTGCCAGCAAGTGCCACTTCATATTCGGGAACGCCCTCGCGGATGGCTTCGCGGATCGCCTCGCCGCCGATGTCGGCCGTGCGGGCGCCTTCCTTGATCAGCGCAATCTCCTCGGCCGACTTGATGGTGCGCAGCCACATGGTCGGGGCGCCGATATCGACGAACTCCACGCCGGGGAAGGCATCCTGCAACAGCTTGCGCAGTTCCAGGTTGACATGGTCGAACTCGATGCCGAGGCGCTTCACGCCCGGCAACTGCTGCTGCAGCGCGTAGAAATAGTTGTCGCGCTGCCAGTCAGTGTAGGTGATGTTGTCGCCGAAGGTGCGGCGCCAGGGCTGGCCGGCGTCAATGCCGGCCGAAACCGACACCGCTTTCTCGGCCGTCACCACGAAGGCATAACGACGCCCGAAGTAGCAGAACAGGAAATCCGAGAAATAGCAGATGTTGTGGTAGGAGGTGAGAATGGCTCCGTCGAGTTTCAACTCGACTAGGATTTTGCGCAAACCCTCCTGGCGGCGGCTCATTTCGGCGGCGCTGAAGGTCGGGACGGCCTTCTCGCCATTGTGCATGTTTTGTAGCCGCAATAGTTCGTTCGGCATGCCCTTGGCATAGACGTTCATAATGTCCTCCGTAGTCGCAAAAAGAAGGGATCGAGGGTCACCGAGGACTATATGGACGGGTTTGAGGTGCGGGAAATTAGAAGTCGATATCGGTCAATTACAGTTCCTAATCACGCCCGGCACGCTCACGAACGGCTCAAGTCAGGCATGCATATTTGATCCTATCCGAGGTGAGTGCTGGTGACGCAACTGTCTTAATGCAGCCATGGATGCAGGCGCGGAAGTGCAGCGATTGTTCCCGCTGCAGCGGCATACGTTGTTTGGCTTGGTATCTGCCAAGCGCGCGCAAATTTGGCCAATAGTCCGTCTAGAACCGACGACGGAATACGCACCTCGTTGATCAGCGGGCGCTTCCCGCTGATCTGACTTGAGATGGTGTACGGCCATGCACGCGTTTGAACGTCTTGGTGAAATGCGATGCGTTGACGAACCCTACGTCGAGAGCGACCTCAAGCGTTGTCGCCCGAGATTGGAGCAACAGGAGTTTGGCGTGCTCCATGCGCACCCGGTCATAGGCATGAGCGGGCGACATGCCCGCCCTTTGTTTGAAGATTCGCTCCAACTGCCGACGTGACAGGCTAACCGATGAAGCGAGCATTTCGATCGATACTTCATCGGCAAGGTGCTGCTCCATCATTATCAGAACAGCTCTCACTCGCTGGTCGTCAAATTCCTCAAACAGTGGACGACGTGGCTGGATATCACGCGCAGTGCGTACCTTCTCGATCTGCAGCACTTCGAGTGCATTACGCTCGGCATCATGGCTGATATGTCGACGCACCAGCGAAGCGGCCAGATCGGCCGCGCTGCTGCCACCTGCACACGAGCCGCGGTTCCGGTCGAGATTGAATATTCGGTCGGCACGGACGTGATGATCCGGAAACCGCTCCTGGAATGCCCGCACGTGGAGCCAACTCACGCACGTCTGGTGATGTTTCATAAGTCCGGCATCGGCAAGAATGAATGAACCGGTGCAGACACCGATAAGCGGAATTTTCGCAACGGCAGCGGCCTGCAGATATGCAATCGACTGGCGGTCGACAGGTTCTTCGACGCTCAACAGACCTCCTACAACCACGATGTAGTCAAACGCGGCAGGATCCACGAAGTTCGAAGTTGGAGCTACCTGGATTCCGCAGCTTGATGTGACAAGATTGCGCGTGCTGCCAAGCACCTGCCAATCTGCCGTTACTCGCCCGGAGCGATCCTGCTCGTCACTCGCCAAACGCAGTGTATCTACAAACAAGGCGAAGGCCGACAGCGTGAATGAACGCGCAAGGATGAACCCGATCCTTAATTTCTCGATATCAGGCATCGTCAAATTCCATTCCAGTGCCGCTTACGAGAGAGCCGGGCTCTCCGAGAAACAACTCCCGAAAAATGGCCTCGCTCTCCACCGGCAAAGGCGATCTCCGGCTTCCGATGCAAAGCGCTGGCCATCACCCTCTTGTTGTCGATACAGGCCTTCGCGGCGCCGATCCTTGATACCTCGACATCTTACTCATAGATCGAGCATTCAGAGACGAAGTGGTCTTTGGAACCGCTGACGGCCAGTCCCTGCAGAGTTGGTCAAATTTTTAGATAGATCTTTATGCTACAAAACGAACTCGCAACTTTCCTTTTAGGTTGTTGCAGAGGGCCTATTCCGCGGCAGGATATTGGCCGCTTCAGCACGCCACGACACCCTGACCTTGCCAATTGGAAAAGACTGACGGTTCCTTCCTGAACGTGAACTCGATGCCGCTAAAATTAGAATTCCAATCGGTATTGCGGAAATTTATTCGTCAAATGATTGGATAAATGTGCCTTATGTCATATTCATGAACTGACTATTATCTATGGCCTTTGGCTTCGGTGTCACCGAACTAGCAACACACGAACGAGAGCTCACCAGCCAACTATAGGTGTAATAACGGCACCGGTTCACTTTTACCCGGACTACAGCACCCATCATGGACTCAGGCCAAATACATAAGAAGATTATTCGGAAGACATTGGATTTATCATGCATTTTCTTGCAACGTTGCCTTTCGGCACAGACATCCAATCATGCAAGAAACTACTGTCTTCTCGCACGATAGGGACCCTTTGGCTGAAGCGCTTTTAGTGGAAATACGAGGTGCCGGTTCTCAATGCAGGGCCAAGCCCGTGTCTCGCCGCAGCCTTGCTAACGTGGAACATGAGAATTTGCCCAATAGCGAACATTTGGGAACAGATGATCGGGAGTGACGCTGGACCACCATCCTATGGCGAAAGCCGCGCCGCTATAGGTCATTCAGTTTTGCGGATTCCTGTGTATCGAGGCTCTGCGAGTAGCGATCCGTATAAAACAGCACCATTGATCGACTGACCTTGTGCCCGAAGCGCTGGACGACGATAGACCCATCGCCGATTTTCCACGTGCTGGTCATTTGCTGGAACTGTGCTCCGAACCCGTTCTGAACGGTGGAGGCCAGCGAGGTCTCGGGCTTGCCGAACTTGTTTTCGATCGCGTTGTACGCGTTGCCGTAGTAATCGGCCGGGAGATCAAGGGCGATTGCGTGCAGTTCGGGCCCGAGGAAAGTCAAGCTGTAGAATGCTCCGATGCCCGCGATGGACGTGTAGCCATAATCAGGTTGGTCATATCCGAAGGCCTGTGCGATGGTGTCCTTGGAATACGCCTTTCCTAGCTCAATGCCCTTGAACTCGAGAACGGGAGTTCCGTCGCCATCGGATTGCCGAACGGACGATGTCCACGGACCTGGAGCGTCTTCCTGATCGACTGCTGTTGCGGATCGGGCAAGGGAAACGTCATGGGCTGCCAATGTGGCAGCTCTGCCGACGTTCTCTCCCGTATATAGCACAGCTTCCAAGTTGCGTGTTTGCTCAACGACGATAGCTGTGCCCACTTCGTCAACGGCGTTCATGGCGAGGTCGTGACAAATTCTCGACGCTTCGGCGACGGATGCCTCAATCTTCGGCATGTTGTTTTCAGGTTCCACAACAGCCCCTTCCGGCGCTGCTACCTGGGCCCAACATTGAAGATAGTTGCCCAAAGCCGTGGCATGAGCAGGCGCACAGGCCAACAGCAAGAAGATGGTTGGTAGACAAAGTAGACGCATGCCCCACTCCCCCGAAGTCGGCAGGGTAGCGTTGATGTTTTGACGGCGGTTTTATCCGGATCGGTTCTTTTAGCTAAAATTGGATGGATGTGATGCTCCCTGCCAACCGCTCCACACCTGAAACGAAAAACCAGTTCGCGGGAGGAACGGTACCGCACGCCGGTTGGGATAGGTACTCGTCTGCCGCTCTGTCGCCCGGAAAGAGAAAACGCGAAAAACGTCCTGTTCACCGCTACCATCAGGCCCGGTTGATACTGCCACAGCACAGCAAAAATCGTTTGGGACAGGAAAAGGTTCAAGATCGACGCTTCACGGGCGTCAATCTCGATCGAGGTCCTTCAGTCGCCATACAGCGATTTGTCGCACGATGATGGCGAACACGTAGGCGATTACCGCTATTCCCGCAGCCTGGAAAACCACCGGTCTTGTGATTGGACCTGATGTAAAGCGCGCAACGGCACTGAAGCCGATAACGCCCATCCCAGCGGCGCCGATCTGACTGGTCTGCGTCGCCTTCAGCTTAATTGCTTCACGCTGAAACTCCGATAAGGCCGCAATGCCCTCCCCTACGCCATGTTGCATATCATGTCGCGCCGAGTAGCCGTACGCCAGTGAAGACCCTTGATTTTCAAGGATTGTCAGTAGGAACACGGATGCGACATGGCGTGTCACCCGCAGACGGCGCGTTTCCGACAAGTTGTTGATTTCATTTGGCGGTAAATGGCGCGCCCGAAGAGATTCGAACTCCTGACCCCCAGATTCGTAGTCAGACAAACTTCGGTTTCCATAATTTGCCAAGGCTGGCCTCGGTTTATTTATCTTTGGTATCGTTGAATATTTTGTATTCTGTCTGTGCTCATGGTATTCTATCGTTTGACGCCGCTTGGACGCCATTTGGACGCCATATCGCGAGACACGAGCCCCGAAGCATCAATGAAACTATCGAAGAGGTCTATCGAGCAAGTCGAAAAGACAGGCTCCCGCTATTTTCTGTGGGATGAAGAACTGATTGGGTTCGGCATGCGGGTCGAAGCCTCGGGTCGAAAGACGTTCATCTGTCGCTATCGGTCCGGAGGGATACGCCGACAATACACGTTGGGGCGCTTTGGAACCATTACGGTCGATCAAGCGCGAGGCGAGGCACGCCGCATCCTCGGCTCCGTCTCATTGGGAAAAGACCCGAGTGCTGCAAAGCAAGCCCAGCGCTCGATCTTGCTATTTCGCGATCTCGTCACTTCCTTCATCGAAGGGCATGGCCCCAAGCTGAAGCCAGGTAGTCGCAAAGATTACGAAAGCGCCCTTATAGGTCATGCGGTTCCTGCTGTCGGAAACCTTGCCGTCAATGCAATTGCACCCGCAGACCTCAACCGGCTTCACCTGAAACTCGCCGATCGCCCGTATCGTGCCAATCGTGTTCTCTCATATGTCGGCAGCGTCTTCTCATGGGCGCAACGCAATGGACTGGTCGAGAAGGGCTTCAACCCGGCTGCAGACGTGCAGCGCTTCAAGGAACCAAGTCGCGAACGCTATCTGACCTCAGACGAAATAAAACGCCTCGGGGAGGTTTTGCGACAAGCTGAGACGACTGGCTTGCCATGGCAGATCAAGGCGGCAGGAGCGTCGGCCAAGCACGTGGCCAAATCCAATCAGGCAGAAGTCTGCCCACTGCATGTGACCGGCGCCGTGCGACTGCTGTTGCTCACTGGATGTCGATTGCGTGAAATCCTGGATCTACGGTGGCAGGACGTCGACCTCGATCGCGGCTTTCTGTGGTTGCCGGACTCCAAGACTGGCAAACGTCCCGTGCTGCTCAGCGCTGCTGCCACCGAAGTCCTAAGAACCATTCCTCGCTTTGGAACCTGTGTTGTACCGGGTGCGAACCCGGATATGCCGCGGCACGACCTGAAGAAGCCCTGGTCCCACATTCGTCGCGCTGCCAATTTGGAAGACGTTCGCCTGCATGATCTCCGCCACACTCATGCGAGTATCGGAGCAGGTGTCGGGCTAGGATTGCCAATTGTCGGTGGCCTGCTCGGCCACAAGTCCACACAGACCACTCAGCGTTATGCCCACCTTGCAGATGATCCGCTTCGACGGGCTGCCGAACGGATTGGCGGTGAAATAGACAAAGCGCTCGGGCCAACTGCCAATCAACAAGAAGGATACAAGAAGGATAGGCTTGAATGAGCGACTCACCACCTCCTTCTGAATTTCCCGCGCCGAAACCGACTGTTGGTCTTGAGGCGGCCGAAAGACAGCTCCTCAGCGATCTAAGTGATGCGGTGAAGTTGATCGAGCGGAAGCAAGCGCGGGAGGGGATAATAGGAGCGCTCCAGGGAGTCATATGGTTTCTGAATGACCGTGGAGTTTCCGGCCAACAGATCTGGCCCCTCGAATATCTGCGCAAAGAGCTTGAGTTCATCTTCCAAGGCAAACGTTCGCCTATTCTTCAGCCTGGCGTCAATTCGCGAGAGGACGTTTCAGCAGTTCGCTATTTCGGTCCCGCCAAGGAGGAGATCAGAATTTTCGCAGCCGCATGTTCAGAAGCGGTATATCAACTGGGTCAACGTGCGAACCTCGAAAGCTTTCCGAAGCGAACGAGAGGCGATGTTGATCGGTTTGTCGCTGGCAAAGTGTCGAAATGGCCTTCATTTGACAGTGGCACATGCTCTCCAAGCGCCATAAAGAGCTGGCGGGTGAAACTTGGCAAGCGAGAAGGTGTCCAACACCTTGTCACCGGCTTCATGAACGACGATGCGGGTCGGCATCACCTTAATCAAATTTTGAAAGAAGGCCCTCGGCATGTTGGAGGCTTCTAAGCCGGTTAAGAACACGACGCTGTCCGATCTGGGGCCGAAAAGCGGGCCCGCAGCTCATGGCAAACCTAGGCGAGGTAGCTATCTTCGCAGGGTGAGCAAGTAAGCGTGCGAATATTGTGAGGTCCATGGCCAAGAATGCTGTATTCATGCTAACCTGAAAAATTCACGGCGGGTTGGCGGATGTAATGCAAGCCGTTGAAATGACGTAGGATTTGGTTGCTAAGGCCGATCCGCGTCGT
>MKRZ01000004.1:26629-27214 GCA_001897075.1 Mesorhizobium sp. 61-13 | reverse complement strand
GCCATGAATGATTTTACGTTGCCGCTAAGCGGTCTGTCGTCTGTGGGCGGCAAGGCCGTGGTTGCCCGTTTCGATGGTGGCATGCTGTCTTCCGACAGTGGGGTTCTCGCTCTGGCCGAAGTCGAAAAGCGGCTGCGGGTGGCTGACCGTCTGGCGCGTTGCATCAACGATCCGCGCTGCCCGGACCAGACCGTCCACAGCTTGGCCGACATGATCGGTTTTCGCATGAAGATGATCGCCGCCGGCTATGAGGGTGGCAACGACGCCAACCGGCTGCGGTCCGATCCGGTCTTCGAGGTGCCCAGGATGCGCTGCCTTCGGGTCGGGATCTGGCCTCCCAGTCGACGATGTGCCGGCTGGAGAACCTGCCTGGCGTGCGGAAACTGGTCGCTATGGGCCGGGCGATGGTCGACCTTTACTGCGCTTCCTTCCGCCAGGTGCCAAAACGGATCGTGCTTGACATTGATGACACCTTTGACGCCGTGCATGGCGGCCAGCAATTGCGGCAGTTCAATGCCCATTACGACGAATATCTGTGTGAACTCGATCCAATCTACTGCGACCGAATCATCCGATGTTGGGAAA
>MKRZ01000004.1:15903-26599 GCA_001897075.1 Mesorhizobium sp. 61-13 | reverse complement strand
TAATCATGGCGTCGATCGGACAGCGTAACGCGCTAGTCCATCGCTGATTGTGACCTTGATCATTCAAAGATTTTGCTTACCAATCACAAGAAGACGGTCCGCTTTATTGGAGCTTATTTTACCTATTAATTTTTAAACCTAATCGATAGCAGATAACCGATAGAAACCGCACCGGCAGTTTGTTTACATTCGCCAAGCCATGTGGGGTTTCCCCATCGAAGAAAAGACAATCTCCTATTTCCAGGTGATAGCGATCCAGACCATGTTCGTAGGTCAATTCACCTTCCAGCATATAGATAAGTTCCATTCCATCATGGCAGGGGACTGGAAATTCATCCCTGGTGTCGGTCAGTGTAACCAAGGATGGCTTTACGACAACACCACTTGCGGCAGAGCCAGAGAAGCCCAGAAGACTGAACTTGTCGTTGGCCCGTATGTTGCGCCGTTTCATTTTCAGGTTTTTTTCCGCCTTCATGAGGATGGCAGAGCTTTTGCGATCATAGCGGTGGAAGAACGATGTTAGCGGCAAGCCAAGCGCCAACGACAGCGACTGCAGTGTATTGAGCGAAGGAGATATTATCCCGTTTTCAATCTTGGACAGCATGCCGGTAGATATCTCCGCAGCCGCAGCCAGTTCCATTACGGTCATATCGTGTCTCATCCGACAAGCGCGCACTTCCTGTCCAATCGACGCTTGCAACATCCTTTCGCGCCGCTTTTCCTCAATGTTGGATTCCTCGCAGCGCCCTGGCAGCTGCGGGGGTTGGCGGTTCGGACTTTCAGCATCTGAAAACACCACGCCTGCGCCAACTTTCGTGACGCGCTTGCTGTTCTTCATTTCAACGCGAGCAGCTACTGTCACATCCTTGCCCTTCCTTCATTGCCTCAACAGTGCCGTACGCCCAAAAATCACGCGCCCAGCCGCTGAGGCCAGAAATCCTCATGAGGAACGGCAGCTTCTTCCTCCAGCATAGGACCAATTACGTTGGTGGGGTGCCCCTCGCAATGAGCGAATACTTCGCGACAGGAGAGGTCGAGAAGTGCTGCGGGCACGTCGCTTTTTGTCACCCACATCGGCGTCAAGGTCTCTCCGCTCAGGCCGTAGACAACTGAGCGAATGCCGGCGAAGAAGATGGCACCTGCACACATCGCGCATGGCTCGCAGCTCGCATAGAGCGTCATCTTGCCAAGCTCTTCCCGCGAGAAGGACTTCGAAGCATCTCTCACAAGATTCGTTTCAGCGTGGGAAGTTACAGTTCTATCCACGATCGCCGTGTTTTCGGCTTCCATGACGATGTTTCCACCGGCATCGACCAAGAGAGCACCGAACGGATCATTTCCATGAGCACGCGCGCTGGCCGACAGCTCGATTGCGCGGCGCAACAGTCTTTCATGATCTGGCATTGGACTGGTCCCATTTCGATGCAGGGTTGAATGTTAAAAGCAGTGGGGGCTGGCGTTGGCCTGCCAGACCTAATGCAGCGGGGAAGAAGGAAGCGGCACCAGCAACGACGACGTTGTTTCCGGCATCAACCAGTCATCGGAGCCAGGAATCGTAACCGGATAGGTGGCGTTATCGGCAACCTTCGAGTTGAAGTCGCCCAGCGCCCTGATCTCCATAAGTCGAGGCTCTCCGTCCATCGTATACATAGCGATGATGGTTCCGCCGTCAGCGGCACCGGTTTCTGCGTCCGCGCGCCAACGTGCTTCCAGTGGCGAAAGTCCGGCCGGACGAAGATGATAGGTGCGAAGCTCGTAGAGCGGGCCACGTGGGCCGATCTCCACGCTCGGAAAGAAGTCAAAGGGAACGAAACTTGTCATATCGAGTGCGGTCAGATGCTTGCAGCAATTGAATGGGTCGGATGACCGCCGAGCTCGTTCCCGCTCGGCGGCCAGGCTTGGTCGGCTGTCAAATTCACGGAGCAGAACAATCTGGTTCAACTGACCGATGCACGTTCGCCACAGGCCGCGCAACTTGCCTTGCGCTTCGGGCCTGGTCGCATAGTCGAGAATTGCGGGAGCAACGGCATCCGACGTTCCTTGACTGGTGCTCAGCGTCGCCAATTCGTAGAAGTTCAAACGATCCTCCGGTATCAGCTCCACTTAAATCCATGCGGCCAAGCCAAGTCGTTCGGCGAAGATTTTAGCGATCAGCCTTTTGACGGCCGGCGCTGACATTCTCTAAATTCGCATTTCGGTTTGACGCGAGCCGCTCGAACATCTTGCGCATGGCAGCTTCAGTCTGGACGAAATGCCGGGTCAAGAGGGCGCGAACAACATCGGCATCGCCCTGGCAGAAGGCGGCTGCGATCGCTTCGTGTTCCTCATTGAAGGCCTTGATGTATTGAGGTGTCGAGTGCTCTGGCAGACGTTTTGCCCCCAGGGCCATATATCGGTCAACGCTTTGCCAAAGCTTCTCAAGCACGATGCGGATGACCGGACTGGCGGCGGGAGCGAGCAAGCTCCAATGGAAATCCCTATGCGCGGCATAGAACTGAGCAGAGTGTGGTACCGCATTTTTCAAAGCCTGAAAGGACGCCCGGCATGCTTTGCGGTCAGCATCCGTCGCAAGACGCACGGAACGGTCGGCGAACTCCGGTTCAACCACCCTGCGGAGGTCATAGACGCCGGCCAGTTCCTCGATTCCTATGTCCGCTGCATAGGTCGCCCGTTGACGCGAAGTCATTACCAGCCCTTCCGCTTCGAGGTGACGCAGTGCTTCCCTGACCGGAACGATACTGAGCGAGAAGCGCTCGGCCAGGTCCTTCGGCAATATGCGAGAGCCAGCAGGGATCGTACCGTCCAGCAATTCCTGGCGAAGCTGGTGCGTTACGGCATCGGCTGCGCTGCGCCGCAGATCGGCCGGGTCGCCCGTGCGAAAGCTGTCATCCATCATTCTTCCAATCGAAGTTTCGTCAAATTGAGCTTTAGAACACCCTTACAATAAGCGACTAGGTAAACTGCGGTGCGGACAAGGGTTTTGCACTGGCTGCGAAAACGATGTCCTCCGGCCGGATTGGCACGCGCGGCAGGTCCAGCCCCGTAGCGGCGCGGATAGCGGCGGCCACCGCAGCGGTTGAGGCCAAACTGGGAGTTTCGCCTACGCCTTTGGCTCCGAAAGGCGCGCCTGCCTCCGGTTCCTCGATGAATGAAACCTCGACAGGCGGCATGTCCGCAAACGTCGGGATCAGATAGTCGGTAAACGACGGGTTCTTCACCAGACCATTTACCGAAATCACTTCCTCCATCACTGCCAGTCCCATGCCTTGGGAGATGCCTCCCTCGATCTGGCCGACGACAGAGACCGGATTTAGCGCGCGGCCAACATCCTGACCGGTCGTGATCTGCACGACCCGAACAAGACCTAGGTCGAGGTCAACGTCGACGACGGCGCGCTGCGCGCCAAACAGCCAGGAAACGTCCGTGTCCCCCTGTCCAGTCCGCTCGTCCATCGGTGCGGTGGGTGGATGCATGTGGTACACCTCCACCTCGATCGGCTCCGGACAAGCATGGGCAATCGGGATCCTGATCGACCCATCCTTGGACACGATGAAGCCGCCATCCACCAGAAGACTTTCCGGGTCGATGCTGTGTTGCTGCGCAAACGACTGTTTGGCCCGGGCGGCAACCTCATGACAGACACGTTCGACCGCCGCGCCCGACATATATGTCTGTCGGCTCGCCGCCGACGAACCCGCCGACCCGATCAGCCCGGTAGATGCTGGCGCGAGGTCGATTTCGTCGACACCAAGGATTGCCTTGGCAATCTGCCTGGAAATGGTCACGAAGCCTTGGCCGAGTTCGGCGACTGCGCAGGTTATCGTGGCCCTGCCTTGATGCAGCAAACAACGGGCACGCGTGTCATCGTTGTAACCTTCAGCATAGGCGATATTCTTGAAACCGACCGCAAAACCGACACCACGCCGAACGCGTGACGGATCGGCAGTTCTGCCCGCTCCGCCAGGAAGTCCGTAGCCATCCTGATTGTCGACGGCAGTAGGCGGAAGAGGAAATGCCGCCGCCGCTTCCAGGCATTCACGCACTGGCGCAGGCACGTGAACAACTTGCCCGGTTGGCAACCGATCGCCGGTCTGCATCGCATTGCGGAGCCTGAGTTGAAGCGGGTCCATGTCTAGCGCGGCAGCCAGCTTGTCCATCTGGCTTTCATGCCCGAAGCAGGCCTGAACCGCGCCAAACCCCCGCATCGCCCCACATGGGTGATTGTTGGTCCTGACACATGTCGCGACAACGTGCGCATTCGGCACCTTGTAAGGTCCGCATGCGAACCGTGCCGCATTCGATGCAACGAATGCCGAGGTCGAAGCATAGGCCCCACCATCAAGCAAGATCTGGGCCTCGACTTTCACAAGGTCACCTGCACGCGTCGCATGATGGCGAAACCGCATTCGGGCCGGATGACGATGCAGGTGCCCGACGAAGGATTCGTTTCGCAGGTAGCTCATCTTTACCGGACGATTGGTCTTGAGGGCCAGAATGCAGGCATGTGGATGAACGGAAAAATCTTCCCTGCCACCAAAAGCGCCACCAACGCCTGCCACCTGGACTCGAACCGCCTCCGGCTCAAGGCCAAGGCATGGCGCTAGCTGCCTGTGATCTTGGTGCGGCCCTTGGGTCGCTACATAAAGATCAATGCCTCCTTTGCCATCGGGCACGGCGAGCCCCGACTCCGGGCCAAGAAATGCCTGATCCTGCATTCCGACCTCGTAGACCCCCTCAACTATGATCTCGCCTTGGATTTCGGGATCGCCAGAGGTGATTACCACCCGCCTGAACAGATTGCCGTCCGGATGCACCGGTGGAGAAATCTCCGCGAGCTCAGGGTCCGTTACCGGATCCAGGACTTCGTAGATCACCTCGATTGCACGAAGCGCGCGCCTGCAGGCCTCCAGGTTTTCCCCAGCAACGATGGCAACGGGATCGCCCTCAAAGCGCACGACATCCGAAGCCAGTACGGGTTGATCGGCGTGTAGAAGCCCATAAGTCGGCTTTGCCGGCAGATCTTTTGACGTCATCACTGCGACGATTCCGGGCACCAGTTCAGCCTTGGACACGTCGATGCTGACGATGCGTGCTGACGCGTGGGGCGACCTCAATGTCGCGCCCCACAACATGTCTTCCATATGAAGGTCCGACGAGACCGCAAAACCGCCGGTTACCTTCACTTTTCCATCTGGGCGGGTTCTGGCGCCAGCAACAACCTTATCCGCAAGATCAGCCATGCCGAGCCTCCACCACGCGCCGAACCGCCGCCTCTATTCGTCCGTAGCCTGTACATCTGCAAAGATTGCCGGAAAGCGCCTCCCTGATCTCTAGCGAGCTGGGAGATGGGTTTGCTTCCAGAAGATCATGGACGGCCACGACCATACCCGGTGTGCAAAAGCCACACTGCACGCCCCCTTCCTCAACGAATGCTTCCTGGATGTCGGACAGGTCACCGTTTGGGGCCAAGCCTTCAATCGTCAAAATATCGGTGCCGACCGCCGCCGCCGCCATCTCGAGACAGGAACAGCACAACCGCCCGTCGATCAGCACAGAGCACGATCCACATTCGCCCTGCTCGCATGCGTTCTTTGTGCCCCAGAGATTCAGGCGTTCACGCAAGACAAACAGCAGGCTCTCACCCAGCCATGCACTTTGAATTTCGTGCTTGTGTCCGTTTACGTTCAGAGTGAAGGAAATCTGTTCATCCATGTAAGTGCTCTATCCAATCAAAGTGTTCGCATAAGCGCGCGCGACGCAAGGACAGCGATTGCATGGCGCCTGTAGTCTGCAGTCGCGCGATGGTCGTTGATAGGTCGGGCACTATTTGCGCAAAGCTCGCCAAAGTCCTGGTAGACCTGCGGATCATCAAGCCTCATCCTGTCCCAATTCACCTTCCTCGCAACTAACCCCTCCGCTTCATCGCAGCGGATAATGGTTGGCCCCACAGACCCAAGCGCGCATGCGACCTTCCTTCGGTCGCCATCTACGATCAGCGCGAGGTTCGCCAAGGCAATCACCATCGCGTTCCTGCGGCCGACTTTCAGAAACTCCTGCGGCCCCGAAGCAACTGGAACAGAAATGCTGACGATAAGCTCACCGGGGCCGAGCGCAGTGCGCTTGACACCAGTTATGAACTCATTGATCGGCAGCGCCCGGCGTCCGTGGACACCCGCGACGTTGACCACCGCTTCCATCGCAAACAGAACTGGCAGACCGTCGCCCGCAGGAGATGCGGTCGCAACATTGCCTCCGATGGTCGCTGCGTTGCGGATTTGTGGGGAACCGATGGTACGTGCAGCCTGAGCCAAGGCAGGAACCAGTTTCGCCAGTTCCGATGTCTGGATGTCGGCAAATCGAATACCCGAACCGAGTTCAAGAGTGTCGCCGTCGCGCCGCCATACACGTAGGGCATCTAATGCCCGTAGGCTGACTACAGATTTCGGCTTTGCATGACCATAGTTGACCTCCACCATGTAATCAGTGCCGCCAGCCAAAATCCGTGCGCCGGGACTGCTGTTCAGCATGTCAACCGCTTCGTCTACCGAAGCTGGCATCAGCACGGCTGCCGTCATCTTGCTTTTCTCCTCCATACAAAATTATATTATAATTTATAACTTAGCTAAGCAACCCCCGATTTCCATTTATTCAGAGCGTAGCCGGCCCGTGGCCCGACTGAATGTGCGAGAACTCGCAAGGTGTCCGACGACTATAAACTGCGGCGTTTTCCGGCGTTGCGGAATAGACCAAGGTCGAGACGATCGCCCCAATCAGTTCAAGGAGCTTAGCTTCTGAGCCCGAAGTAAGGTTGCTCGAGACCTGCCGCCAATTGCAGCAGAGCATGATCGTCGTAACGCTTTCCGACGAGTTGCACGCCGATCGGCATACCATTGCCGTCTACGCCATTGGGAATGCTGATTGCGGGGTGCCCGGTCAAATTGAACCCGCACGTATACGGGATCAGCGTACCAAGCTCCTTTGTCGGATCAAAATCGGCCAAAGGCATAGCGACGCGCGGGGTCGTAGGTGTGAGCAGAGCATCAACCGAAAGCGCGCCAAAGCCACGCTCGACATCCACGGCCAACCCCATTCTCAGCGTCATCACCTCGTCCAGCAACGTTGGCGAAGCGGCCATCGCAGCAGCCAGCATCTCGCGGACTTGCGGATGATAGTCTGCTCCACGGGCGTGAAGCAGCTTGCGATGGGCAAAGGCGAGTTCCTGCGAGAAAAACGTCGTGATGACGTTTCCGGCCTGCGCAAGTCCCGGCAGTTCAAGTTCAACCAACCGTGCACCCCGGCTCGCCAGTCGCTCACAGCAGCGTTCAAATGCAAGCTTTACCTCTGTCTGCCGCTCGAAAATTCGATCGAGCATTTCCATGGTGCGTTCGCCGAGGATCGCGATCCTGCGACCTTCAGGAGACGGAAGATCGAGAACCTCGATCTTGGAAACATGCGGCCGCCGTAGCAAGGTTTGCGTGTCGCCCGCGTCCGCAAACGATATCGCGCCGAAAACATGGGCAACCAAAGCCACATCGCGCGCAACGATGCCGACATTGTCGATCGAGGGCGCGCTCGCTTCCCTGATTACTCCTCGCTTGCTCACAGCCCCCATCGAGGGCTTGAACCCGACCACCCCGGTCATTGCGGCAGGAATCCGCACCGAACCAGCCGCGTCCGTACCCAAGGCAAACAATGCCGATCCAACGGCGACCGACACACCTGCCCCGGCGCTGGAGCCACCAGGGTAGCAGGCCAGGTTCCACGGATTGCGCGTTGGAGGTTCATCCAGCCCGCATGTCAGCTCGTGTGAAACCTGCGTCCCGATCAGAACGGCCCCACTCGAGCGCAACCGCTGGACTACGGCAGCATCAGCCTCGGCGATCCGGCCAGCCAGCGCTCGGCTACCACCAGTCGTCTCAACACCAGCGACTTCGAACACTTCCTTGACTGCGAAAGGAACGCCATGCAGAGGACCGCGATCAGCCTCGCCATCAAGCTGCCGAGCCTGCTCGAGAGCCTGTTTCTCGAAGACCCGGGCATAAGCGTGAACATCCGGCTCCGTTCTATCCAGGTTGGCAATCGCCTGCTCGACGAGGGTTGTCGCGCTTTCACGCACGGGTGCCTCCTCGCATTGCCGCCGATGCGGCCCCGTCGACGCGAAGCACTGCACCGCTCACATGTGCCGCATCTTCCGACGCCAGCCATAACACGCTCTTGGCTACGTCGGTTGGATGGCCGTGTCGTCCCGAAGGCGCGGCACCCCAGGTCGATGCATCTTCGGCATGATGTTCAAAGCCGGCTACCGTAGCCTGGACTCCGGGAACGGTCGCGCCGGGGCAAATCGCATTGACCCTTATGGAATGAGACGCGCCCTCCGCCGACATCAATTCCGACATGACCAACAGACCAGCCTTGGCCGTGGTGTACATCGGAATGTGATGGATGCTCCGCAGTGCTGCATCCGACACGACATGAACCATCACGCCGCCACCGTTACGTTTGAAATGGTCAAACATCCACCTCGAACAACGGAACACAGATGTGAGGTTGACCTCGATAACCTCCCTGATGATCGCTTCGGAAGTCTGGCCGATGGGCGACACGAACACCATGCCTATGGCCGTCACAAACAGGTCGATACGATTGAGCAAGCCGAGAGCCTGCTGGAGACAGGCATCTGCACTTGCCCTATCCGTGACATCGCCCGGCACAAACGTCGCACCCGTCCGCAACGCCAGAGCCTCGCCCCTGGCCTGGCTTCGTCCACTGAACACAACAGTAGTGCCTGCCAGCGCCAGATGCTCAACGATCTCCCGGCCCATATTGCCGGTGCCGCCAAGAACGAATGCGGTTTTCGGCCCCGACGAAATCGTCATTGGCGCACTCTATGCGACCGCAACGCCGCCCTTGTTCCGCCGTCTACCGTCAGCGACGTACCAGTACAGAACGAAGCGCCTTCCGACAGGAAAAACTCGACGGCAGCCGCGACGTCTTCCGGTTCTGTTTGACGCCCCAGCGGTGGAACCGCTGTCGGGGCAAGTGTTCGTAGAGGTGGCAAGCTGGCCTCGCCGACAACAAGGTCTATCTCGCCGGGATTGACGACATTGACGCGGATATCCCTAAGCGCCACCTCCATGGCGAGCACCTGCGCCATTCGTTCCAGCATTCGCTTCGCAACCGAAAAAGCGCCAAGCTCCATCTCCGGCCACTGCGATGTGCCCGATCCGATAAAGACGATCGAGCCGCCATTGTTGATGAGCGGAAGGCAGACCTGCGCGACGAGTATGGGGGCAAGTATATTTGCCTCCAATACAGCGTCCCAGGCTTCATCGGTCGTCTCGCTGAGACGCGCCGTGTAGACGGCACTAAACACGACGACCAGGCCGTGCAGACCGCCCGGATGGACATTCAATTGTTCCACCAGGCGAGCTCTGTCGGTCGCAACCGCCGCATCCCCCTCAATGACCGTCGCACCGATCTCGTTTACGAACGAGCTGTTCCGGCTATTGCGTCCGAACAGGGTGACGTGGTCACCCTTCCCGACCAGTCGGCCTGCGATAGCCGCGCCGAGCTGGGAGGTGCCACCTGCCACCAGCACTCGCCTCCCACCGTTCATGCCGGCTCAGCCCTTGTCGACCATCGATGGCAATGCCCGGATTGAGCCGTCGCCCGCCAATTCGGGGTTGGCCTTTCGCCATTGATCGCGCGAGTTTTGCGCACGCCACAGATCGACATATTCCGACTGCCGCAGGAACTTGATGTCGGAATTCTCGGCGGCCCGGGTAAGAAGTTGTTCGAGAACATTCAAGCGCGAGCCCCGCGCAATCACCTGGGGGTGGACGGTCAGATTGAACACGCCGCCCGGACAGTTCTTGAGAGCGAAATCCAGTTCGCCGTGCCACATCTCGGCTGCATTCGTCGATGGCGCCAAACCGCTGATCTGCCCCCAAGCGAACTCGAAGATCGGCACGTCATCCATAACCCAGGCGACGGGAATGCCTATGATGTCGGTCAACTCGCCAAACTGGAAAGCCCCGTTCGCCGGCCATTTGTCACCCTTGCGAACATAGACAGGCAAGTGGTCGGTCGCCATGCGGCTGCCGTCGAACTCGAAGCCGAATTCTTCCATCAGTTCGACGGCCTGTTCGCTCATGTTCCAGGCTGGCGACACATGCCCACGTGGGCGGACCCCGGCTACGATATGAAGCGCTTCCAAGCCGCGCTCGATAATCAGCCGCTGACCAGCAACATCGAAGTCGCGCGCGTCCTCATGCATCCAGCCGTGATAGGCAAACTCGTGGCCACGATCGCGTATTTCCTTGATCAGGTTCGGATAGGCCAAGGCTGTGTGCCCCGGTACGAGAAACGTTGACTTGATGTTGAACCGATCCAAAACGTCCAGAACGCGACGGGCGCCGGTCACATCCATTTCGCCGCGCGAAAGCATGCTGGCGTTGTTGGTGTGAAACGAACTGACCCAAAGCGAGAGCGCATCAAGTCCGATCGTCATGCAAAATGTCAGGCGGGGCAGCGACTTCATTTCAGCTCCTCCCGTATTTGCTTCTGTCGAAGCCTTTGGGAGGGTGTACCTCGCAGATATGCGTGACATTGCCTTCCGGGTCATAGAAGGAGCGGAACCGGTACCAGATACCTTTGAAGTCGGGGCCGGGAATGGCGCTCAAAACGGCGCCTGCTC
>MKRZ01000004.1:15393-15797 GCA_001897075.1 Mesorhizobium sp. 61-13 | reverse complement strand
ATGGTCGACATGCATGGCGAACGAGTGGACGCCTGCGGGATCGGCAGAGTAGTTCGAAGTGCGCCGACGCTCAGCGCGGTCGGCATCAGGAACCGAAAGCAGCACGAGGTCGGTATCGCCGCACATGAACATGGCCCAACCCTTCTCAGGTTCGTAGCCATGCGGATGCAGCGGAAGCCCCAGAACCTCCTTGTAGAACGTCACCATTTTCGGAAAATCGTTGACGACGATATCCATATTGTCGAGGCGCTTTACCTTCAACATATCAACCTCTCAGCGGAACAGCGACGGAAGGCATTGGTGCGCCGGTGGCACCGAATATCTTCATTGGAAAGCCCATGAAGGCGAATTCGTAGACCTTCTCGGCGGCGATCTCTTCCATGTTCACCACCTCGATGATCTGC
>MKRZ01000004.1:14842-15331 GCA_001897075.1 Mesorhizobium sp. 61-13 | reverse complement strand
CCTCTTCGCAAAGCCAACGTGCGGTCGCAACATTGATACCGGGAGATGCGCCAAGATAGTCCAGTGATGGCCACATCCTCATGCGGCCTGTCCGGACCAGCACGACATCCCCCTTACGGAACTTCACACCTTGCCGCTTGGCCGTGTCCTGAATGTCCTTCGGCGTGATTTCGTAGTGGTTCGGCAGAATGTCGACGCCATGCATGCCGGCGACGTCGAGCATAACGCCGCGTGCAATGATCGGCGGATAGCGGTCGGTCCCTCCCTTCGTCCAGACCATGCTGCCCAGGTGTTCGTCCTGGGTCCAGCCGTTCCAGTGGCTACCATAGTAGCCCATGTGGTTCAGGGTATCGATGTGCGTTCCAGTGTGCGTGTACATGGAAATGGCATCACCGGAGTATCCGTATTCCTTGTGGATCTCGGCGCTGTAGCCCGAGCGGCCGTCAATGATCGATCCCTTGGGCGTGTGGGTCATCCATATCTGGAATG
>MKRZ01000004.1:0-14802 GCA_001897075.1 Mesorhizobium sp. 61-13 | reverse complement strand
AAGATCGACGACCTTGCGGCCATCCATCCTGGCCATGATGGCAGCCACCGACTCTGGCGTGACCCAGTTGAGACGCCCGATTTCGTCAGCGGGACCCCATGGGCTTTTGGACACCCTATGCCCATTCTTGTCGAGCAGCGCTTCGGGCTGAAGCTCTGCCTTCAGGCGGGCAAGTTCTTCGGCGCATAATCCGCACATCTGCATACCTCCCAGCAAATCTCCGGAAAACGGTACGGGCGGCCTTGCCATATGTCAAAGACATGTATTTTATGACAGGCATAAGGAAATGCCTATGAATGATTTCACGCGCGTTGAAGCTCTCAATCTTCGCCATCTCAGGGCCTGGATCACAGTTACCGATGAAGGCGGCATCACCGCAGCCGCAAGAAAGCTGGGCGTTTCCCAACCGGCTCTGTCCCAACAATTGCAGGCGTTGGAAGACTTTTTTGGCGGCAAGCTGTTAGAGCGGCTGCCAAGAGGTGTGCAGCCGACCCCGTTCGGAAGAGCACTGCTAAATGATGCGCGTGCCACCTTGGCAATGGCCAGCAAATTGACGCGCAGCGCACGCAGCGCGATGGGGCTGGAGCATGGGGTGCTGGAGCTCGCCACCCTGCCAACCCTTGTCGAAGCCATCATGCTTGAGCCGATCCGGAACTGGCAGGCACAGCATGGCGACGTGGCCATTCGCATCAAGGAATTTACATTGCAGTCAAAGATGATCGAGTCGGTCGCAATGGGTGAAGGCGACATGGCAATTGGCGTCAGACCACCGCGCTGGACAGGCGACATTATCGAGCTTGGCTGGGAGCGGTTTGTTATTGTTGCACCGCCGGACGACCCGATAATGGCCAGCGACGATCCGGTTGCCCTGCGATCGCTGTCGGACAGGAACTGGGTACTCTATGAGCCGAGCAACGGACTAGCCGACTACGTCGCGGCTGCCTGCGCCGTAGCCGGATTTCGGCCCCGAATGGCCGTGCTCACATCTCAGGCTCACGTAGCGATCAATCTGGCAACTGCCGGTCTGGGCGTCGCACTCGTGCCATCGATGAACGTACCGGGCCATCTGACCGGGAAGACGCGAGAGTTGCTGGAGCCGGTGTCCTGGCAACTCGCGGCATTCTGTCGAACTGAGTTCTCCGCACCAGCGGCAGAATTCGTTCGATTGCTACAGCAATTGACATGGCCGTCTGCGCCAAAGGATGCAATCGTCCTTCCGGGCAATTGACGTCTCGAGCGCCTGTTCATTCCCTGTTGTAAGGAATGCCCAGTCGCTCTGGTTGGGCTACCTTGCTGTTCTTCGCAGCCATCATCGCGACGATAGCGACAATGTAAGGCAGTGCCAGTAGCAACTGATAAGGCACTTTTACGCCAATGCCCTGAGCTTGCAGCTGGAATGCCTCGAGTGCCGCGAAAACGAATACGGCAAGCATGATGGGCCACGGTCGCCATCTACCGGCGATTATGATCACGAAAGCTAGCCACCCTCGCCCACCTGTCATTCCCGGAACGAACCTGTCAGTGAGGGCCAGCACCAGGAATGCGCCGGCCAGCCCGGTCATTGCGCCACCAAACGCCAAAGCGGCGTATTGGCGCCCGGAAACACTGAGCCCTTTTGTGTCGAGTGCTTTGGGGTTTTCACCAAGGCTGCGGATCTCGAGCCCGAACCGCGTCCGGTAGAGGAAGAACCAGACCAACGGAACCATAAGGAAGGCAAAATAGGTCAGGAACTGTTGGGAGAAGAGTATTCTGCCGAGATAGGGCAAATCGGCGAGACCGAACAAATCGAGATTATCAAAGGTCTGCAACCCGGGCAGGGTCTCGCCGCCCGCATCGATCGCAGCTTCTCTATAGAGGAAAAGTGTCGTTCCGGCGGCAAACAGATTCATTCCCAGGCCGACGACGAACTGGTTAAGTTTGAACGTCACAGCGCAAACCGCCATGATCATGTTCATCAAGATTCCAGCCAATATGGCAGCAAACAAGGCTACCCAAAGCGATCCCGACGATATTGCAACCATATAGGCGACGAAGGCGCCCATTAACATCGTGCCCTCGATGCCCAGGTTCCAGATACCTGCGCGCTGCACGACAAGTTCACCTATGGCGGCCAGCAGAAGAGGCGTCGCGATGCGCAGCGTGGCCGCGAGCATCGCGACGACTATGGTGGATTCGAATAGCTCAGACATTCGACTTCACCCTCATCAACCGGTAGCGGGAAAATGCAGAGGAACTGATAAAGACGATTAGGACGATAGCCTGCATCGCCGAGACCACAGCAGACGAAACGCCTGCCATCACCTCCATGAACAACGCACCCTGCGCCAGACTTCCGAACAGAACCGCCGCGATACCGATGCCAAGCGGACGCATCCCGGCTATAACGCCAACGATGATGCCGGTGGCTCCAAGCCCCTGCAAGGCAGTGGTGGTGAGGCGGAAGTCCACGCCGAATGTCTGCATGACACCTGCCATGCCAGCCAGCCCACCCGACAGAACCATCACCACGACAAACATGTATTTGGGATCGATGCCCCTGAAGCGAGCCGCCTCGGGATTCCAGCCGAAGGCCCGGATTGCGTAGCCAAGAGTGCCTCTGGACAGCAGAATCTGGACAGCGATCAACGCCAGGATCGCGACCACAAGGCCCATGTGCAGGTTTACGCCAGAGAACAGTGACGGAAGCCGGCTGGCTTCAACCACCTGCGGTGTCTGCATGTAGTACTGGCCAGGTTCCATCCATATTTTGCTGGACAACAGATACGAAAGGAACAGCACGATCACGTAATTGAGCATGACCGTCGAAACGATCTCGTCGACGCGAAAGCGTGACTTGAGAACACCGCTCGTTGCTCCAAGCAAAGCCCCGCCCGCGAACCCTCCGGCAAGGATCAACGGTATCATCAACACGCTTGGAAGCGAGACGGACGTGCTTAGCCAGTAGGCGAGCATCGATCCTGCGTAGATCTGACCTTCCTGTCCGACATTCCAAATTCGTGCCCGAAATGCCAACCCCGCGGACAGGCCCGCGAACACCAGCGGGATAGCCTTGACCAGCGAGCCCGCCACTCCTTCCATGTCGCCAAAGGCGCCTAGCAGCAGCGCGTCGAACGCTTCCCATACGTCGACGCCCGCGATCACCAGCAAGACCGACGAAGCCGCGAGAGAGAGAAGGATCGCGAACAACGTTATGAAAAAGGATGCAACCCATGCGGGTTGGGCTGGCTTTCTGACGATCGTCCACTGGGTCATCTCTGCCATCACTCAACTTCCAAGGCGACAGATGTGCCCAGCTTCTGCCCGGCCATGAGCAGACCCAGGTCCGCAAGGCTTACCGAGCCCGCATCAAAAATTCCCATGAACTCACCTTTGACGATGACGGCGATACGGTCGGACAGAGCCAGGATGTCGTCCAGCTCTTCAGACGCCAGCAACACGGCGAAGCCATCCGAGCGCTTTTCCAGGAGCATCTTATGGACGTACTCGATCACGCCCACGTCCAGGCCCCTCGTGGGCTGGTTGGCGAGCAGGCAGCTCTTGCTCGACCACAGTTCGCGCGCCAGAATGATCTTTTGGGCATTGCCACCAGAAAGCGTGTTTGCCCTCGCTTTCGAGGATGGCGTTACGATCCCGAACTGATTAATGGCCTCTTGCGCGAACTTGGCCATCCTTTTGACATCGAGAAGTTTGTGCCGCGAGAACTCCGCGCGCTCCTGCAAACCGAGGATCAGGTTCTCCTCGATGTCGAACTCGCCGACCAGACCAGCGCGATACCGGTCATCAGGGATGTATCCGATGCCTATGTCGATCATCGACTTCGGCGAAAGATTTGTAACATTGGCCCCATTCAGATGGACGCTTCCCTGCTCCACCTTGCGTGCCCCGACGAGCGCCTCGAAAAGTTCTTTCTGACCATTGCCGGCGACGCCGGCAATGCCCAGGATCTCGTTGGCGCGTATTTGAAATGTCAGGCCATTGACGGCGCGAAGACCCCGGTCGTTGTTCACCGCAAGGTCTTTGACCTCAAGGACAGGCTTCCCGGCCGACAACTCCCGACGCTCCGCCTTGAGCGAAACCGATCGGCCGACCATCATCTTCACAAGGTCTGATTTCGTGGTCTCTTCCGTATTGACGGTACCTACGATCTTGCCTTTGCGAAGCACAGTCACGCGATCGGACTGCATGACCTCGTTCAGCTTGTGGCTAATCAGGATAACGGACAGCCCGTCATCGGTCATACGCCTGATGATCCTGAAAAGGCGTTCGGATTCCTGAGGCGTCAGCACGGCCGTGGGCTCGTCGAGGATGAGCAGTTCAGCGCCGATATAAAGTGCCTTGAGGATTTCCACCCACTGCTGCTCTCCGACGGAGAGCTGCCAAATCTTGGCATTGAAGTCGGTCTGAATACCGTAGCGGTCACATATTTCAGCCAGGCGTTGCCTGGCTTCGGTCAGGTTGGCCGACCATCCAGACTTGTGCGTGCCCAGTACTACGTTCTCGATAACAGAAAGTGGCGTCACCAGAACGAAATGCTGGTGGACCATCCCGATGCCGTGCGCGATCGCGTCGCGTGGAGAACTGAATGCGACTGGATGCCCATCGACAAAAAGCCGTCCGGAATCGGGTCGATAAAACCCATAAAGGCACTCGGAGAGTGTTGATTTGCCCGCTCCATTTTCGCCAAGCAGGCAATGCACCTCGCCTCGCCTGACATCAAAGGATGCAGAATCGACGGCGGTGACCTCACCAAATCGCTTGGTTAGCCGCTCAACGCGCAAGTGTTCGGTAGTTGGCATTTCTAATCCCTGATCAATTCACCGGCGGTCGGAAGCATGGCCAGGGACGAGAGCGGGGCTGCCGCTCTCGTCTCTCAACCTCATCAGCTCTAGTCGGCTTCGGGAAGTCGGTCGCTGACCAGAGGAACATCCAGATCCCCGGCAATGATCTTGGCTTTGGCTTCTTCTATCTTGGCCTTGAGTTCATCCGGAACGACCTTGGCCAACTCATGATAGGGAGAAAGATCGCTGCCGCCTTCCGCCATGGAGAACCACTTGGCTTCGGTGGTGCCGGCAAAAGGCGTGCCCTTGGTCTTGAAATCGTACCATGCCCCGATCAATTCACGGACAGCAGGGTCCCATTTCAAAACCGTTCCACTTAGAACCACATCCGGCGCGAGGCTGGAGGTGTCCTTGTACTTGCTCAGGCACCAGACCTGCTTCTTCTGGCATGGTTCATAGACCTCGCCGACCAGTTCGTAGAGCACATCAGCACCAGCAGCGATCTGTGCATAGGAAGCTTCCGTTGCCTTGGGCGGATCGTACCAGGACTCAATGAAGGTCACCTTCAGTTTGGTGTCCGGATTTATCGATTTGGCGCCAGCAATGTATGCGTTGATTTGATCGTTGATGTCTTGCGCCGGGAAACTGCCGATTGCCCCAATTGTGCCTGTCTTCGACATGCCTGCGGCCAGCATTCCTAACAGATAGGCAGGTTGGTGGACGCGACCGTAATAGAAGTAGTGATTTTTTCCGGTGCTGTGATTGCCTGAACCGAACGACACCCACAGAACTTCTGGAAAATCACCCATCAGCTTCTCGATCTGGTCGCTATGCGCACCAGCACTGACGATGACATCGTAGCGACCCGACTTGGCCAACAGCCGCATGACGGTTTCGGCCTTATCTCCGAACGCGGCCTCCTTCATGTCGTACTTTACTGTCAACCCGTGGATCTTCTCGGCATCCACTCGCGCAAAAGCGTCAGTGACTGACGAGTCCCAAATGTTCTCCGGTCCGGTCGTCGGTATGACGGCCACCCGGATTTCGGTCGGCGTTTCTTGTGCTGTTGCCGGCGCCGCACCCGATAGAAATGCCACAGCGAGGCCGAAAAGGCCGGCTGCGCATCCTCTTACTCGTTTCCAAAGCATATGATTTCCTCCCTACGTAACTGTCTGCTACTTATGTTGCCTCCAGCAAGATATCTTCCGCAGTATCGTGGATCACACGTGCGCATGCTTCCAATTGCGTAACCGATACCCGCTCGTCTGCGCAGTGGCATTCGGCTACGTTACCAGGGCCAAAATTTACTGCTTCGATGCCGGCGTCATTGACGAGATTGCGCACGTCGCTGGAGTACGGCGCTCCATAAACTTCACCGGGGCGCCCGGTGATACGATCGACGCTGCGAACCAACTTCTGAATCAACGGCGCGCCAGGGTCTATTTCGGCCGGCTCGAAGCGGTTGTAAGCGACGGAAACCTCGATCCCGATATCCGACCCACTTGGCCGCGCAGCCAACACTCTCGCCTCAATATCACGAACCTCGCCATCCACCGTCTCTCCGGGGATCAAGCGGCGGTCAACATACAGGTCTATGAAATCGGATACGGCATTGGGCACAACCCCGCCATTCACCACGGTCGGCGTACAAGATCCGTGCGCGAGCAAGGGGTGGTGCCGCTTCTCGATCTCGACCCGGTATGCATCAAGTGCATCCAGCACCCACTTCAAACCCCATGCCGGATTGGTCGCGTATTTTGCCCGGCTGGCGTGAATGGAATGACCTCTCAAACGGATATGGACAGGCGCCAAGCCACGGGTCGCCGCCGCAATCCTCAACTCGGTCGGCTCCGTCACGATCCCGAAATCACCGGTGTATCCCGCCTCGAGAAGGGACAAAGTTCCCGGTTCGGCCCGTTCTTCACCGGCCGCAAAATGCAATACGAGAGACCCTCGCATTTCCGAGGCGCGCTTCGCCAAAGACAAAGCCACAGCGATCTGAACCGCAAGGCCCGCCTTCATGTCGCACGCGCCACGCCCATAGAGATATCCATCTTTTACAACTGCCGAGAAGGGGTCGACGGTCCACAAGTTCACGTCATCAATGGGCACAGTATCCATATGCCCATTGAGAACGAGCCGGGGACCATCTGCTTTGCCCCGCAGAACCGCCCCGACTGAAAAGCGGCCAGGCATTGATTCAACAAGATCAGCCTCAACCCCGGTTCCCTTGAACCAAGTCGCAACACGTCGAGCAACGTCGTTCTCATACGCACCGGGGTTTGTACTGGGTATGCGAACCAAGTCCGCAAGAATTGCGGAAACGGAAGAGGCGGAGAGCAGATCGGCGCTCAGTGTGGGCAGGAAGTGTGCGCGTGTCATCATGGCAATAAATTATAATTTATTATTTATATGTCAATAGCGCGCCAGCATTTTCATGGCCACAAGCAGGCCAGCGTCCACCTGACAACACCTCGAATACCTGTCTCACAGCCAAACGTTTGCCGAACAGCCCCGACAACCCACGGAAATGTCGCACTTATTCCGAGACGCCAAGCAAACGCCAGAAACATGAGGCTGGATGGTGGGGGACAGTCACACAAACCCCTCAACCAAGTGCGTTTTCCAAGCCACAGAAATGACAACCGAATTCCGGCTCGTTCAGAAAATCGCAAAATGGAGACATTTCTGGCGGAAACTAAACCATTGGTTGTCTTCTGTTTGCTGGCGTAACGCAGGTCGGTTCAGAATCTGGACCCTGAAATTATCACTCGAAACTCGTCATACTTTCGAACAAGACTTCAGGGTGAACAAAGCAATTGCTGGGACACCGAAGACAGGCGCGCGCGCTTACCGTGGCCTGATCGCGCCGCTTAACCTCGATACTGCCCCGTTTCAGGTGCCGCTGTTCTTTACGCCCGAGCATCCAAAGGCATGGTTCGGTGGGCAACCCACCAAAACGAACAAGCTAAGGTTCTTTGGCCGGGGTGAGGGTCGTGTCCCGAGTGGTGTTGTAGCTGACGGGTGGTCATTGACGGATTTCCGGTAAGGTCTGGTTGCTTAGGCAACTTCATCAATCCTGGAGTTGCCTAATGACCACGGAACGCGATCAGGCCCTGTTTTCTACAGACCGCGGATATCCCGACTCTCCGCTCGAAAGCGACAGCCAAGAGACAACCAACTCGCCATATCTGGTCGTGGAGCAGGCAGCGGACCACCTGCGCGTGTCAAAGAACTATCTGGACAAGCTCAGGGTTTCCGGGAAGGGCCCACGCTTCGTGCGCCTCGGCCGCCGCAAGGTCCTCTATCGGAAGTCGGACTTGGACAAGTGGGTCGAAGAGCGGATCTACGCTTCGACAACGCAATACGAGTCCTAAAGAAGGGAACGTCGCAGCTCAGGCGACTGTGAAATTATATCCATCCATAAACTGAATTGTACTGTCCCGGATCAGCGCCCTTGAGACATAAGTGGCTTAATTGAGAAGAGAGGGTTTTAGGCTCATCGTAGCTCTATTGAAGGAAGCGAAGATGAGACAGAAAGCCGGGCCGCAGACATCAGTGGCCGAGAAGACGATCAAGGATATCCGTCGCGCCACGCGCAAACACCATTCTGCGGAGGACAAATCCGTGTGGTGCTGGAAGGTCTTCGTGGCGAAGACAGCATCGCTGCGATCTGACGTCGCGAAGGGATTGCCGAGAGCCTGTATTATAGCTGGTCGAAGGAATTCCTCGAAGCAGGCAAGAAGCGCCTTGCCGGGGACACCGCCCGTTCGGCAACCAATGACGAGGTGAAGGCGCTTCGCCGCGAGAGCCGCGACCTGAAGGAGGCACTGGCTGACGTCACCTTGGAGAACCGCCTGCTCAAAAAAAGCATGATCGGGGATGGGGGCGACGACGAATGAGATACCTCGCCACTGAAAAGCTCGAGATCATCCGGCTGGTGGACGAATCCCACCTGCCTGCCAAGCAAACTCTCGACAAGCTCGGCATTCCCCGCCCAACCTTCTACCGTTGGTATGATCGCTTCCTGACCCACGGCCCCGAGGGACTGGAAAACCGGACATCTGCCCCGTCGCGGGTGTGGAACCGCATTCCTGACAATATCCGGGAGCGCGTCATCGCCATGGCGCTCGACCATGCCGATCTGTCGCCGCGCGAACTAGCGGTGAAGTTCACCGACACGGAAAGGTACTTTGTATCAGAGGCTTCGGTCTATCGCTTGCTCAAGGCGAACGACCTGATCACCTCGCCTGCCTATATCGTCATCAAGGCCAATGACGAGTTCAAGGACTACCCGCTTACGTTTTATGCGCCGGTATCTGGAACAGTTTTAGTCCAACCTCATTATCGTCAAAGACGGAGATCAAAATGACAAAATATTCGGTCAGTGATCATGTCAGTTGGAACTCGGAAGCAGGACGGGTCAGCGGCCACATCATCAAGCTTCACCAGCAGGATTTTGACTACAAGGGTCATCGACACCGCGTATCGAAACATGACCCGCAATATGAGATCGTGAGCGACAAGTCCGATCATATAGCCGCCCACAAAGAAGGCGCTTTGACGAAAATCGACTGATGTCGGCGCAGTTCACGACCATCGGCCATTCAAACCGCAGCCTTGGAGCGTTTGTCGCCATTCTGCGCGAAGCGCAGGTAAAACTTCTGGTCGACGTTCGCTCATTTCCAAGGTCACGGAAGAATCCAGTATTCAACATCGAATGCCTTCCCCAGGAATTGATGCAATTTCAGATCGGATACCGGCATTGCCCGGCCTTGGGCGGGCGGCGGCCAAAACAGCTTCACGTTGATGAAAATGTCAATGCGCTATGGAGGGTACAAAGTTTTCACAACTATGCCGACTATGCGTTGGGCAACGAGTTCGCTATTGCTTTTGCCGAGTTGCTTAATCTCGGCCGCTGTCGGCGCTTAACATTAATGTGCTCCGAGGCTGTTTGGTGGCGGTGTCACCGCCGCATAATTGCAGACTATTTGCTGGCTAATGGCCATGAAGTTGATCATTTGATGGGATCGGGACAGATCGAGGCGGCGATCTTGACGTCTGGCGCACAAAGAACCTCTCTAGGAAAAGTAACCTAATTATATACTTGACGTACCAAGGTTCGAAATGCCAAATGATTCGCGACAGGCCGGCCAAGATACTGAGGTTACCGCCGCTATGATCGAAGCGGGGGTGCAAACCTACCTAGGGTATTGTCCAGATACAGGCGTGGGTGACACTATTGATAGGAAAATGGTAGCCGACATATACGCTTCGATGGTTGGTCAGATTGATAAGGTTTCTATCTGTATCAGCTCATTCAGTTCGTCAGCACGGGAGCGAACCGTGTCGCAATGATGGCGTACGTCATTGGCTTTTACGACCTTCCGACGGGCTAGTGAGGCTGGATCGGCTCGATGGTCGAAGATTACCACTGTCTTGTCGTCCTTGCTGCCGCACCAGTCCCCATGCACCCAATGGTTTCGGGTGCTTGCAAGTTTCGCAAGTTTCTGGATGGCTTGTTCGATAGCCGCCTTATCGAATTCACTTGTATCCCACTCTGTGCAAAGTGAGAGAATGAATTTGGTGCGGGCCTCAAACGTGGGGATGCGGTAATAGCCGACCATTGCCATATTAAGCCTCATGCTTGAGACGCGCGCGAGAGCACTTAGCATAACCGTTTCAGCGTAGGCCCACACTACGACCATGTTGCCTATAGCCACAGCAAGATCAGGGTCGCGCGAAAGATCGCGGAGTGATGAATAAGACGCCGCCATGTCAGAAACCCCCAAAGACAAGGACCAGGAGAAGGGCGACGCTGTGTTGCGCCGTCTTTTGAAGACGCCTCCAGCGCCGCAAAAGAAGTCGGAGCCAAAGCGGGCCGAAAAAAAATCTGCAAAACCCAAACGAAAAAGAGACGGTTCGCCTTTATAAGCTTTGCAGAATCAGAGAGCCTCTAAGAGTGGAGGCCCCGCCGTAGCGGAGCCTCCTTCTTGGGAGGAACACTGTTTAGCGAGTCGGAAGCCCGCGACAATGTTCACGGACGAGTTCAAGTCGTCCGAACCGTACTCTCAGGTAAAACCTGACGAATACGGACTTGGGCCATGAACATGCCATCATGTTCTTGGTCCTCCGCCGGGATAATCCCCGGTTGACCGGAACGCGGGATTGCGCCCCTCGCAACAGGCGCTTTCTCGTGTCCGGCCATGGAGTTAGGCCCGAATCAGGAATCTACTCAAAAAGGCAGCTAACGCGAGTCCTTATGGACTGCTTTTGTTCTTGTTGCGCTTGCGCCTGTGGAGAAGTCGTCGCGCCTTTTGCTTAGGCGTAATCGGCTTCACCAATCCGCCGATAGGTAAGACGCTTATCGCGGGCCATGCGGAGCAGGTCTTCGGCCCGTTCCGCATCGCTGATTTTCAACGCGGTGCGGCGGTTGTAGCGGAAATCGAACTCGGCAAGGTAGCGGTGCAGATGGGCCTCGCCGCAATGCTGGTAGACGCCGATCATGCCGCGCTTGAACACTGAAAATACGTTCTCAATCGTGTTGGAGTGAATGACTTCCTCGCCTTCGTAGCGAACGTATTCGCCATGTGCGTGATTGGTGGTCTTGTGCGAGGCATATTCCTCGCCCGTACGGGTGTAGAGGCGCGAGGAGTCGGTATAGAGAACGGTGTCGCGCGACACGTTGCGAACCAGCACGTCGCGAACGGTGGAAGCCGTGGCGTCATTTAGGTGGAACATGCGGGCCTTGCCGCCGCGTTCGACCAGACCAACCACGATACGCTTCTGTGCGCCGCCTGACTTGCCCGACTTGGTAGGCTTGGCAATGCGACCACGAGCAAGTTTGCGCGGCGTCTCACGCTTGCCGATGTAGGTTTCGTCGGCTTCGACGGTTTTGCCTTCGCCGCCGAGAGGGCCGGACGAAGAAACATCTTCCTTCATGGCTTCACGAATGCGATGCGCCATGAACCAAGCGGTCTTGTAGGTAACGCCGAGCATACGGTGAAGCTGATGAGCGCTCATGCCCTTTTTGGATGCCGCCAACAAGTGAGAGGCCAGTACCCATTTGTTGAGCGGGATATGCGAACGCTCAAAGACTGTGCCGACAGTGACGGAAAACGGCTGGCGGCATTCGTTACACTTATAGACGCCGGGGCGGGTGGACTTGCCCTGAAGCTTCACGATGCGTGTTTCGTCGGCATTGCCGCAATGGGGGCAAAGAGGGCCGTTCGGCCAGTGGATAGCCTCAAGGTGTTCGCGGGCCTTATCGGCGTCGGTATAAATGGCGGCAGTGATGTCCATTGCGGTAACTCCTTGCATTCGTTATCGCAAATGGCGTCTGGTACGTCAAGTATATAATTAGGAAAAGTAACCTATCCAGCTGCTGGAAACAGCTGATTGAGCTCATCCTCAGAGTCCCCTTGAAGATGTTCGGGAACTCGCGGGACGTTTCCATCCAATTCCAAATTCTGGGTGTAGGAAATGTGGATGAGCAAGGATCAACGCGAGATGGCGTGTCAAATTCATCCAGGCAATAAGCGGGAAATAAATCGGTTGAGGCAGCACAACGTCCAATTGAACGCCTTCCTCCCGTCGAAACAAATGTCCGCCCGCTCGGCTAGGCCGGGCGGGCTTTTTCGTTGCAGCGCGATCTTGCTATTGCTCGCCGCCCAGCCGCTTAACGTTGCTGCAAAACTCAGGATGTGTGTTCGCAGCGTCGGCATTCGCCAGCTCGTCTGCACATGCCTTGGTCATAGATGCTCTGTCATCGTCAGTCATCGCCTTCCAGGCCGCAACAAATTCGTCGTCGGCCTTCATCGTCTTCATGGAGCTGTCCGTGTAAAACGCGCCCATTTTCGCCGTGTCATCCAAGGCGGTCGTGTTTCCGCCTGCTGCCAGCGAGGCATTTGACATGATGAAAAGACCGAGAGCGCTTGTAGCTAGAATTGCGAGTTTCATGTGGATCGTCCTTTTCCATTGTTGTATGAAAATAGGAACGATGGCGCGGGATGAATGTTCCCCTCACCGGCAAAAATGACCTCGATTTAGATATGACTCGCTAATGACATGTTTCGGTGCGATGATGGGTTATCGCCAGCCATTAAACTGGGCGCTGGCGGCTGACAGCGGACAACATGCTTTCGCCCCCGACCTCCTTGAAAGGAGGCCATTATGCGCATTCCAGATGATTACTCTGGCTTCTTTACTTCCGAAGACTTGGCAGAAATGCAAGTCCAACTGGAAAGTAATGCACCCCCGAACGAGACTCCGGTGGAGCGGGAAAACCGCGCTCTGGCTATCATCCTGAGGCGACAGGCACGTTCTGCCACGGCTGCTCAAAAGAAAAGCCGAAAATTAGGAACCGATCGTCCTTCCGCAAGTTAACCATCGTCAGTCTCGCATCCTGACATTGTGTGCAAGCCCCCGCTGCCGATCCCTCCGGCGGCGGGGTTTCGTTTTCTCAGCCAAGGCATTTGGGAAATCCGGAACGCTGTGGCGTTCTAAACGTTGTGGTTCGCATTCGTTGAGCAACCCATCGGAGAGGGGACATCATGAGTCTCGGTACAATTCTTATCATACTGCTTGTGCTTATTTTACTGGGCGGATTTAGCGGGCTCGGCGGCGGTCCGTTTTATGGGACGGGCTATTATGGCGGCGGCGGTTTGGGCGTCGTGCTTCTCATCGTCATCATTCTGGTCGTGCTGGGCAGAATATAGAACTCTACCATCGCCTAGCCATCACCGGGAAATCCACGCCACCCTGTTTCCCGGTGAGCATGCCCCATCCGGACGACTACCGGATGGGGTTTTTGAAACTTAGTTGAGCACCTGAACAATCTGGTGGGTTTGAGGGTCGATCAAGACCGTCTGTCCGTTGATGACTGCATAGGGATAGCTGACGTTAGGTACTTCATGAAGTTCTACCGTTTCGGGCACCTTGGTGCCAAGGCTCAGTTCGAGCCCAAGAATGTTGATCGACGCAGCCGGGTTCTTGTGCACGTATTCCCGAATTATTGTCTGTTGCTCGGGCTGGATCACGACGGCGCCTGGCGCAGGTTCAGCCGGCACGACGACAGTTGTATCGGCCGGAACGACAACAGTATTCTGTGCAGCAGCGATCCCGCCACATGCCAGAAGCATGGACAGGGCAAGGGTTAAGCGCGTCTTCATCGGGTTTTCTCCTTTGCATTGCTTAGGAAAGCAAAACCTCGATTCGTCTGTTTCGTTCCAGACTTGATTAAGGTCTTTTTGTGCCAACCACCGGCCTAGAATAGGTTCAAGCCGCTTTGCCTTTATTTCCGTTTTTGGCGGGGACTTCGCCGCGTTCCTGCTCAAAGCGCTTCTGTTGAACTTCTGCCAGATTGACGACGTTCTTCGGCTTTGGTGCTGTGCTGCCTTTGTCTTCGACTTAGCATTGGAACTTCGCCTGGAACTCATGGCAGTTATCTGTCCTGATTTCATGAATGCGAAACGGAAACGTTTCGATGATGTGGCCGAAGAAGTCGATGTCGCTGGCTTGAGTGTGTTTCTCATAAAATCTTGAGCGCTCGTAGTCGAGATGTCCCGCGAGTACCAACATATCTACAGGCTTGAGGTCTGCTTGAGCGGCTTGGCCATAGCGAAGAAGTCTTGCCACGGGTCATCGGCTTCGAGGCGTTTCAATGTCGCCTTGTCGCCGAGCGGAAAGGCGTTCGGGGCAAGGCCGGCCTCGATCGCGGGCCACGTCACCGGCATGGAAATGGTGGCGCCCTTCCTGGCGCGCGACGAATAGGGAGCGACAGTGGTGGAGCCGCGGCCGTTGCGCAGATAGTCGATGAAAATCTTGCCGGTGCGCGCCTTCTTCGACAGCGTGGCGGTGAAGCGGTCGGGCTCGGCCTGTTCCATGGCGCGTGCGAAGTCGTGGGCGAAGGCCTTGACCTGATCCCATTTGGCCGCCGGCTTCAGCGGCACCATGATGTGGTAGCCCTTGCCGCCCGATGTCTTGACGAAGGTGGGCAGCGACAGTTCCTGAAGCTTGTCGCGGA
>MKRZ01000003.1 GCA_001897075.1 Mesorhizobium sp. 61-13 | reverse complement strand
GCTTTAATGGTCACGCTTGAATTGACGAGAACATTCACACCTAGATGACAAAGAGCGAACTCTCTGCACCTTGGTAGATATTATTCTCACCAGAAACGTGAACCGCCAAAGTCTCGTTCGAACCATCCCATCCCTAGCGGGACGAGGGGTTCAGCAGGACTCTGCCGCCCACGTTTCTCTTTCTTCAATATTCAGTTTTCAAAGAACAGACTTCGCAAACGCGATGTCGTGGGCTGGTTTGCTTTTGGCTCCAGCCCGGCAGAGTGTCGCTCACGCGGCTCTCTTTGATTTCGTCCAACTCTGCGAAACTTAGAAGCGAACTTCTTGGTCGCCAGCAGCGTCGCCGCCGTCGTTGGTGAGGCGTATATAGTCGGCAGGCACTCGAAGTGTCAACAACGATTTTGGACTTTTTTGAATTTTTTACGACGAAAATTTCCGTCGTTTTTTTTCACGATTTTCTGCCGTTGCGGAAGATGCGGCCCCGTTTGGGCGGCCAGATGAGCAAAGCCCTATTGCCGCCTCATTGCGGTCGGACACCGCCTCGGGTCCTCAACGCCGGCTATATGCTATTAAGCAGTGCATGCAGCGCGGTATGATGGGCTCGCGGCAGTGGTTTCGTTGACTTGGGCCCCCATGACGGGCAAATGTCATGGCCGCACATCGTGCTTGAACAAGATTGATCCCACCGGGGAAGAAGCAGCCTTACTGGATGCGAGATACCGAAGAGGTCATAACCGAGCTCGGCAACGAGCCGCCGCTGGTCGAGGCTGGCCGCGCCAGCCCGCCGGATCGGCGGGAGGTTTCGGCGCGTTGGCTTTCCGGCACCTTTCTTACCGGGGTAACCTCAAGCGTTCTTATGGGTGTTGCCCTGTTCGCCGCGCTCGACGGGCGCCAGCAACTTGCCACCCCGCCTGAAATTGCCGAATTGGCCGGCCTGGCTGCAAACGGCGATTCCGGCCAGGGCGCCAAGACTATAAGACTGGCGCCGCCGCGGCAGATTTCCCGCGCTAAGGATCGCCGGCGTATGGAAGTATCGATGGTTACCAAGGTCGGCGACCGCGACGTGATCCACACGATACCCTTTATACAGATCAAAATGGCGCTTGCCGCCGGCTATACCACCACCGCAGCTACCCCGCTTTCGACCCGCTCAAGGTGTTCGGCGACGATTCGGCAAATGAGGCCCCTGCCCCCACGGCCACGGCCGGCCAGATCTACGGCGCCAAGGTCGAAAGCGAGATGAGCCTCAAGACCGTCGACTTCCCTATCAGCACGGCCGCGTTCGATGAAAAGAGCGACCTGTCCGCTGATGAAGTGGAAAAGGTCGTGCGCGAGACCAGCGCCGACCTCAGCGAAGGCGCAATCCAGGTGGCCTCGCTGCACTATGTGGATCCGCAGCGTTTCGGCGATCAGCTCGCCCAGAGCCTTGCAGGCACCTACGGCGTCAAGATCGTTCCCGAAAACGTATCGGTCGCCCCGCGCCCCGATGTGGAAAGCGCCGATCAGGCTCCAAGCTTCGCCGAAGAGATCATCCCCTTCCGCGATGACAAGAACATCACCGATGCGTTCGCTGATTCCGGCTATACTGGCGAAGACGCGACCGGCATGGCCAATGCGATCAGCAAGCTCCTTAACGCGCCGGCCCTGAAGGCTGGAACCGTGCTGCGTGTCGGCATCGAAGTTCGCGGCGATGTCGCGACCGTGGTGCGGACGGGTGTCTATGACCGCACCCGCCACATCGTCACCATCGCCCGCGACGACCGCGGCCAGTATGTACCGGCGCAGGAACCGGAGACGAATCCGGAACTGGCAACCGCTTTCGATGATTCTCCGCCGGTCGTGGTGCGCGGCAACTTGCCCAGCGTCTACGACGGCATCTACCGCGCCGCCTATTCCTACGGCATGTCGAAGGAGATGACGCAGCGCCTGGTCCGGCTGTTGGCCTCGAATGTCGACTTCCAGTCCCGCTCCAGCCCGTCGGATCGTCTTGAAGTGCTGTTTTCACAGCCTGATGGCGAAGACGAGGCTTCGGACGATTCGGAACTTCTCTTTGTGTCGGCAACGATCGGCGGCTTCACCCGCAATTTCTATCGTTTCCAGCTGCAAGACGGCACTTTCGACTATTTTGACGAAAACGGCAGCAGCGCGCAGCAATTCCTGCTGCGCAACCCGCTGCCCAACGGCACGTTCCGTTCCGGCTTCGGCGCGCGGCGACATCCGATCCTTGGCTATGTGCGCATGCACACCGGCGTCGATTGGGCAGCACCTGTCGGCACGCCGATCATCGCAGCCGGCAACGGCATCATCGAAAAGGCTGGGTGGGCCGGCGGCTACGGCAAGCAGATCATCATCCGTCATGCCAACGGCTACGAAACCTCCTACAACCACCAAAGCGCCTTCGCCAAGGGAATGGCGCCCGGCACGCGCGTGCGGCAGGGCCAGGTTATCGGCTATCTCGGCCAGACCGGGCTCGCCACCGGCCCGCACCTTCACTACGAGCTGATGGTCAACGGCACCAAGGTTGACCCGATGCGCGTTCGCTTGCCAGTGGGCAAAGTGCTGAAGGGCGACGAACTTGTCACCTTCAAGCGCGAACGCGAGCGCATCGACGACCTGCTCAAGCAGGAAGACAAGGACCAGTTGAAGGTGGCCAGCGCCACCAAGGTCGAAGGCTGATTCACCAGCCGAAGCGAGATTCGGCTAGAGACGGTGATCCTGCGCCCATTTTTGCCACGGCAACGCACTGCCCGGCACGCTGATCCAGGCGACAACCGCCGAGACGACACACAAGCCAGCCGTCACCCATGCCACCGCCGCAAAGGCAAAATCGCTGGCGGCAATCCGGACCGTGTCGAGGTCATTGGCAATGGATGCGGTCAGCGGCTCGCCGAAACCCGGCATGCCGGCGACCGCTTGCGGTCCGAGCACCCAGTCATAAGCCCAGGCTGCGACCGACCCCATGGCGGCGACGGCCATGAGGCCGCCTATGCGCGAAACCGCATTGTTGATGCCGGAGGCCGCTCCCGTATCCCTGTCTTCTACAGCGGTCATGATCGCCGTCGACAGCGGCGACACCACAAGCGCCATGCCGATCCCCATGACGACCATGCACGGAAAAATGCCCAGCCAGAAATCGCGAATACCCAGGCCAACGGCCACGGCCGACCCGGCAAACCCCAGCGCAACGAGCAGGCTTCCCGCAGCGATGGGAAACCGCGGCCCTATCCAATCCGAGAGGTTTCCGACCGGACCCGACAGGAGCGCGATCGCCACGGAGAGCGGCACGAATGTGAATCCGACCACCGCGGTGTTCAAACCCCAACCGGCGATAAGCAGCATCGGCAGATAGAACAGGATCGCCGACAGTGAAAAATACAGGAAGAAGGTAGCGATGTTGGCTCCCGCAAAAGCGCGGTTGGCAAACAGGCCAAGCTCTATCATCGGCTCCCGCTGTTGCCATTCCCACCAGACGAAGGCTGCGAGGATGAGGAGACCAGCCGCCACCGCGATCAGGCTGTTGCTCGTTGCATCGGTCGTGCTTTCGCTGCTCATCGATGTCAGCCCATAAGCCATCAGGCCGAACGCGACAGTCGCCAGCACCGCGCCGCCGAGGTCCAGCGAGCGCTTTTCCGTCGGCATGTCGTCCGGCACTTTTGCCAGCAACAGGAAGATCGCCAGGCCACCCAAAGGCAGGTTGATCGCAAAGATCGCGCGCCAGATGCCATCGCCGAACGCAGATAACACCAGGCCGCCGAGGATCGGCCCAAGTGAGGTGGTCAAGGCCGACGCAGCGGCCCAGATGCCGATTGCCTTGCCCCGTTCCTTTTTCGGGTACGCCTTGGCGATGATGGCAAGGCTGCACGGCACCATGATTGCCGCGCCGATGCCCTGAATGGCACGGCATATGATGAGCACAAACGGATCGGGCGCGACGACGCAAGCCATCGAAGCGGCGACGAAGAAGGCTATCCCCACCGCGAAAACGCGTCGCAGCCCGAAGCGGTCGCCAGCCGTTCCGCCGGCGAGGATGAGCGCCGACAAGGTCAGCGCATAGGCGTTGGATATCCACTGGGCCTCGACAAGGCTGGCGCCGAGGTCGACGCGGATCGCGGGAATGGCGATGGCCAATACGGAGCCGTCGATGAATCCAAGCGCCGATGCCAGGATCGCGGATATCAGCACGAACTTGCGCTGGTTCTGCGGGCAAAACGAGCGTTCCGCCGTGCCGTTAGGAAGGGAAGCCGTATCAGTTGCGGGAGGCGGCGATTGCATCCAATACGATTAAACCCTCAACGGTTTCCCGGCAATCAGGCCACGCCCGCCAACGTCGGCACTTCCGGCTGCTTCGTTCAGTCCACAAACTCGACTGTAACGCCGGGCTTCACCAATTTCGCCAGTTCCGTCGCGTCCCAGTTGGTCAAGCGGATGCAACCATGGCTCTCGGTCTTGCCGATCTTGGACGGTTCCGGCGTGCCGTGAATGCCATAGGTCGGCTTGTCGAGCGCGATCCAGATCGAGCCGACCGGGCCGTTGGGGCCGGGAGGGATGGTAAGGATCTTGTCGTTGTTGCCCTGCTTGAAGTTGAGATTGGGATTGTAGGTGTAGTTCGGGTTCACGGCTATCCGCGAAACGGCGTGAATGCCGGACGGCGACGGCGTATCGTTTGAACCGATGGTTGCCGGATAGGCCGCAACCAGATTGCCAT
>MKRZ01000002.1 GCA_001897075.1 Mesorhizobium sp. 61-13 | reverse complement strand
TTCCCGATCTTGCCACGCGCAGCAACACGGCGGCGTTGGGCGACATCCTCTACACGGACTACATCCATTTCTTCCAGATGGCCGGCCTGGTGCTTCTGGTCGCCATGGTCGGCGCGATCGTTTTGACGCTGCGCCACAAGCAGGGCGTCAAGCGCCAGAACATTGCGCGGCAGAATGCGCGCACGCTGGAAGAAGCCATCGAAGTCCGCAAGGTCGACACCGGGAAGGGCATCTGACATGAGCGTCGGCATCGGACATTACCTGACACTCTCGGCGATCTTGTTCACCATCGGCGTGTTCGGCATCTTCCTGAACCGCAAGAACGTGATCGTCATCATGATGTCGATCGAGTTGCTGCTGCTTGCGGCAAACATAAATCTGGTCGCGTTCTCCTCGCTGCTGAACGATCTGGTGGGACAGGTGTTCGTGCTGTTCGTGCTGACGGTGGCGGCAGCGGAAGCGGCCATCGGGTTGGCCATTCTGGTGGTCTTCTTCCGTAACCGCGGCTCCATCGCGGTCGAAGACGTGAATATGATGAAGGGTTGACGGGACCGATCATGTATCAAGCTATCGTCTTCCTTCCCCTCATCGGCTTCCTGATCGTCGGCCTGTTTGGCACTTCGCTCGGCGCCAAGGCCTCGGAATATATCACTTCCGGGCTGCTGGTGATTTCGGCGGCACTTTCGTGGGTGGCGTTCTTCTCGGTCGGTTTTTCGGAGACCGAGGTGTTTACGGTTCCCGTGCTGCGCTGGATCCAGTCGGGCGGTATCGATACGGCCTGGGCGCTCAGGATCGACACGCTGACGGTGGTGATGCTGGTCGTCGTCAACACCGTGTCGGCGCTCGTGCATATCTACTCGATCGGCTACATGCACCACGATCCGAACCGGCCGCGCTTCTTCGCCTATCTGTCGCTGTTCACCTTCGCCATGCTCATGCTGGTGACGTCCGACAATCTGATCCAGATGTTCTTTGGCTGGGAAGGCGTGGGCCTTGCCTCCTATCTGCTGATTGGTTTCTGGTACAAGAAGCCATCCGCCAATGCCGCTGCCATCAAGGCGTTTGTGGTAAATCGCGTCGGCGATTTCGGCTTTGCGCTCGGCATCTTCGGGGTGTTCGTGCTGTTCGGTTCGGTGAACCTCGGCACGATCTTCGCCAATGCCGCCTCGTTCATTCCTGCCGAACATGGCGCGGAAGCTGCCGCTGGCGGCGAGGCCGTGCTGAATTTCCTCGGCTATGCGCTCGACAAGCAGGCGGCTATTACCGTGGTGTGCCTGCTTCTCTTCATGGGAGCGATGGGCAAGTCGGCGCAGGTGCCGCTGCACACCTGGCTGCCTGATGCGATGGAAGGCCCGACGCCGGTTTCGGCGCTGATCCACGCGGCAACCATGGTGACGGCCGGTGTCTTCATGCTGGCGCGCCTGTCGCCGCTGTTCGAGCTTTCGCACACGGCGCTTCTCGTGGTGACCTTTGTCGGTGCGATCACGGCGTTCTTCGCGGCGACGGTCGGATTGGTGCAGAACGACATCAAGCGGGTGATCGCCTATTCGACCTGCTCGCAGCTCGGCTACATGTTCGTGGCGCTGGGCGTCGGCGCCTATGGCGCTGCTATCTTCCACCTTTTCACGCATGCTTTCTTCAAGGCGCTTTTGTTCCTTGGTTCGGGTTCGGTCATCCATGCCGTTTCGGACGAACAGGACATGCGCAAGATGGGCGGGCTGCGCAAGCTGATCCCGACCACTTACTGGATGATGGTCATTGGCACCCTGGCGCTGACAGGCGTTGGCGTTCCTGTAACGGTTATCGGCACGGCGGGCTTTTTCTCGAAGGACGCCATCATCGAAAGCGCCTTTGTCGGCCATAACGCAGTCGCCGGTTTCGCCTTCATTCTGCTAGTCGTGGCTGCCTGCTTCACCAGCTTCTACTCATGGCGTCTGATCTTCATGACGTTCCACGGCAAACCGCGGGCAAGCCATGAGGTGATGCACCACGTTCATGAATCGCCGCCGGTGATGCTGGTTCCGCTCTTCATCCTCGCGGCAGGCGCACTCTTGGCCGGTTTCCTGTTCCACGACCAGTTCATCGGCGAAGCCTATGGCGAGTTCTGGAAGGCATCGTTGTTCACGCTGCCGGATAACCATATCCTGCACGACATGCACGGCGTGCCGTTGTGGGTAAAACTGTCGCCTTTCGTGGCGATGCTGATCGGGCTTTTGTTTGCGTGGCAGTTCTATATCCGCTCTCCGGAAACGCCGAAGCAGCTTGCCGCACAGCACCGCGGGCTCTACGCGTTCCTGCTCAACAAGTGGTATTTTGACGAACTCTACGACTTCCTGTTCGTGCGTGCGGCCAAGCGGCTAGGTCACTTCCTGTGGAAGACGGGCGACGGCAGGATCATCGACGGGCTTGGCCCTGACGGGATCTCGGCGCGCGTGGTCGATGTCACCGATCGCGTCGTCAAGTTGCAGTCCGGCTACCTCTATCACTATGCCTTCGCCATGCTGATCGGCGTTGCCGCACTCGTCACCTGGATGATGCTCTAGGGTCAGGACCTACCAATATGTTCGAAATGGCGCCTGAAACGGCAAAGAGATGCAAGGAGAACCCCGACGGTCGATGGGTGTCCATCGGCCAAGGGATTCGACGCGGCAGGTCGAAGCCGTTTGGGCGTCCTTCGGATGTGGTCCATCAGGCCAGCAACGTCGTCGCGAGCGCTCAACAATGGCCGACATTGTCTTCGCCCTCGCTCCTAGTATCTGGCCAGATGGCCTCACACCATTTCGATCAGATTAGCAGGTTCTGACCCAATGACCGACTGGCCAATTCTATCGACGGTCACATTCCTGCCGCTGGTTGGCGTGCTGCTCATTTTGCTGATCGGCGACGACAACGAGAACGGCAAGCGCAATATCCGCTCGATCACGCTGTTGACGACGGTCGTGACCTTCGTGGTGTCGCTGTTCGTGTGGATCGGCTTCGACAACTCGCAGGCCGGGTTCCAGATGGTCGAGAAGCACGAGTGGCTGGACTCGGGCATTTCCTACCATATGGGCGTCGACGGCATCTCGATACTGTTTGTCATCCTGACGACTTTCCTGATGCCGCTGTGTATCCTGGCTTCGTGGCAATCGGTTCAGAAGAGCGTGAAGGCGTATATGGTTGCCTTCCTGCTCCTGGAAACGCTGATGATCGGCGTCTTCTGCGCGCTCGACATCGTCTTGTTCTACGTCTTCTTCGAAGCAGGCCTGATCCCGATGTTCATCATCATCGGCGTCTGGGGCGGCAAGCGGCGCGTCTATGCCTCTTTCAAGTTCTTCCTTTATACGCTGCTCGGCTCGGTGCTGATGCTGCTCGCCATCATGGCGATGTTCTGGCAATCGGGCACGACCGATATCCCGACGCTGATGACGCATGCGTTCCCGGCTTCGATGCAGACGTGGCTATGGCTGGCCTTCTTCGCGTCGTTCGCAGTGAAGATGCCAATGTGGCCGGTTCATACCTGGCTGCCCGATGCGCACGTGGAAGCGCCGACCGCTGGTTCGGTCATTCTGGCCGGCATCCTGCTAAAGATGGGCGGCTACGGCTTCCTGCGCTTCTCGCTGCCAATGTTCCCGCTCGCATCGGAAATGTTCGCGCCAATGGTGTTCGCACTGTCGGTCGTTGCGATCATCTACACATCGCTGGTCGCCCTGATGCAGGAGGACATGAAGAAGCTGATCGCCTATTCGTCGGTTGCCCACATGGGCTACGTGACCATGGGCATCTTCGCGATGAATGCCGAGGGCATACAGGGTGCGATCTTCCAGATGCTGTCGCACGGCCTGGTTTCCAGTGCGCTGTTCCTGTGCGTCGGCGTCATCTACGACCGGCTGCACACGCGTGAGATCGACGCCTATGGCGGCCTCGTCAACAACATGCCGAAATATGCGGTGGCCTTCCTGATCTTTACCATGGCCAATGTCGGCTTGCCCGGCACCAGCGGTTTCGTCGGTGAATTCCTGACGCTGCTGGGCGCTTTCAAGGCCAATACCTGGGTGGCGTTCTTTGCGACGACGGGTGTGATCCTGTCGGCTGCCTATGCGCTTTGGCTTTATCGGAGAGTGGTGTTCGGTACGCTGACCAAGGACAGCTTGAAGGGAATGCTCGACCTGTCCGGGCGCGAAAAGGCGATCCTTTATCCGCTGGTGGTGCTGACGATCTTCTTCGGCGTCTATCCGGCGCCGGTGTTCGACGCGACGGCGCAGTCGGTCAAGGCGCTGGTGACCAACGTCACCGCATCCATCAATGCCGCGCAGACCGCGGCTGCAAACTGACTGGAGATTTAGCGAACCATGACGCCGGAACTCTCCGCCAGTATCCAACTGCTAATGCCGGAAATCATCCTCGCCGTTGGGGCGATGGTGCTTCTGATGGTCGGCGTCTATTCCAACAGCCGCTCGAGCACCCTCGTGACTACGCTTGCCGTCCTGGTGATGGCCGCCGCTGGAGCATGGCTGATCTTCTCGGTCGGTGAGGGCAAGGCGTTCGGCAATTCATTCGTCGTCGATCCGTTTGCACGTTTCATGAAGGTGCTGACGCTTGCCGGCGCTGCGGTAACGCTTGTCATGTCGGTTGGCTTTGCGAAGGCAGAGAAATTCGACAGCTTCGAGTATCCGATACTCGTGATGCTGTCGTCCACCGGCATGCTTTTGATGGCGTCTGCCAACGACATGATCGCGCTATATCTCAGCTTCGAGCTGCAGTCGCTGGCGCTCTATATCGTTGCGGCAATCAATCGCGACAGCTTGCGTTCGAGCGAGGCTGGCCTGAAGTATTTCGTGCTTGGCGCGCTCGGCACCGGAATGATGCTCTACGGTATTTCGCTTGTGTATGGCTACACGGGCTCTATCGACTTCAATATCATCGCGCAGACCCTTACTGGTG
>MKRZ01000001.1 GCA_001897075.1 Mesorhizobium sp. 61-13 | reverse complement strand
TACCAAGCGCTTCGCATCGAACTCGAAAGTCTGGAAGCGAGCGCCGAAAACGAGATTGTCGTCGACCCGAAGCTCTTGCTGAAACCGGGCGAGACCAGCACCGAATTGCCAAAGTTGCTAACCCTGATTGCCCGAAATCTCGACGACCAGATGGGAGCCGATTTCGGAGAAGTATTGGCGCGGCTAGGAACCAGCGAAACCTATGTTCCCGAACTCGTGCCGGTCTTCGAAGCCGTTCAGAAAAAAGCGGGCTTGAAGCCGGATGGCGTCGTCGGTCCGCGCACGGTCGCTACCCTTGCCGGCAACTCGAAGGCAGACAGGCTGGAAAAGGTAAAGGTCGCGCTGGAGCAGTTGCGCTGGCTGCCGTCAGACCTTGGCAGCCCACGCGTCTTCATCAATCAGCCGGCCTTTAGCGCCAGCTACATTGACGGCGGCGAAGAAAAGCTGAAGACCCGCGTGGTCATCGGCAAGACTTCGAACCAGACCAGCTTCTTCTACGATGAGATCGAGCAGGTCGACTACAACCCGTATTGGGGAGTGCCGCAGTCCATCATCGTCAACGAGATGTTGCCCCGCTTGCGCAGCGATCCCGACTATCTCGATCGTTCAGGTTACGAAGTCACCGACGCCAAGGGTCGACGCATACCGTCTTCGTCCATCGACTGGAGCCAGTACGGCGGCAAGGTGCCGTTCAGCGTGCGCCAGGCGCCGAGCGAGGCCAACGCGCTGGGTGAATTGAAAATCCTATTTCCCAACAAGCATGCGATCTACATGCACGACACGCCGCAAAAGGCGTTCTTCCAGCGCGACATGCGCGCGCTCAGCCATGGCTGCGTGCGCCTGCAGGACCCGCGCGGCATGGCTGCGGCAGTGCTTGGCACTTCCGTCGACTATGTCGCTGAGAAACTGAAACAGGGCCATTCGTCGGAAAAGGTGACTCGAAAGATTCCAGTCTATGTCGCCTACTTCACGGCATGGCCGGACTTGTCGGGCAAGGTCGAGTATTTCGGTGATGTCTATGACCGCGATACGCGCCTGAGGCAGGCGCTGGATGCAACGGAAGCCGTTCGCGTCCCTGCAAGCTGACCAGAACGGGCCAAGCCCCCTGAGATCAGGGAGCCTGGTTACCGTCTATGGTTATATGGTGCACTTCACCTGCTTCGCCGACTTGGTAATCCACGACCTTCACATCGCAAGCGCAAAACATGCTTTGCGCACTCAACACGATGTCATGGATATGATCGTCGGCAGAGTATTCTGTATCGACCGCAGTCGAAATCGTAAGCGTCACCGCTACTGGTATGCTCATGCTGGGCGTCTCCACCGTTACATCAGTAGATGCCGATATAACGGGAAATAGACCAAAAGTTTTACCTTCGCAATTGGACTTTTGGAGTTGCCAACAACACTTGTTGATAGTCGATCGTGGCTGTGAGTAACCGGCCTTTGAAAATCCGCCTAGCCATTGATAAATATGAATATTTTTGCCGATCACATTGGCTTGTATCAAATTGGGAATTGCGCGTTTCGCAGCAATCCGTGAGGGCATTTTGGTGCCGTTGCGTAACCGTTCTGGCCTGTCGGCGAACCATGATTTTTGAAGGGTCCGTAGCGAGGTAGAATCAGTTGGCCCCCTCATAGGTCGCCGACCGATTTGTCAGATTAATAGCTTGTGGGTCTAGGCGGCTTTTCGACGGGGGCGATGCTGCTCGATGACGAGACGAAGCGCGTCCATGACGGCTTCTATTGCCTGCCCCTTGGAGATGCTGCCCTCATCGTCCGGTTCGCAGGAGTCATCGAAGTTGATCTTGAGCGCGGCCGCCACCGCGACCTCTTCCGCATCCAGGTGGGCAACACCGCATTCGGGGCATGCGTATTCGCGATGCGTTTCAACAGCCGCTTTCAGTTCGTCGCGGCGAACGGGAAGCAGGATCTTTCTGGTACCGCAGCAGATAGGACAAACGCTCATGGCTGGCTCCTATCGCCCCCACGAGCATGATACACCAAGTGCTGTCTGTCGCACGCCCCGCTTCGTTTTGTCGTTAACGGGGGTGCGGTGCAAAGCGCCGGCGACGCTCGCAAAGGCGATTGGCGCGCCGTTCTCGAACCGCTGCTATCAGACCGGGTGCGTCCGCGGAAAATGCCTGGCGCCAAAAATTAGAAAATGTGTCCAGACCGAAGATGTCGGCGACCTAGAAGTCCTAGAGCCCTTGCTGGACAATCCAACTGCATGCCTGCTGGTTGCCTTCGAGGTTACAGGCGCGATTGGCCTGCAGGATTTGCATGTAATAATTGCATCCCGCTGGGTCGCCTCCCGCGCAATTCTGGCCAAGATTTGCCATCCGGCATGCAAGCGCAAATCCGTTCACCTGGCAGGCGCGCTGATGGTAGGGAAGGCAATATTTTGGGTCTGCATATGTCAGGCAGGATGCCTCCAGCATATTGGGGTTGTTGTTGCTGTAGCAATATAGTTCGCCGGAAGCGTCCAGTTCACAGGGCCCGCTCTGCGCATTTGCGGCGGCGGGAAACATCAGCGCGAAAACCACAGGCACAATCCAGCGCGCCCAAAGGTCAATTTTGGCCATGGCACGCCTCCTTGACGCGATTGCCAGACCGAGACGCTATCACAGCCCAGAAACGCTACAATCGCCCATTCAGGCGATATGTTCCCGGCAAATCCGGGCGTTTGTCTAATTCGGAGGTTGTAGCCCGGTTTCAGGCTGTGGCCCGGGTTCCGCGACTTGCTAGACGAAGGGAATGGTGGGCGATGTAGGGATTGAACCTACGACCCCACCCGTGTGAAGGGTGTGCTCTCCCGCTGAGCTAATCGCCCGCTCGTTGCCAAAAGGCCAAGCGCGCCGCGATATAAGGGAGGCTGGCTACCGAAGTCAACCGCTTGAGACACCACTTGCCGGCCAAATCCCGGAAGGCCGCCGCAAGTCTATTTCGCGGCGGAAATCAGCCTCTGGACGAGGTTAAGAGTCAACTCGTCAAAGTGCGAGATGACCACCGATGGATCGAATTCCCGCACATGCCGGTCGGTGTAGCCGAAATCCACCGCCGCAACGGGAATACCGGCGGCCTTTGCCGTGTCGATGTCGGTTTGCGAATCGCCAACCATCAACGCCTGTTCTGGATCACCGCCTGCGCGCTTGATGGTTTCAAGCAGATGGCGCGGATCGGGCTTCCTGAACGGAAACGTGTCCTGGCCGCAATTGGCCGCAAAATGCTTGGACAGCCCGAGTGCCTCGATCAGAGCAAGCGAATTGGCCTCGTATTTGTTGGTGCAGATTGCCAGCAGATACCCGGCATTTTCAAGCCTTGCGATCGCATCCAGAACGCCGGGATAGGGCAGGGATTTGCCCGGTATGCTTTGGGTGTAGGAATCGAGGAACAGATCGAGCAGCCGCTCATGTTCTTCGATAGGCAATGGCTTGTTATATGCAGCAAAGGCGCGCTCGATCATGACCTTGCCGCCATTGCCGACAAAACGCCGGAAGGCGGGAGCATCGACGTGAGGCAGGGCTGCCGCGCTCAGCGAGTAGTTTAGGCTGTCCATCAGATCGGGCGCTGTGTCGATCAACGTGCCGTCGAGGTCGAAAACGATGATCGGGCGTGTCATGGCGATTCTTGTTCCATTTGGTATGGCGAAGGCGATAGCCCGCTGAAAACGGCTGTGCAAGCTGCGCAAAGCGCCGGCTCTGTGCCTTTGACCCAACGATCAAAAGTGTTAGAGGCGGAATCCGGGAATGAGCACGGGAAAAGATTGACCGTCATGGATGCACGGCAGTTGAAGATCGAGGCGGCACGAGCGGCGCTTGCGCATGTCGTGGGCGGCATGCGGCTTGGCATCGGCACCGGGTCGACGGCCGAAGAGTTCGTGCGCCTGCTTGCGGCTAAAGTCGCGACCGGCCTCGATGTCATCGGCGTGCCGACCTCGGAGCGCACGGCTTCACTGTGCCGGGAACTCGGCGTGCGTCTTACGACCCTGGACGAAACGCCGGAGCTCGACCTCACCATCGACGGCGCCGATGAGATCGATGCCGAACTCACGCTGGTCAAGGGCGGCGGCGGCGCGCTGTTGCGCGAAAAGATCGTTGCCGCAGCCTCTGCGCGCATGATCGTGATCGCAGACCGTTCGAAACTGGTCGAAACGCTCGGTCGTTTTCCTTTGCCGATCGAGGTGAACAAGTTCGGATTGCGCGCCACGGAAATTGCCATTGGCGCAGCCGCCGCAAGGCTTGGGCTTTCGGGGCCGCTCACATTGCGGATGACGGACGGCCAGCCATTTGTTACAGACGGTGGCCATTTGATCCTGGATGCATCTTTTGGCCGCATTCCGGATACAAGAGCGCTGTCTGCTGCTCTTCACGCCATTCCGGGCGTGGTCGAGCACGGTTTCTTCATCGGGCTGGCGTCTGCGGCGATTCTCGCTGGCGACGACGGCATCGAGACAATCCACGCCGCCCGGTAAATCAGGGAGTCCTGCCAATTATGATGTCGAATATCCGAATCCGTCGATTTGCCGCAGTCTTGGCGGCTTCGGCCGTTGTCGCTTTTGCCATGCCCTCGTTTGCGCAGGATATTGCCGAATCGCACCTGAAGGCTGCAAAGGCGGCGGTTGCGGCCATTCACGCAACGGACCCCTTTGACAGCATCTTGCCACAGGCCGCAGCAGCGCTGGAATCGTCACTCATCCAGAAGAACCCGGACCTGCAGGAACTGATCGGCACCACCGTATCAGCCAAGGCGCTAGCATTGGCGCCACGTCGCGCCGACCTCGAGAAGGAAGCGGCCACGGCTTACGCAAAGGTGTTTTCCGAGCAGGAACTCAATGATATCGCCACCTTCTACAGTTCCGAAGCTGGCAAGAAGTTGCTCGGAAGCGGCCCCATCGTCACCCGCGAGTTGATGAAGGCAGCCGAGATCTGGCAAAACGGCATCGCGCGCGATCTCGGCCAGCAGGTCGGAGAAGCAATGCAGGCCGCGGCCGGTGCCAAGGCTCCTGCGCCCGCAACTGACGGTGCCGCACCCGCAACGGACGGAACGGCACCGGCACCGAGCGGCAACTGATCCCATTCCCTCCATTCGTGATTTGGAAAAGCCCGGTTCGTCCGGGCTTTTCTTTTAGTCTCCGCCGTCCTACCTGTCCGGCTGCAACGCTCTACATCAGGGAAATTTCATCATGACCGCTTACGACTACGATCTTTTCGTCATCGGCGGCGGATCGGGAGGCGTGCGTGCGGCCCGCGTTGCAGCCAGCCTCGGCAAGCGCGTTGGCATCGCTGAAGAGTACCGCTTCGGCGGCACTTGCGTCATTCGCGGCTGTGTTCCCAAAAAGTTGTTTGTCTACGCTTCGCAGTTTCCGGAGCATTTCGAGGACGCGGCCGGCTATGGCTGGACGGTCCCGAAGGCGACCTTCGATTGGCACACGCTGATTGCCAATAAGGATCGCGAGATCGCGCGGCTTGAAGCTATCTATCAGAAGAACGTCGCCAACGCCGGCGGCGAGACTTTCCAGTCGCGCGCGGTGCTCGTCGACCGCCACACCGTTCGCCTTGTGACCGAAAACCGCACTGTGACAGCCGATCAGATATTGATAGCCACTGGCGGCCGTCCGGCGCTGCATCCGGCACTTCCGGGCAGTGAGCACTGCATCACCTCCAACGAAGCCTTCCACCTCGCTGAACTGCCTAAGGCAATCGTCATCGAAGGTGGTGGCTATATCGCGGTGGAATTTGCCAACATCTTCCACGGTCTCGGTGTCGAGACGACGCTCGTCTACAGGGGCGCCGAGATCCTCAGCCGCTTCGATATGGATTTGCGCAAGATGCTGCACGAAACCATGGCGAAGAAAGGCATCCGCATCCTCTGCCACGCTGTGTCAGAAAACGTCAGCCGTCACGCAGATGGGCGGCTCGACGTTCGCGTCAGCGGTGGCGAAGTGCTGGTGGCAGATCAGGTCATGCTTGCCATCGGTCGCGTGCCGAATACGGAAAGCCTCGGGCTTGAGCATGCTGGTGTCGAAATGGCACATGACGGTGCCATCAAGGTAGACGAGTATTCCCGCACCAACATCGACAATGTCTGGGCCATCGGCGACGTTACCAACCGCGTGCAACTGACCCCGGTCGCGATCCACGAGGCCATGTGCTTCATCGAGACGGCCTTCAAGGGCAACGCGACGGCACCGGACCACGACATCATTGCAACTGCCGTCTTCTCACAGCCGGAAATCGGAACCGTGGGTCTTTCCGAAGACGATGCGGCGAAGCGCTTCCCCGATCTCGAAATCTATCGCGCGGCTTTCCGGCCCATGCGCCACACCTTGTCCGGCCGCGACGAGAAGATGCTGATGAAGCTGGTCGTCGATGGCGCGACCCGCAAAGT